>JBDRBG010000032.1:0-32974 GCA_043823005.1 Candidatus Omnitrophota bacterium
AACCGTAATCTTCGTCCACGACTATATGCTCAATCATATCAATAATATGATTGATTATCTGAAAAAAATTATATTCTACGACATCTTGCGCGATTAAATCTTTTTGGAATTTTTCAAAAGATATATTTTTGTAAACAAAAATCCTGTTTAAATGTTTATCTATTTGTTCCACTCTGGATATTATTACATTTTTATCAACCATCCGCATACCTCCTTCTAACCCTCTTTGTCCGCAGTTTTCTTAAGTTTCCACTATTTTCATAAAGATATAAATTTTTAAAATAATCTTTTTTCATTTCTTCTCTGTCATTTACTAAAATAAGCTCGCCTTCAAAAAAAGCCTTAAGAATCACATCAGAAGTAGCCGCGTCTGTCAGAACTATATCCACTTTCCTGTTAAATTTTGATTCAAGTTTCATTGATAAGTCCGTTACGTCGTTAAATTCCAAATCTCCCCCGACTAAAATATCTATATCACTTTGAGGCCGAAGCGTTTTGGCCCCTGACCCAAAAAGAAAAGCATATTTGATCTTGCTGTTTTCTTTTAAAATAGCTTTTATGTTGTTTCTATACTTTTCCATATAACCATTCTCTTTTTTTGAGCCGCTAAGGCACTAACTCTTTAATATATTTTCCCATTCAGATTGCCGCAGTCGCTCTTGCTCCCTCGCAAAGACGGTGGAGATTGCCGCGACACTCGCATGGCTCGTGTCCGCAATGACGTATTTAGTTGACGGGTAACCATCAACCAACTAACCGTCAACTGTCAACTGAACGACCAACGACCAACGACCAACGACCAACGACCAACGACTAACGACTAACGACTAACGACTTTTTTAGTTTTCCACCTATCATGTATCCATACCCATTGTTCCGGATATTCTTTGACGTATTTTTCAAGAACAGCTGTCCAGGCCTGCGTATATTTTATTATTTCTTCCGCAGAACCGTCAGACGACCCGGCATCAATCGGCTCCTCAATAATTAATTTATAAGTATCATCCTTTTTTCTTATCATAAAAGCCGGCACTAAAAGCGCTCCGGTCTTCATCGCTATTTTCACAGGAGCGGACGGTGTATACGCGGGCCTGTTGAAAAAGTCAACAAACACTCCGCTGACACTATCAACGTCCTGATCCGCAAGCATCCCTAGAATCTGTCCATTCTTGAGAACATTAAGTATTTTTTTAGGCGATTCATCCCTGTATATAACTTTTACCCCAAAACGTGTACGCATCTGATTTAATATCTTATCATACTTGTGAAAATATATCCTCCGGGCTATAATAGCTCCGTTATACCCCCTGAGAGTAAGATAAATAGACATTAATTCCCAATTCCCAAAATGAGACGCCATCAAAATAGCGCCGTTTCCGGACTCAAGCGCTTTGTCTAAACGATCTAATCCTGAAACCTCCGTTACGATCTTATTAACAAATCCCCACTTCAAAGAGAGCGATCTGATCCAATCTATCCCGTTCTTAGCCATATTTATGAAAACACCGCGCGCTATTTTCGCGCTTCTATCTTCACCGCAATGCAGTACTTCGCTAAGATTTTCCATAGCTTTGTTCCGATGTTTATTAAGCATTTTAAAAGCAATTCTTCCTAAAAAATCAGCTATTGCCAACGCTATTTTACGCGGAACAACCCCTATTAAAAACAAGGCTATCCTTGCCCAATAATAAATATGATATCGCCTTGTTTTTATCTTCACTTTCCGGTTTCTTTTCTGTATTCAGTTTCTACTGTCGTGATAATACCGCCGCGCGTATTAAATATTCCTTTTACCCGTATCCATAAAGGATCGCAACTCTTGAGAAGATCTTCAAGCATATGGTTAATAACATGTTCATGGAATATACCGAGATTCCGGTAACAAAACATATATTCTTTAAATGATTTTAGTTCTATGCACCATTTAGCAGGCGAATATTCGATGTATATACGCGCGAAATCCGGAAGACCCGTTTTAGGACATATACAGGTAAATTCCGAAGTATCAAATCTGACTATATATTCTTTGTCCTGATATTTATTTTCCCAGACATCTATATCCGGCAATTTTACCAACCGCACATTTTTCTGCAGACCTTGATATCCTGTTTTTTTATTTATCTTTGTCATATTTCTATTTTCCGTTTTGTCCTAATTTTATTCGAGATTGCCACAGGCCTCGTCTGCCTCGGCCCTCGCAATGACGGAAAGGATTTCGTCCCGATTTTTCCTGTATCCTTTCTATTCGGGATTGGCGCGCTCCCGCTGGTCGCTCGCAATGACGTAATCTATTCACCGTCAAAAAACCTCCCAAGACCCGCCCCTACGACTTGTATCGTCCTGAAAAAGTTGACACTTTTCACACACTATCAAATCACCCGTTTGTTGACGGTTGATCGTTGGTTCGTTGACTGTTTACCCGTCAAGAGCCTTTCCCCTTAACCATCAACCAACTAACCGTCAACTGTCAACCGAATAACTAACGACCAACGACTAACGACTATTTAATTCCCAAATATTTATGCGCCTGTCCCATTATACGGGTCGGTTTTCCTGTTTCCTTAAAAATATACCTTTCGAAATAGGAAAGCATTTCCGTATCAGGCTTTTCAGCCAGACTGTTTACCGGCGTAACAGGCTGAAGTATAATAATAAAATTCCCTCGTACGCTTTTTAAAACATCTGTCATTTTTTTTATTGCATCCATCCCGGTATCAGAAGTAATCACTGCTTTCACTATAAGATCTTTTGAAACAGCTTTTTCAATAAACCGCCAATGCTCTTTCCCTATATTCCCGCCGCTCAGCCCCGAACAGGGAAGTTTAAAATCCATAGCTATTATATCGATATAATCTATTATCATATCAAGTTCATACGAAAGCGTCCCGTTTGTTTCTAAATATATCCTTTTATTATTAAACTTTTTTTTATACAACGGCAAAAATACCTTTAAAAAATCAGCGTGTAAAAGAGGTTCTCCCCCAGTAAGAGTAAACTCATTATATTCTCTTCCACGCGAAGAAACCTCGTTTAAAAGCTTTTCAGGCGAAAACACCTTATAACCGTCAAGAATAGTGTCACAATAAATACAAGCAAGATTGCACCCATAAAAACGCACAAACAACTGCCTGCTGCCCGTAAAAGAGCCCTCCCCCTGATAAGATAGGAATATTTCCGAAATTCTGGCATGTGATGCCTTTACTTTTTTCGAAACTATATCCCGTATAAAAAATTCACCTTTTTTCATAATTTAAATTTAATTTTTCCTTTCCCAAAAAGGATCTCTTATTCCTGCTGACTCAAAAGCCTTTATACGAAACCTGCACGATTCGCATACACCGCAAGGAACTTCTTCTCCGGAATAACATGACCATGTATATTCAAAAGGCACGCCTAATTTAAGTCCTGTCCGCACTATCTCGTTTTTTGTTTTGCTTATTATGGGAGTCTTTATCTTTACAGGATTTCCTGTTGTTCCCTGTTTTGTTCCCTGTCTGACCGTTTCCCTGAAACTTTCAAAAAAAGAATCCCGACAATCCGGATAATTAGAAAAATCATGCTGATGAGCGCCTATAAAAACAGCATCTGCCCCATCAGCCTCTGCAAAAGATATTCCAAAACTTAAGAATATAATATTCCTGGCAGGAACATATGTCGAAGGTATTTCACCATCCATAGCCGATACAGTATCCGGAATATGCTTAGTTTCATCCAAAAGAGAACTGCCCTTCCAGGGTAAACTTATATCCAGAACATAAAAAGGCACTTTTGCCTTATCTGAAAGCTTTTTAGCAAACTCTATTTCCTTAAAGGCCTTCTGCCCGTAATTAAATATAAGTGCCTTACATTCACATTCCTGTTTAGCCATATACAATGTAACCGCTGAATCCATTCCTCCGGACAAAAGTACTATAGCTTTTTTGTCTTTTTTCATATGTTGTCCTTATATCCAATGCATTCGCAGACTTAACCACTACCCAATCTGAGTGAGGTTTTGCGTAAAGCAACTTCCTTGGGGACACACCCTTTAAGCGCCACACTTCATAACTTTTTTTCTATACAAAAAACCTTGAACCCAGAACGCGCCAACAGGCGCTTTCTGGCATGTCCCCGAATTTGAGATTGCCGCGTCGGCTTACAGCCTCGCAATGACGAATGAGGTTCGCCGTCAGGAGACCCGCCAAAGGACGGGCAAGCGGCTCCTGCGTACCCGCTTTATTTTTTCCTTTTTCGGGCGGCCAGCCGGCCGCCCCTACCGACTAACGACCAACGACTCTCACAGAATACGTCGCTGACGAAGTATCTGTTTCCCATACCGTAATTTCTTTAATGTTAACGCCCAAACCGTTCTTTACCATTTTCTCATATACATATTTTGCTATATTTTCCGAAGTAGGATTTATACATTTAAAATATTCAATCTTATTAAGATATTTATGGTCAAGTTCATTCAAAATTTTATTCAATTCCTGTTTTAACAGCGAAAAATCCACGACCATACCTATATCATCAAGCTTTTCCCCTGACACAGAAACTTCCACCTTCCAATTATGTCCGTGCAGATCTTCACATTTACCTTTGTAGCCCCTAAGATTATGAGCCCCGCTAAACACAGACCTGACCTTTACCAAAAACATACTGCTGTCCTTCCGTTATTTACTATTCGTAATACCTGGCAGTTACCTTTTCCCATTTACCCTGTGCCTTTAAAATGAAATCTATTACTTCTCTGACAGCTCCCCTGCCTCCCTGTTTCCCGGTAATAAGATGTACATACTCTTTTACGTCTACCATAGCATTAGACGGAGCAACTGCCAGCCCAACCCGTTTTAATACGGGGATATCAATCAAATCATCGCCGACAAAACAAATCTCCTCATCTTTCACTCCGAATTTACGCCGGATCTTTATAAGCGCTTCGATCTTATAATGAAAATCTTTATAAACTTTATCTATTTTAAGTTCTCTGGCCCTTTTTGCTACTATCCGCGATCCTTTAGCGGTCAATATCACACATTTAAGTTTCGCTCTTTTCCAAAGCAATATTCCAAGACCGTCATTAACATCAAAATTCTTTATCTCATCGCCGTAATTACCATAAATAATCCTGGCATCCGTAAGAACACCATCCACATCAAGTATTAAAAGTTTTATTTTTTTGGCTCTTTCAACCAGTTCCGGAGAATATTCATTCGCCATAATCAAATTCCTTTACTTTTAAATAATAAAAAATGAATTTCGCAAAAATGCGGAACCATAAAACTGCGGATTCCCGTTCCACTCTTTAAGATTAAACCAGGCCTGCTTTCAAAATATCCTGAACATCCAATATTCCTGCCGGCCGGCCGTCAGAATCAACAACGGGAATTTCATCAATCCTTCTGTCCCGTAAAACTTCAAAAGCTTCCGCCGCCAAACGATCACCCGTTATAGTGACAGGAGATTTTGTCATTACTTCACCGACTTCCTGATTCAAAAGACCGCTTCCTTCGTTAAAATGTCTTCTCAAATCACCATCCGTAAAAATTCCTATCAATTTCCCGTTATCGTCAACAACACTTGCGCTGCCGGTTTTAAGTTCCGTAATTTTAAGAAGAACTTCCTTTATTTTTGTATTCTCTTTGACTATAGGAATATGCTCTTTAAGCCGCATAATATCCCGAACCGTCAATAAAAGGCGTTTACCCAAAACCCCGCCGGGATGATATAACGCGAAATCATTCGGCTGTATATTTTTTTTTTCTAAAAGAGCGATAGCAAGCGCGTCTCCCAAAGCCAGCATAGCGGTCGTAGAAGTAGTAGGAGCCAACCCCATCGGACAGGCCTCTGTATCAACTGAACTGTCTAAAACATAATCACTATTAACCGCAAGAGTAGATTTTTTATTTCCTGTAACCGCTATAAGTTTAGCTCCTATTTTTTTTATAATCGGCAGCAGTTTTATCATTTCTTCAGTCTCTCCGCTGTTTGAAAAAGCGATTATAACATCGTCGGCAGTAACCCGGCCAAGATCTCCATGCAAAGCTTCCGCCGGATGAAGATAAAGTGAAGGCGTACCCGTAGATGCCATAGTCGCTGAAATTTTCTGCGCTATAAACCCGGGTTTTCCCATACCCGTGACTATAACCCGTCCTTTTGTCCCGGCCATGACATCGATAACTCTGTCGAAATCACCATCCAGTTTATCAATAAGCTGTTCTATCGCCTGACTCTCGTTTAATAACACTTTTCTCGCTCTTGAAAGACTCATTTTATATCCCTGCCTTGTTTTCTATACTTTTGACCGCTATTAAATAATCTTCCAGATCCGAAAGAGCCAGCATATTTGTCCCATCACTTTTCGCGTTAGCCGGATCCCGATGAACCTCCACAAAAAGAGCATCACACCCGACAGCTACAGCAGCTCTGGAAAGAGGCAGAACATATTGCGACTCACCGCCTGTCCGCATCCCTAAAGCTCCCGGCATCTGAACCGAATGAGTAGCGTCATATACTACCGGATATCCTGTCTCGCGCATTATTATAAGCGCCCGAAAATCATTTACCAGCATATTATAACCAAAACTTGTACCTCGTTCCGTAAGCATTATATTTTTATTCCCGGCTGATTCTATTTTGGATATTACATTATTCATTTCCCGCGGAGACATAAATTGCCCCTTTTTAACATTTATGACTTTACCCGTCCGAGCCGCTTTCACCATAAGATCTGTCTGTCTGCATAGAAACGCCGGTATCTGGATTATATCCAGAACCTCGGCCGCCTCGTCTATTTCCGAAACACAATGAACATCACTTAATACCGGCACAGATAATTCCCTGCGTATTGTTTTCAGTATTTTCATCCCGGATTTCAACCCCGGACCCCGAAAAGAAGCAATAGAACTCCTGTTTGCTTTATCATAGCTTGCTTTAAAGATATAAGGAATATTGAGCTTCCCGGCAATAGCTTTTATAGCCTTTGCATGTTCAAAAACACTTTCCTCGGACTCGATGACACAAGGCCCTGCAATTAAAACAAGCGGCGCCCCCAGACCTATGCTGATATTATTTAATCCTATTTTTATTATATTGTTTTTCATATATTCAGATCTTCCTTACCATAACCATCAAACACTAACATTTTCAATTTTCCCGGATAAGATCGCGCGCACTTTTTCAAGATCTTCTTCAGTGTCTACCCCGATAGTTTCATATCTTGTCTCTATGGTCTTTATCTTATATCCATGTTCCAATACCCGTAGTTGTTCCAATTTCTCCGCTTCTTCCAGCGTAGATTTCGGAAGATTCGTAAATGTAAAAAGAAATTCTTTTGTATACGCATAAAGCCCGATATGTTTAAAATAACTTCCGCTTATGTCGCCGGTTATAATAGGCTGACCCGTCTCATCCGTCGCGCCGGAATCACGAACATACGGAACCGGACTCCTGGAAAAATACAACGCGTAGTTTTTTCTATCCACTACGCATTTAACTATATGCGGATCCGTAATTTCCTCTTTTTTGTGAATGCGTTTAATAAGCGTAGCCATTTGTATGTTACGTTCATACTCAAAAACCTGAGCAAGTTCATCCACCATTAAAGGATGAACAAGAGGTTCATCCGCCTGAACGTTTATAAACACATCAGCGTCAACTGTATTAGCAACTTCAGCTATCCTATCAGTTCCTGAAGGCTGTTCCGGAGAAGTAAACACGGCTTTGCCTCCAAAAGACTCGACAACTTTGATAACTCTTTCTTTGTCCGCCGCCACAATAATATCATCCACAGAATGGGCCTCGTTCACCCGTTCCCACACATGCTGTATCATAGGTTTACCGTTTATGTCTGCCAGCACTTTCCCTTTTAACCGGGTCGACTGCCATCTTGCGGGTATAACAACAACTACTTTCATTGCTCACCCTTTCTTTTGTTGCCGCAAAAGCGCAAAAACACCAAACTTAGAATTCTGCCCTGCCTGCTGTGTCTAATCTCCTATGGCTGGCCCCCGGCGAGAATAATCCTCTTATTTTCTTCTTTATAACTTTGCGGCTGATTTATTTTTCGTATTTTATCTTTTTATTTTTAACGCTATCTTTTCTGAACGACATCCTGCCGCAGTTTATTTTTCAACTCCTCTTTATTAACAACCGCGACACCTGCTTTCCCTACAACAATACCCGCGGCGCAGTTAGCAATATGAGCCGCGATTATCGGCGAAGCTCCGCTTACTACAGAAAGAATATACGTAGCAATAACCGTATCTCCCGCTCCGGAAACATCAAAAACTTCCTGTGCCACTGTCGGTATCTTATGCGGCCGTTTTCCTTTCTCAAAAACCATCATACCTTCTTCACCCAGAGTAAGCAAAATTACTTCCGCTTTGAGTTTTTCTAAAAGCCTTTCACCTGCCAGAGAAAGTTTTTTGTCGCTGTCAATTACAAACCCGACAGCCTTGCCCGCTTCATGATGATTGGGCGTAACTACGCTTACACCTTTATAATACGAGAAATGACTCTCCTTAGGATCTACTGCTATAACCTTGCCGTGTTTTTTAGCAAGAGGAACAACACTTTTAAGAAGAGCCGGCGTAATAACGCCTTTTCCATAATCCTCAATTATAATTCCGTCACAATTTTTAATATTCTTATTTAAATAATCTTTTATTTTCTCCAGATATTTACCGGTTACCTGATTAATATCCTCTCTGTCTATACGCACAACCTGCTGATGATTAGCAATAACACGTGTTTTAAGAATAGTCGGCCTGGTCTTATCGCTTACTATCCCTTCCGTAGAAATATATTTCTCTCTAAGCAACGATTTAAGAATATCCGCTTTTTCGTCCGATCCTACAATGCCCACAATAGAAACTTTTGCTCCCAATTCCGCAAGATTACTCGCCACATTACATGCCCCTCCGGGCATAAAACTGTCGCGTGTTACCCAAACCACGGGTACCGGCGCTTCCGGAGATATACGGGAAACCTTTCCCCATATAAACTGATCAAGAAGCAGATCCCCGATAACTATTATCCTTTTTCCGTGAAAGCCTTTTACTATTCTGGCAAGAGTAGAATATTTATATTTCTTCACAGATTATACCCCCTTTATATATATATATATTCTTCATAAGAAGAAATATTTTAACATGTATACATGCTAAATGTCAATCGTTTCAGAAGAGTTTCAGAAGAGATATATCCTCGTATCCATTTTAAATATAAGCATTTATCTTGGAAACAATGTCATTCTTAGGAACTGCGCCCATAATCTTTTCGACTATTTCACCGTTTTTAAATATCATTATGGTAGGAATATTCATAATATTATAGTCAGACGCTGTTTGTTTGGCAATATCTACATTAAGCTTGCACACCTTGACCCTGCCTTTGTAGTCACTTGCTATTTCTTCGATTACAGGCGCTATCATTCGGCATGGACCGCACCATTCCGCCCAGAAATCCACCAGTACAGGTTTATCCGAAGCAAGCACTTCCTGTTTAAAATTGCTGTCATTTATGTTTATTTCCCATTGTTCGCTCATAATATTCCTCCTTTTTTCAGAATTTTTTACCACAGAGTCTCAGAGGCACAGAGTTTTTTTTAATTACTTCCCAAAGCCGCACATTGGAGACATGCTTGAAAAAATAAAAATAAGGGGACTGGTACCTGCACGGGATTATTCTTCTCGAGGGGTACCTGTCCCCATCTGGAGACGAGTATCTTTGTGTCTCTTTCAACCCCCGGCTTTTACTTTTCAGGGCACATTGCAATGTACCCCTGGTATCTACTATTCACTATTAAGTATTTTATCTGCCGCGTTAATAACGGCATCAACCTCTATCGCGTTTAAACATTCAAAGTCTTTTTCGCAATTATGCGCTGTACACCTTTTACACCCTACATCTTTATGTAACACAATATCGTTCTTTCCTAACGGCCCCCACCTCTTCGGAGAAAGACCCGGATCTTTACGCCCAAAAATAGTTACCACCGAAGTATTAACAGCAACCGCGATATGTACCGGTCCGGAATCATTTGAGATAAAAATACGGCACCTTGAAAGGAACTCAGCCAATTCTCCAACCCTTAACATCCCCGTTAGATTTACAACACGCTTTTTCATACTTTTAGCCGTTATTTTGCTAAAAGGTTTGGTTTCCTCCCCGCCGATCAAAACTATATCCGCCTTATATTTCTTCGACAATTCGTCAGCCGCCATTCCAAATCTTGCCGGATTCCATCTTTTTGAAGCACAGCTGGCTCCCGGATGAATAGCTATTATATTATCACTGATCGCAAAATTCTTTTTCACGCAATCAATCAATCTTTTATCCTCATCCGTTGTATAAATATACGGTTTGCGTTCCGTATCCCGGACATCAAATCCAAACTGTTTTAACAGGTCAAAACTATATTCCACTTCATGCTTGTTTCCCTGCTGTTTATAATGCGGAACTTTCTTATTAAGCAGCCATCCCATCTTATTATCATACCCGATTCTATCTTTAATGCCCGCGAGAAAGAACATAATATGCACCCTGTTAGTAGGATGAAGCGCTATCGCTATATCATATTTTTTTTGTTTTAATGTCCTTGCGAAACTTATAGTATCCCAGAAACTTTTTTGTCTGCCGTACTTATCATATAATATCACATCATCCAAATACGGGTTATTGGCTACAACATCCCTGTTTTCCGGTCTGACCATAAACGCGATATACGCGTCAGGATATTTCTTTCTTATAACCCGTATCGCGGGAGTAGAAAGCACCACATCACCCAACCTATCTGTTCTTGTTATTAAAATACGTTTTTTCATGATTTGTTTTTTTGTTAGATTGCCCGAGAACCTTTTCGGGCGGGCGCAAGGCCCGCCCCTACGTTTTTTATTTTTATCCGGGCGAAAAATTTTTCGCCCCTACTAACAACTATTTATCATCTGCGGCCATCCTGCCCAGTATTTTACTTGCTGCATCAAAGACATCATCTACCTTAACTTCGGATATACATCCATTCTTGATTCCTTTAGCACACTGTGCCCGAGAACAGGGACGACAGGACACATTCGGAACAATGACCCTGCTATTATCCGCTAACGGACCGTATTTACACTCGTCAGTCGGCCCGAATATTGCTACAGTCGGCACTTGTGCCGCGCTGGCTATATGCAAAGGAGCGCTGTCATTAGTTATCACCAGATCCATTCTTTTCATCAATTCAAAAAGAACGCCTATAGATGTTCCGGCAGAAAGATCCTTTGCCGAATATGCCATTCTTTTTATAATACCACAAATAACCTGCTTGTCATTCATATCTCCTGTAAAAAAAATCCTGGCCCCCGTCTCCCCGGCTAAAACATCAGCAAGTTCCGAATACTTGGACTCCGGCCATCTCTTCAGATGACTCTTTGCTCCCGGATTAATAATAACATTTTTTTTGGTTTTCCCCTGTATCCCTGAAAACAAGGCATTCTCTTTTATCTCTATTATTTCTTCCGCGTATTTTTTATCATTTTCGCTTGAAGGAACAAAAAACCTGATATTTGAAAAAACATCTATTTCAAAAGGCAGTAATTTTGAAAGATGTTCTTCATGTTTATGTCCGCTTTTCGGTCTTAAAGACAGCTGAGAATGAAATTCAGCGCCGAGAAGATACGGCATCAAAGAATTTTTAAGATCTACAACCATGTCATATTTTTTCCCGCGAAGATAAAAAAGTTGTCTCAGCCTATCCAAAATATGCCGGCGCCGCTGATTTACCAGAACATGATCCACAGCAGGATGCAAAGCAAATATTTCCTTTCCGGGCAGTCCTGTCATAACATCTATCCCGGCACACGGAAATTCTTCGTGCAACTTTTCCAGAACCGGAGTTGTAAGAATAATATCCCCGAGATTACTCAGAGTTATAAATAATATTTTTTTTATCTTTTTTTTGTTCATTTTTGTATCGTCCTGAAAAAGTTGACACTTTTTATTCAGTATCAAATCACCCGTTTGTTGACAGTTGATCGTTAATTCGTTGACTGTTTACCCGTCAAGAGCCTTTCCCCTTAACCATCAGCCAACTAACCGTCAACTGTCAACCACTTGTATTCAATATTCCGCACACTTCATCAAAAACTTCATCCACGCTAATAGCTCTCATACATACAAAATCTTTATCACAATCCTCTTTATAACACGGGATCCCGCAAGAACAGTCTTTATGTATAACTATATTTTTTCCTTTACCGCGCGGACCTGTAATAACAGAAGATGTAGGTCCAAAAAGACCTATAGTTGTCGCGCCCACTGCTGAAGCTAAATGAAGCGGCCCTGAATCCGCGCTTATAACAAGCTCACATCGCCTGAAAATATCTGCCAGCTCATTTAGCCCCGTCTTCCCCGCGACAGCATAACATCTATTGTTTTCACCCGCGCCTGCCAATTCGTTAGCAAGATGCACGTCTTTCTTCGCTCCGGTTATTACCACTTCAACATCATCAAATCTTTTCAGTATCCGGCTGACTAGTTCCCTGAAATTCTCTTCGGGCCATCTTTTAGCATCCCAATTGCCTCCGGGATTAACAGCTACCATTCTGCGCGTACCCCCTCCTTCTTTATGAAGCAATTCTTCCGCGTGTTCTTTATTTTTTTCACTTAAAAAATATTCATAACTGCCGTCTGCTTCGTCCATACCCGCGGCGCCGGCCAAAGCTAAAAACACATCCGCTCTATGAAGCCCTTGTTTTTCTAGTTCAACTGTTTCGGTAAGAGGCACATCCTTTCCTTTAAATCCTATACGCTCTTTGATTCCGGCGCAAAGCGCTATAATTGTCTTTATCCGCGAAGGCTTCAAAAAAAAACAGGTATCATATTTTTCCCTGCGTATCATTTTTATAAAAGAAATTTTTTGCCCCAAAGACCAAATGCTGTTTTTGTCCTGCAGCACATGAACATCATTTATCCACGGATTATTAACAAGAAGATCCGCGTATCGCGGCACAACGACACAGGTAATATACGCCTCAGGAAAAACTTTTCTTATGGCCCTTAAAAAAGGAAAAGAAAAAAGAATGTCTCCCAGCCAGTTAAGTTCAAATATAAGTATACGTTTTTGTTTTTGCATGATTTTGCATAAATAGTATGCCGTATAGCGTATGTCGGGTTTGATAAATCAAACCCCTACCGGCAAACGATTGTTTATCACTTTTTCATAAACCTCGATTGTTTTATCTACACTTTCCTCTATGGAAAAATTATTAAAAGCTTTTTTCTGCGCGTTTTGCGAAAATTTCTCTCTAAGAGACGAATCTTTCGCGAGACAAAGTATCGCTGTTTTTAAAGCTTCAACATCAGCCGGTTTAACGAGCACCCCGTCTACCCCGTCTGTGATCAATTCAGATATCCCGCCGACATCACTCGCTATACATGCTCTTCCTGAAGCCATAGCTTCCATCAGGGACAATCCCAAACCTTCGTTTATTGAAGGAAGACAGAAAATGTCAATAAAAGAATAATACCTTTCGAGCGGTCTTTTGCCCGGCAAAATCAAGATCTTATCTCTTACACCTAACAAGTCGGCCCGATGAAGCAAACCGGACTTTTCCCCGCCTTCTCCGATGATTACAAGGCGAACCTTTTTTTCGCGAGATAAAGATATCCCGGCAAAAGCTTCAACAAGATACCCAAAACCTTTTACAGAAGAAAGGCGTCCTATAGCGCCTATTACAATCTCTTTTTCTTCTATGCCCAACTCTTCCCTTACAGATAATGAGCCGGCTGAAAAATCATGTTTAACATAAGATTCTATTTCTATGCCATTGTATACCAGATCAATCCTGTCTTTCTCTAAATGAAAATCATTTATCAAATGACGCCTGACTCCCTTACTAATAGAGATCACTCTTTCTCCCCAACAAGGAAATAATCTCCGCGCCAATTTTCTGTGTTTAAAAAAACCGTGGCAAGTAGACACAAAGGGGACATTTGTCAAAGCTCCCGCGAAACAGCTTATGGTCTGACTAACCCGTGTTTGCGCATGAATAAGTTCTATATTTTCTTTTTTTATAAAATCAGCCAAGATTGGAACTGCCCTGAAAACCTTAATGCCGAACTCAGCTTTAGTTTTTATATCTAAAAATTTATGAACTATGTTATTTTCCCGCAATTCACCTTCAAGACCTCCGCCGCTGGAAGCGACAAAAACATTAACACCTTTTTTTTTAAGATATTTCGCGAGGTTAACAGTATATACCCCTACCCCGCCGATATTAAGATGTGTTGTTATAAGTAATATTCTCATAATTATTATAGCGTTTAGCGTATAGCGGTTAGCGTATAGTTCGCAGAAATTAACATCTTTTTTTAGCATTGAGCATTTATTTTTTTCTATACGCTAAACGCCATTCGCTATGCGCTATTTATCACTATCCGCTGTTTTTCCCATCAGCTCCATTATTCCGTCAAAAACCATAGCCGGTTTTATCGAAGTCATGCATTTAGGGGATTCCATCCCGCACACAGGCTTATAACAAGGCGCGCATTTCTGTCCGGTATTAAATACTTTATACTTGTCAGCCGGCGGAAGATGCCTGGCCGGATCAGTCGGGCCAAAAATAGCGACAAAAGGCGTTCCCACTGCAGCCGCTATATGCATCGGAGCGCTATCTCCAGCGACAAACACATCGCATCGTTTAATCAAACTAATAAGCTGTGAAATATTTGTTTTTCCGACCGCATTAACGGGTTTTGCCTTTGACTTCTTCATAAACTCCAACGCATCCGCTTGATCCTCACGGGCCCCTACAATAACAACACGCATACCTTGGTGTTTAGCAAGCATCTCCGTCAGATTAAGCATAGATCCCAAACCCCAGTTCTTTGACTGCCAGCGCCTGCTGGCAGAAAGACTAAACCCTATCAATCCCCTATCTTTTTTCACCCAATTATCTTTAAGAAAATTTTCTGTCCAGGCTTCACTATCCAAAGAAGGCCAAAGTTCCAATCTTTTTTCTAACGTTACTACTCCCATTATCCCCAGGACACCTGCCTGATGTCCCACCGGATCCTTTAATTCGGATGGCAAACTGATCTTACGGTTAAGCAAAAAACTAAACTTTCCGTTATCATACCCGTATCTCTCTTTTACGGCGGCAAACGCCGCTAGCAGATGACTCTTCCTGTTATTCTGTAAATCTACCGATATATCAAAATCTTCAGATCTAAGCCGAGCCGCTAGCTTCCAAAACCCAAGGCCTTTATCCCTGCCTTTGAAATCACAGGTAATAACCTCGTCTATATACGGACAATTATTCAGAACTTCCCGTAAACGCGCATCCACGAGCACATTGATCCGAGCCGCGCGAAACCTTTCTCGAATAGCGCGAATAGAGGGCATACTAAGTATTATATCGCCCAAAGAACTCATTTTAAATATAAGTATATTTTTTCTGCCGAGTATTTGCGCATAAGCGTCTACTGTCATTTTCATCGTTTTATCAAGCGAATAATTTTTTACGACAGATTCTCTGGCGTTAAGCGCTATTTCATGCATCAAGTCCGGAGTATCAATATAGCGGAATATTTTTTTTGCCATATCTGACGGATCCATTGGATTGCAGAAAAGTCCTGTTACCCCATCAGCTATAATCTCGAGAAGACCGCCTACTTTTGTAGCTACAACAGGAACGCCCCGTGCCTGAGCCTCAATAACAGAACGGCCAAAAGCCTCCTGTTCCCGATTCGCGGAAACAAGAATATTCATATCCTTCATCACTTCAGAAACATCCGCATTGCTGTCCTTAAAAGTAACTATATTATCAATCATCAGGCGCCGGCTGATAAGTTCCAGCTTTTTCAAATACTCGGGTTTTGCGGAAGACTTATCACCCATGATCACCGCTTCTATATTATGACGTTTTCTTGAAATATAAGATATTGCCTTCAAAAAATCCGCATGCCCTTTTAATGAAGTATATCGGCACACCATACCGATACGAAAACGCTTAGCTTTTTTTTCCTGGGATTGAATAAACGAAAATTTCTTAAGGTCCACACCACGGGGTATAATCATCATCTTTTTCAAAGGAACACCAAAGTTTTCTTTCATATATCTGGCCATTAACTCATTAGCTACTATAACGACTTTTCCCCATCCCATAACCCGGCTGATAAGATGCTTTTTATACTGACCATGCGCGGTTGTTATAAAAGTCCTGCCGCAGGATCTTGCGGCAAAAAACCCTACCAACGCGGGCACACGGCTCCTTGCGTGTACTATATCTATATTCTCTTTTAATATAATATTTCGAAGTTTAAAATAAGAATAAATCATATAAAAAGGATTTTTTCGTCCTATAGATAATTTATAATGCCTTGCGCCTAGAGCGGCCAGATTCTTCTCGAATATTCCGCCGCCTGAAACTACCACTGCCTTGTGCCCGTTCAAAGTCAAATAACGGGCGACTTCAATAGTCCCCTTTTCGACTCCGCCTATATTTAATTTTGGTATAAGTTGTAATATATTCACGAGAAATAAACACTCCTTTATTAGCGTATAGCGCATCGCGGTTAGCGTATAGAAAAAACTAAACGCTAAACGCTATCCGCTAAACGCTATCTCAAATCAAAACAATTTATGTATCTTATCATATATAAGCTGTCCGTCTTCAGGAACTTTAAGATCAGCTGTCCTGTTTACCATACGCTCGATATTATCCGCTAGTTCACTGACTCCGGACAGAACAACATAGCCTTTATCAGTAAGTGATTTGAGAAACTTTTCATATTTAGTAAAAAGGTCCGTTTTTTTGTCCGGCATAAATACTAAAACAGGTTTACCCGCGGAAATCGCTTCTGAAACCATAGAAATACTTTCTCCTGAAACAACCACAACATCACTTGCCGCAAGAATCTTTTCTACTGTATTTTTGTCTTTGTCTTCCCTGCCTGAAATAAACCCAATCGCTGAAACATCATTTTCCAGATTCTCTCTTAAAATCTTTTCCGCTGTACGAGAGGTTCTCCTTGACGTCGTCACATAAAAACATGCTTTTATCTTCTTGCATACGGTTCGAATCTGACACGCTACTGTCTTTGTTAAATCCTCTCCGAAAGTAAATGCCGGGTTCTCCCCTCCGAATAAAAGCCCCACACATTTCTTAAGTTTCAAATCACCCCTTTGGGCTCGCGGCATATCATCAAACCGGCTTAATCCACGGCTCTCGATAAGATTAGGCGCAAGTTCCGTAACTATTATTTTTTTATCATCTTTTTCTCTCTCAGAAACATCATGTCTTGGAATCACGATAAGATCAAACGCCTTTCTTCTCATCTTTCCCGGATCCATCACCGTAAGGTTTTTCGCGTTGTTTTCTATTTTCATAATGCGATTAACCCCGAATAACGAAGACCCGCAGCTAATGACAACATCCGCGTATTTGGACACAAGAGATTCATAACTTTCTTTGTCTAAAGCATATCTCAAACATCGCAGACATCCCTGACAACGCGAAGAAAAAAACAATGACGCCGCGTTAAAAATAAGTTTTGTTTTCTTGTCCCTGAACCGAACGGACACAACATCTATCTTTGTGTTTTCGTCAACATACCCCTCATCCCGGCGATATTTTTTTATATAATCTACTATGGATAAAGACTGTTTTAAATGTCCCTGTTTCCCGTCATCCAGAACCATGATCTTTTTTACCGGTGTCCGTTTCCATTTCTTATGCATCCATAGCCATTGATCAGGTGAAAGCCTTATATGCTTTTCAAGCAATTTATTATATCGTTCCATATAATGAGTTATATCATCGTCTTTGTTTATTATCATGGGCTCTTCCACTACAAGCCTGTGATAAGCTCCTTTTTTTCTGTGAATAAACGCGGGAAGCACCCATGAACCTATTTTTTGGGCTAATCGATACGGCCCCACAGCAGTAGAAGCGGGCCTTCCGAAAAGATCTATAAGCTCTCCGTTAGGTCCGGCATTTTGATCAGCCAGAAGCCCTACCCCTTTACCGTCTCGAAGCACACGAAAAATGTTTTTTACATCTGCCCCTTTACGTATAACATTGTTTCCTTTAAGCTCGCGAAGTTTATTTAAAAGTTCGTTAAGCCTTTCCATTTTCTGGTCACGCGCGAGCATATAAAGAGGAAACCCTTTCATCGCGCTGGTCACAGTGCTTAGTTCCCAATCGCCAAAATGCGCGGAAACTAATATCATCCCTTTAGGATTTTGAGACGCGTTCTCTATATGCCTGATATCCACGACTTCTACGTATTTATCTATATAAGCTTTATCAACCTTTGAAAACGATAATATTTCCATAAAAATCTGGGCCATATTTCTATAAGCGCCCTTTGTAACGCGTTTGATCCAGCCGGGAGTTTTTTCTTCGCAAAAAGCGGCTTTTATATTAGCATAAGCGATCCTTCTTCTCTTAGCGCCGATAAAATACAATAATATCCCTATCCTTCGGCCGAACCAAAGATTAAATCCAATAGGCATTAAATGAAAAACCGCGTTAAGCCCTCTTACCGCAAAAGACGCTATTAAATCCAGCAATTAAAGACTCCTTTCCCTCACTAATATCCATAGAAACATTCAATACAAACAATATTTCTTCGATCAAAGAAATATCAAGATCCCTTATCTTAACAAAATCTTTTTTTGTAGTAAGTACCATCTCTACATCAAATTTCAAACAATCCTTATAAATATCAACTATATCCCTCTGACCGTAAGAATGATGATCTGTATACTCTTTTTTTAAAACAATATCGGCATTCAGCCCGTTAACAAGAAAAGCAAAATATGACGGATCCCCTATCCCGCTTACAAGACAGACACGCTTACCCGAAACAGTATCAACCGAATACGCCGCACCCGTCACATCGGTTAAAAAAGTCGGCCTGTGTCTGGCATAGATTACGGGCTTTTCCAAAATCAATGGTTTAAGATGCTTTTTTATTTTTTCAATTTGTCCCGGCAAAGCCCTGTCTGTCTTTGTTAAAACAAAGATATCCGCCCTTTTAAGAGAAACAACCGGTTCTCTTAAAATTCCCCTTGGCAATAAAAACCCATTACCAAAACAGGAGATACTGTCTATCAAAACAATATTAAGATCTTTTTTCAGCCGCCTATGCTGAAATCCGTCATCAAGAATAAGTACATCTATCCCGTCACTTATAGCAGTCTTCGCGTTTTTAAGTCTATCCTGCCCCACATAAACAACTGTTTCAGGGAGTTCCTCTCTTAAAACAACATTCTCATCCTCGCCATATCCGCGTATCAATATACCGGGTTTCCTGCCGACACTCACCAGCTGATCAGCTAAAAACATCGCGAACGGAGTCTTTCCGGTACCGCCTACAGTAATATTCCCTATACTTATCACCGGAATATCAACTTTATACTTCTTCCTTATCCCGTATTTGTAAGCAAGCTCAATTCCTTTTAAAGCCGCGCCATATACAAACGACAATACATACAAAACCCCCTTCAAAATAAAAGCCAAAGGTCCTTTTCGCTTATCCCGCATTATTGATAAAATATATTGTCTAAATGATATCATTTAACCTCATTATTTGTCGAGATTGCCGCGTCGTCACTTCGTTCCTCCTCCATTTCGCATGTCGTATGTAGTATCGTATGTCGTATACACTTTAAAGGTTGCAGGCTAAAGGTCGAAGGTCGAAGCCAAAAGTTTAAAAACATTCTTTTTCCTTCCACCCTCCACCTTCTACCTGCCACCTTTTTACATCTCTGTGGTTTTCTTTTTTCTTCCAGAATTTTCATCACAGAGGCCCTGAGTCACAAAGCCATTGAAAAAATAAAAACAAAAATAAGGGGACTGGTACCAGCAAGGGACAATTCTTCTCAAGGGGTACCTGTCCCCATCTGGTCACAGGTATCCTTGTGTCTCTTTTAGCCCCAACGGTTACTCTTATAACTATCAACGAACTAACCGTCAACAATCAACTTAATTCCCTCTTCGTGCCTTTGTACCTCTCCGGTTAATTTTTGCGTTTTCTGGATTCCCGCTTCCGCGGGAATGACAAAGAAAAGTCTTTTTCCCTCTGTGCCTCTGTGTTCTCTGTAGTTCCTCTCTGGACTTTTTACTTTTGCCTTTTTCCTTTTTACTTATTCGTGACTTTGTGCCTCTGTGCGCTCTGTGGTTAATTTTCTGGACTATTCACCATTTAATACTTTACAAATTACATCCGCTGTTTTTTTAACTGCTCCGGAATTCATGGATATTACGTTAGCCGCGCTACGCGCCATTTCTTCTCTTTTACAGGGATTATCTAAAAGTTCCACAAGCGTCTTTTTCAGTTCTGAAACATCTTTAACCTGTATTGCGGCGCCGCTTTTTACGAACATCGCGGCTATTTCTTTAAAATTAAACATATGCGGCCCAAAAACAACGGGTTTTCCCCATAACGCCGCTTCTATAGGATTTTGTCCGCCTTTTTTCACGAAACTGCCTCCGATAAAAACAACTGACGCGATATTATACAATGCTTTCAAATGACCTATTGTATCTACCAAAAGAATTTCATCTGTACCGGAAAAACAGTTTTTCTTTTCTAAACATCCGGAAAAAAGACTGCATTTCAAACCCTTCTTTTCTAAATCCTGTCTTATCTTTTCTGTCCTGTCAACATGTCTGGGCACAAGGATTAATTTTAACTTCTCTCTTTTACTTTTAAGTTCTTTATAAATATCGAGCATTAACGCCTCTTCGGGATAATGCGTACTACCCGCGACAATTACCTCATCTTTATCATCAAAACCCGCTAATTCTCTCAAAAAAACAGCTTCCTCTTTATTCGGAATTCTTTCCTCAAATTTCATGTTACCCGTAACAACTATTCTGTCAGACGGCGCGCCTAACTCGATTATCCTTTGCTCATCTTCTTTTGTCCGCACACAAAAAGTATCAATACACTTTAAAATGCGGCGAGTAATAAATCTGATACTTTTATAATTATTAAACGACTTGTCTGATATCCGGCCGTTCGCGAGAATTACCGGAATTTTTTCGCGATAAAATTCTTCCAAAAGATTCGGCCACAGTTCCGTTTCGATCATAACATATAAACTCGGTTTTATTGTCCGAACTGCCAGTGAAACTATCGGCCCCAGATCTAAAGGGTAATAAAAAACAGCATCTACCGCGTCCAACCCCATCCTTTTGATCATATCATTGCCTGTTTTAGTCGTTGTTGAAACAACAATTGATATATCTTTGAACCTGGAAGTAATTTCCACAGCTAATTTAGCCGCCAACACCGCCTCGCCTACACTAACCGCATGAATCCATAAAGGATTTTTTAAGTTTTTCACTTTATCGGGCAAAAATCCGAATTTCTGCAGAAAATCCTTATGTCCTTTACTTTTTATTATCAGATAAGGTAAATAGACAATACTGAATATAATAAAAAATATGTTATATATAAACCGCACTAAAACTCCTGTATGGTCCTTTTATCGAGATTGCCGCGTCGTCACTTCGTTCCTCCTCGCAAAGACAGAGGGAATATTTTCCCTTTTTCCTATTCACCAACCGCTATTTTGCTGGAAGGGCAAGCGTTCTGAGCGCAGTTTTTGCCCGAATCAAGTGAGGGCAAATTGTTTGAGCACGGAATGCTCGCCCTTCCGGCAAAAGATATTACGCCGCCCCGCCTTTAACCCGTTCTTTCGCTACTAACGACAAACGACTAAAGACTAAGCAACTAATCACGCTCTGGGATGCGCTTTAGAATACATTTCTTTCAGTCTTTTAGTCCCCACATGTGTATATATCTGCGTTGTTGATAAATTTTTATGCCCTAAAAGTTCCTGAATACATCTTAAATCAGCACCGTTATCAAGCAGATGTGTAGCAAAAGAATGTCTTATCGCGTGAGGCGATATCTTTTGTTCAATACTGCATCGCTTAACATATTTATCAACTATCCTTCTTACTCCTCTGTCTGAAAGACGCCCTCCGTTCTTATTCAAAAAAAGCGCTGTCATATGCTTTTTTTGAACTTTCCTGCCCGGAAGATCATCTCCGACAGCGTCACCGCCGCCCAAAGACCTCTGCTTGATATAAGACCGCAGAATTTTCTGCGCTTCAGTTCCAAGAAGAGCTATACGCTCCTTTTTACCTTTCCCTCTTACTTTAATCACACCGGATATAAAATCCACCTTATCCAGATCAAGTCCTGAAAGTTCACTTACCCTTATCCCTGTCGAATATAAAACCTCAAGAATCGCTCTATCCCGCATACCTGAAGCCTCTTCCATCAAAGGAGATGTTACCAGTTTTACTACCCGCTCAACATCAAGAAATTCCGGAAGTTTCTTATCAAGTTTTGGGGTAAAAATAGCGCTGGAAGGATCACTCTTCACATATTTTTCCCTAAGAAGAAACCGAAAAAACGACCGCACAGCGGAAAGTTTTCTTACTATCGTACGTTTTGCGCAGCCTCTCTGTTTAAGCTCCGCTAAAAAACGCCTGATATCAAGATGGCTTATATCTTTAGGGTCTTTATTTAACAAAAAGCGAGCCGTTTCCTCAAGATCAGAACGATAGTTCCGCAAAGTATGTCCGGAATAGTTTTTTTCTATCTCGAGATAATTTTCAAATTTATCTATATATCTTTTCATTTTGATTAATATAGACAGCACCTATTTATTATAAAAATAAATTAATAGGGACAGCTCCTATTTATTATAAAAAAAAATAGGTGCTGTCCCTATTAATTATTCCTCTTCTACCTGATTATTCTCATCCTGATTTTCGGGCTTTGAAAGCCGTTGAGCAGTATAAGTACATTTCGGATATTTCGTACATCCATAAAAAATACCCCGCCTGGATCTGCGTTCTATAAGTTCACCGTCACATCCTTGTTCCGGACATTTAACCCCGCTTGTTATAGATTTGGCATTTTTGCATATCGGAAAATTCGAACAGCTGTAAAAACGGCCTCTACGACCCCATTTTATTACCATTGGTTTTCCGCATTGTTCGCATATTTCGTCTGTCGGAACAACCTGTTTTTTTATATTTTTCATTTTCTTTTTCGCGTCAGAAAGCTTTACGCTAAAGGAATCATAAAATTCCTTCATAACCGAAACATACTCAGCCTTGCCTTCTTCAATACCATCAAGTTCGTTTTCCATTTTCGCGGTAAATTCATTGTCCACAATATCGGGAAAATTATTAACCAACAGGGTATTAACCAACTCGCCTAACTCCGTAGGTTTTAGACTTCTACCCTCACGTCTTATATAATTCCGAGTTACAATCGTCCTTAGAATCGGAGCATATGTAGAAGGCCTGCCTATACCCTGTTCTTCTAAAACCTTCACCAATGAAGCGTCCGTATAACGCGGAGGCGGCTTTGTAAAATGCTGATCAGGAATAATTTCTTTAAGCCGAGTCTCTTCCCCGACTTCAAGAAAAGGAATTACTTCCATGTTTTCGTCCCTGTCCCCTTTATAAAGTCTCAAAAAACCGTCAAACACAAGCTGAGCTCCGCCGGCCCTTAAAGTATAATCTCCCGCATTGATAATAACCGCCAATACAGAATAAACAGCATTCTGCATCTGACTTGAAAGAAACCTTTTCCATATAAGCGTGTAAAGTTTGTATTCGTCAGACCTTAAATACTTCTCCACTGTCTCCGGAGCCCTAAGCGGCAAAGTAGGCCGGATCGCTTCATGAGCCTCTTGAGCCCTTTTCGAAGATTTATATTTCGGCGGAGACGCCGGACAATACTTCTCTCCATAGTTTTCTACTATATATTTACGGGCCTCAGCTTGCGCGTCATCTGATATGCGGACAGAATCCGTTCTCATATAAGTAATTAATCCAACACTGCCTTCATCTCCTAACTCTATTCCTTCATAAAGATTCTGCGCGGTACGCATTGTTTTGCTGGCAGAAAAGTTTAATTTATTAAAAGCATCCTGCTGCATACCGGACGTTATATACGGTGAACGCGGATAACTTTTTTTCTGCCTGCGGCTTACGTCCGCTACAATGTATTTTTCTTTTTCAAGCTGAGCGACTATCTCATCAGCGCTATCCTGATTCTGGATATGTATTTTCTCTCCTTTATATTTAATAAGTTTTGCCTTAAAATCCGATTCAGCCTCGGGTTCATCAGGTTTTCCTTTTTTACTTAAAAGAGTATCAATACTCCAATATTCCTCCTGCTTAAACTTTCTTATTTCTTCTTCTCTTTCAACGATCAATTTAACCGCTACAGACTGAACCCTGCCCGCGCTTAACCCCCTTGTAATCTTTTCCCACAACAAAGGGCTGAGCGAATATCCGACTATCCTGTCCAAAACCCTTCTGGCCTGCTGCGCGTTAATCTTGTTCATATCAAGTTTGCCCGGATGTTCAAAAGCCAAACCTACTGCTTTTGCCGTTATTTCTTCAAAACTAACTCTATAAATATCTGCCTTTGATTTTTTAATAAGCTGGTTCTTCAGATGCCAGCATATAGCTTCTCCTTCTCTATCAGGGTCAGCCGCGAGATATATAATCCGGGCATCTTTAGCCTCTTTGTTTAAACTTGTAAGATATTTTTGCCGCCCCTTAACAACAGTATATTCCGGTTTAAATCCATTCTCAAAATCAATACCCATCTTAGAGACAGGCAAATCAATTATATGTCCCATACTGGCAAGCACCTTATAATCTTTACCAAGTATTTTGTTTATGGTTTTTGATTTCGCGGGAGATTCCACAATCACCAAATATTTTGCTCTTGAAGTTCCTGTTTTTAATATTTTTTTCTTTTTAATCGGCATATATTTTATCCTCCTTTTTGGATTCTATCTTGTCTTTAAAAAGTCAATTTTTCGAGATTGCCGCAGGCCTCGTTTGCCTCGGCCTTCGCAATGACGAACAAGATTTTGTCATTGCGAGCTCCGAGCCATGCGAGGAGCGCGGCAATCTCCTGCTAACGGCTCTGATTACTATTCACTAAAGAATAATTTCTGCCCGCGGATTCTTTTATCAATCCTTTTATCTGCAGATTAATCAAAGTTTCTGATAACGAACTTATTCCTGAAGATGAAAAGTCCAAAAGTTCATCTATATGCAAAATTTGGTTTTTCTTTAAAACTTCAACTAATCCTTTTTCCTTGTCATTTAAATGAGCTCCTTGCCCGGAAACACTTAAGCTCTCATGTTCTGCTCCGGCGCATACATCTTTAGTCTCAATATTTATCTCCTCAAGTATATCCTCTACTCCCAAAATCAGTTTAGCTCCCTGTTGTATAAGAAAATTGGTTCCTTGAGCCGCGTTAAGATCAGCTCGCCCCGGAAAAGCAAGCACCTCTTTCCCCTGTTCAAGCGCTATATTGGCGGTTATCATGGCCCCGCTTTTTCTCGCCGCCTCTACAACAACCACAGCCTTAGACATACCGCTGATAATCCTGTTCCTCATCGGGAAATTCCCTTTTAAAGGAAACATATCCGATAAATATTCAGTAACCACTGCTCCGCTTTTTGATATCTTCTCCGCAAGTCCGGTGGAAGACGCCGGATAAATATGCTTAAATCCGCTTCCCATAATCGCTATCGTACGGCCGCCTGCTTTTAAAGCGCCTCTATGCGCCGCGGAATCTATGCCCAGAGCCATACCGCTTATCACCGTGATACCCCTTACCGCAAGGTCATATGCTATTTTTTCCGCCATCCTCATGCCGTATAAAGAACATTTTCTTGATCCGATTACGGCAACAGCGTTTTTATCTTCCTTTTCAAACTCTCCTTTGTAAAACAAAACAGGAGGAGGAGCATATAAATGTCTTAAAGCTTCCGGATAATCATCATCAAAAAAAGAAACCGTACGGATATCTTCTTCATTAATATATTTTAACTCCCGCAAATATTCTTCCTTCTGCCTCACACATCGCAAATCATCGATATTTTTGACCGGAGATCCCGTTAAACGCCTTATTTCATCAAAGGGCATATTAAATACTTGTTCTGTATCTGAAACTGCTTTGGCAAGCGCCATTATTTTCTTCGCGCCAAAACCATTTATAAACTTAAGAGCGGTTATATCCCGACAACTTTTTCTCAAAACTTTTCCTCCCGAACATTATTCTTCCTTATAATATCCAAAAAAATATCCGTAATCTTTGGATCTAACCTATGCCCTTTTTCCTCGACCATTATTTTCATGGCCTCTTTTTCTGAAAATCCTTTCCGATAGGGACGATCCGCGGTCAAGGCTTCATATACATCAGCTATACCTAAAACTCTGGCTTCAAGGGGAATATCCTCGCCTTTAATACCTTTGGGATAACCCGTACCGTCATAATTCTCATGATGACTTATCATTATCGGTATAATATCATGCAGAAAATATATAAAACCGGCTATTTCAGCGCCCCATTCAGGATGTTTTTTTATCTGATCAAATTCCCGTTTGTTCAGTTTGCCTTTTTTGAAAAGTATCTTTCTATCAACCGCCAGTTTTCCGAGATCATGCAGAAGCGAAGCTGCCTTGATATTTTCGATCCGTTGTTTATCTATCTTAAGTTTTCTTGCAAGCGTAACGGCATAAGACATAACTCTAAGAGCATGTTTTGCCGTCCCGGGTTCGGAAACCTCGGAAGCCTCAAAAAACGCGCCAATAATCTCTTTTTGAGTAGTATCAAGTTTTCCCAACCGTCCGGAACGCGACTGGCTCTTTGCCTTTTCAACGGATTTTTTATCATGTCCCATAAACATATAAAGCATTATACGTTTTTCCTTTAAAGGTACCCCTATCCAGAAAAGGTTCTTTTCTTCCGCTCCCCTTATAACAACAGGCGTTCGAAACCTTCCGATGATTTTTTTTTCTTTTATATCTTTAAATACTTTTTCAACAGCATCCCTCCGGTCTTTCGGGATCAGGCTTTTAATCCAGCATTTTCCGATAATATCCCGTTTTGAAAAATCAAAAAAATCGAGATATTTTTTATTCGCGAAAACAACATCGCCCTTGCTGTCTGAAACCATAAGTAATGTGCTGAAATTTTTAAGAAGTTTTTCAAAAAATAAACCCCATAACAATTCTTGTCTTTTCATCCCGTTCTTTTTCCTCCTACTATTTTACATTCATTCTGTATCGTCTAAAAAACTTGATACTTTTTCTGAAACACCAAGACACTAAGACACCAAGTCTTTAAAACAATCTGTTTCAGAACAAGACATTCCTTACCGGAAATCTTATGTTACTTTCTGTTCATATTCCTTTATTTTTTCTATCTCTCGAACTGCTCTATCTATGTTCCCGTCAGTAGTATCCACATGAAAATCCGCTTTTTCGTAAAAAGAACGCCTTTGGTCAAGTAACTCCTTTATCCTGGATTCCGGATCACTAACCGCCAAAAGAGGCCTGTGGCTGTACTTTTCGGTCCTCTCGAGGATAACGCCCGGATCTGACCATAAACATACAACTGTTCCGTTCTTTTTCAACACATCCACATTTTCACTATCAAGAACAACTCCCCCTCCGGCATCCACTATCTGATCCTTAGCAGTCATTACTTCTTTTACTATTTGCTTCTCAACTTTCCTAAAATAAGGCTCCCCTTTTTCTTTGAAAATATCACTGATCTTTTGTTGTTCTCTATCTTCTATCAGGCCATCAATACTTATATATTGTTTCCCTGTTTTTCCTGCCAAAGCTTTAGCGATCGTACTTTTCCCTGTACCCATAAAACCGACTAACACAATATTGTTTAATTTTTTGTTGTTCATAAAATCCCGCTTCTTGACACTTTTTTTGAACCACTAAGTCACTAAGTTTTAAAAAAACTCCAGATTTCTTGCCACAGAGGCTCTGAGGCACAGAGCTATTCAAATATTTTTCTTAGTGACTTTGCGCCTTTGTGGCTATTTTTCAGGATAAGACACCAATCACTGATTACTGTTCACTGATCACTGTTTCACATTTCTTTCAGAGCTTTTAAATACGCCTCATAGTTGCGGCTGATCTCCGTAATCGAATCTGCCCCGAATTTTTCTAAAAAAGCCGACGCGATACCAAATGCCACCTGCGCCTCAGCGACAACCCCGCATGCCGGAACAGCTAAAACATCCGAACGTTCAGTCGCGGCAGACGTTTTTTCTTTAGTTCCAAGATTAACTGATTCTAAGGGCGTTCGAAGCGTAGCAATCGGTTTCATAAATCCTTTTATGACCACAGGAAGACCGTTTGAAATACCGCCTTCAATACCGCCCGCATTATTTGATTTTCTAAGAAAACAATTATTCTTCTTATCATACGTTATAGGATCATGTACTTTGGATCCTTTTTTAGACGCGCTTTCAATGCCCGCTCCGATAGATACGGCTTTAACCGCAGGTATGGACATTACCAAACCCGAAAGAAAAGCATCGAGCCTTTTATCCCATTGCGCGTAACTGCCCAGCCCAGCCGGAACTCCCAGGACTACGACTTCAAAAATTCCTCCTAATGTATCCCCGTTTTTCTGCGCCTCGTCAATTTCTTCGCGCATAAGTGCGGCTGTTTCCGGATCCGCGCATCTTAAATCAGACTTTTCCGCGATCTTGTGAATATCCTCATAAGATTGTTTTTTCAAACGCGTCTTTATTTTCCCTACACCTGTCACATGACTGAATACTTTTATATCAAATTCCCTTAATATAGCCTTGGCCACGGCGCCTGCTGAAACACGCGCGGCTGTTTCACGCGCGCTCGCCCGTTCAAGCACATCTCTGGCGTCATTAAATCCATATTTCTGAACACCTGCCAGATCAGCATGCCCCGGACGAGGAGCTTTAACCTCAGGCAATTCATCTATCTTATAATCTTTATTATAAATAAGCATACCAACAGGACTGCCGATAGTAATATTTTTACGGCATCCTGATATAATCTCCACCTTGTCTTTTTCAATCTTCATCCTGCCGCCTCTTCCGTAACCTGCCATGCGGCGCAAAAGATCTTTATTAACACAATCGTTTTCAAAAAACAACCCGGCAGGAACTCCGTCAACTATAGCAATCAATCCTTTACCGTGCGATTCACCCGCGGTCATATACCTTAACATTATAATCTCCTTTGGTTATAAACTAGTACTGCCAAAAGATAACCACAGAGAACACAGAGCAACCTTTTTTCTCTTAAATTTTTCCCTCTGTGTCCTCAATGGTTAATTTTTATAGCGATATTTGTCACTTTACTCATACCCGCCGGTCACCAAAAAAAATATCCTAATATCTCCCGTCCCCACAGCAAACTGATAATCGCCGCAAGAGACAAATAAGGGCCGTACGCTATAACATCTTGTTTAAACCGCAGTTTAAGAACAATGCCGACTCCTGCCCCTAAAACAGGCGCGATAAAAAAGGTCAACCATACAAGCTTCCAGCCTATAAAAGCGCCTATCATAGCCATGAGTTTTACATCTCCGCCTCCAAGCGCTTCTTTTTTAAAAATAAGTTCTCCGAACATCCCCAGGAGAAACATGCTTCCCCCTCCGGCAATGATCCCGATAAAAGAATTTAAAAACGAACCTAAATACCGCTGTGATCCATCGAGCCTGAAAACCGTCATCAACGCAAGCCCGACAAGTATCCCCGGAAGGCTAATAACATCAGGAATCTCCTGATACTCAAAATCAATAAAAGTCACAACAATCAGCATACACAAAAATAACCAGTAACAAAAAAAACTCACTCCAACTGAATAATGATAAAAAAAGAACACACTCGCAAGAGCAGTAAGCAATTCAATTAAAAAATATCTAAACGATATAGGTTTTGAACACGCACGGCACTTACCCCTTAAAACCAAAAAGCTTATTAGCGGAATATTATCATACCATTTAACGGGAGTTTCACAAGAAGGACAAAAAGAACGCGGCCGAACAATAGATTTCCCTTTTGGAAGCCTGTAAACACATACATTTAAAAAACTGCCAGAAACCGCGCCAAAAACAAAAACTATAAAATATTCCATTTATCCCCTTTTTTTCAATTCCTGAGAAAGAGCCTGCTTCATGATTTTATTGACCTTTTTTTAAACTTCTTTAAACCTACTCCAAAATCTTTTGCAAAATTCCTTAAATCTTTTCCAAATGCCTTTTTTCAATTCGTCTGAAAGAGCTTGTTTCATGATTTCTTCGATTTCATCCAAGCCATATTTTCTTTCTGTCCAAAGATGAAAAGCATAAGCTCCCTGGCAAGCAAGCATACCTTCACCATTTACTGCTTTAAGCCCTTTTTTTCTTGCTTCTTTTACAAGTTCGGTCTTTCGGGCATAAATAAGATCATACACACAAGCCCCTTGTTTAAAGATTTTAGGATCAAGAGGCATTTTATCGCCCTGTTTAGTGCCAAAAGGCGTAGCATTTACTATAAGATCTGCTTCTGAGAGTTTTTCCATATTTTCAACTATCTCTATCAACATCATGCCTTCTTTGTTTCTGCATATTTCTTTCAAAGAACTTCTTTTTTCTTCATCAATATCATAAACAAAAATATTTGCCGGTCTTTCATCTGAACCTGCCGCTAAAAAAGTACTTATAACCCTGCCGGCGCCTCCGGCTCCAAGTATAAAAATTTTTTTATTTTCAGGATCAAAATCAAGATCTTCTTTTATAGACTCATAAAATCCTACTCCATCAGTATTATAAAGACTAACTGTATCATTATGTATTTCAACAGTATTTATTGATCCTATATCATCCGCAAAAGAATCTACTTGAATAACCTTTTCAGCATCCTTGCAACAAGAAATTAAAAGTTCTTTTACCTTTATTTTATAAGGAACAGTAACATTAATCCCGCTAAGTTTATGGCTTAAAACTTCGTCTTTTAAAAATTGTTCTAAATTGTCGGGACTTATATCGAAAAGTCTGTATTCAGCGGATATATTAAAATGTTTAAACGCGGCATTATGCATGGCAGGGGACAAAGAATAATTTATCCCTTTTCCTAAAAGACCGTATATCTTTTTTTTCTCTTTCATATTTTTATTTCCAAAAACACTAAATTCTAAATCCTAAACACTAAATAAATCTAAAACTTAAAATCTAAAACTCAAAAACTACATTACCTTTATGGTTTTACATTTTTAGTTTTGACCATTTAGATTTATTTAGGATTTAGTGTTTTGTTTTTAGGATTTTGCTTTTTCTGTTCACTGGCAGAAACCCGCCAAAAAACGAACAGACGGTTCCTGCAACGTGTTCACGCCACTATCCACTATTAATCCTTATTTCCCTTTCACTAGTTTTTTGCGTCTTAAAGCAATGCGGTTAACTGCGTTCACATAAGCTCTGACACTTGCTTCTATCACATCAGTACTTGACCCTCTGCCGATAACAATATCATCTTTAAACGCTATTTTAACGCTTGCCTCGCCTAAAGCGTCTTTCCCGCTGGTAACTGCATTAACTTTATAATCTATAAGTTTACCTTTTAAATCCGCGGCTTTATCTATTGTTTTAAAACACGCGTCTACAGGCCCGTCTCCAGTCGCAGTCGCGCTTAACCGTTTATCACCTTTCTCAAGCTCAATTCGGGCAAACGGCTTTACGTTATTCCCGCTTGTTACCTGAAAATCTATCAGTTTATACTCTTCGGGAATAGTAGCAAGTTCATCTTCAACAATAGTCGCAAGATCCTCATCAAAAATCTGTTTTTTCTTATCAGCTAAATTCTTAAAACGCATAAACGCCTGATCAAGCTCTTTTACCGAAAGGTCATAACCCAGCTGTTTTAATCTTTCGGAAAAAGCATGGCGGCCGGATAATTTCCCAAGAACAAGTTTGCTTCCTTTAAACCCGACATCCTGCGGTCTTATTATTTCATACGTAACGCGCTTTTTAAGAATACCGTCCTGATGTATTCCTGCTTCATGGCTAAACGCGTTTTCTCCTATAATAGCTTTATTGGGCTGAACAGCTATACCCGTCAATTTGCTTACAAGTTTACTTATTCTGTACAGTCCTTTTGTCTTGATATTAGTTTCAATATTTCCAAAAATGTCTTTTCTCATAACAAGAGCCATAATAACCTCTTCAAGCGAAGCATTGCCCGCTCTTTCGCCAAGACCGTTAATAGTACATTCAACCTGGCGCGCGCCGTTTAAAACAGCGCTAAGCGAATTAGCTACACTGAGTCCGAGATCATTATGACAATGAACGCTTATAACAGCTTTATTAATATTCGGGACTGTTTCTTTTAGATTTTTTATAATGTTCCCGAATTCCACAGGCACTGAATATCCTACTGTGTCAGGGATGTTCACTGTAGTCGCGCCCGCGGCTATAACAGCTTCCACGACCCTGGCCAGAAAATCCGGTTCAGTCCGTGACGCGTCTTCAGGAGAAAATTCTACGTCAGAAAATTTTTTCCTCGCGTACTTGACTGCTTCAACAGACGTCTTTACTATCTCGTCTTTAGCTTTCTTTAATTTATACTGTCTGTGTATTTTTGACGTAGCGAGAAAAACATGTATCCTGGCCCTTTTTGCTTTTTTCAAAGCTTCATACGCGTCATCTATATCACGTTTTGTTGCCCGAGCCAGACCGCATATAATAGGCTTCTTCACATTCTGACAAACAGCCTTTACTGCTTCAAGATCTCCGGGACTTGTACGAGGAAACCCTGCTTCAATAATATCAACTCCGAGTTTTTCAAGCTGACACGCTATTTTAACTTTTTCGTTTACAGTCAAACTCGCGCCCGGAGTCTGCTCTCCGTCCCTTAAAGTAGTATCAAATATTAAAACTTTATCCTTTTTCATGTCTTTCCCCTTGATTTGTTCGCAAAAGCTATTTTTTTATCAGGGCGCGGCATGCCGCGCCCCTACTAACAACTAGTTGACATATATCTATACATCGCGAACCCGAAAGTATCAGGACATCGCGAACTGTGGTACCTGTTTTTGAACATTGATACTTGAGCTGTGGAAACAGTGGAAAACTCTAAAACCGGAGTTTACCACTGTTTCCACAGCTTCT
>JBDRBG010000033.1:0-37698 GCA_043823005.1 Candidatus Omnitrophota bacterium
GGCGGACATACTGTAGGAGCTGGAGTAATATCGGAGATAATTGAATAATGATATAAGACAAGCATAGCGCCGGGTCCGGAAAACGATTCGTCGTTATGCAAAGTTTGGAAGCATAGAATACGAGGATAAAATGGCAAAGAATTTGAAACCGTCGAAAATAAGATTAAGATTAAAATCCTTTGATCACAAATTACTTGATGTGTCAATGAAGGAGATAGTCGAAACAGTTAAAAAGACAGGGGCGACACTGGTTGGGCCGGTACCGTTACCGACAAAACACGAAGTTTTTACTGTTTTAAGGTCGCCGCATGTTGATAAAAAGTCCAGAGAGCAGTTTGAACTTAAAACGCACAAAAGGCTTTTAGGTATAGTTGATCCTACGGCAAAGACTATTGATGCGCTGCGTAAGCTGGATTTGCCGGCAGGCGTTGATGTTGAGATTCAGTAAACAGGGATCAGTTGACAGTTGATGGTTAGCTGGTTAATGGATGTTAGTCAAAAGTAGGGGCTGGCCTTGTGTCCGCCCGAATAAGGATAAACAAAAAAATTCAATGATGGGGCAAAGATGATTTCAGGAATATTAGGTAAAAAGATAGGGATGACGCAGGTTTTTGGGAACGAAGGAACAAGACGGGCAGTTACGGTCTTGGAAGTAGGCCCTTGTACTGTACAGGAAGTGAAAACAACTAAAAAAGACGGATATAATGCCGTTCAGTTGGGCTATTGTGATGCAAAAGAAAAAAGAGTCAAAAAGCCACAGAGGGAATATCTTAAAGCGAACAAGTTGAAAATGAAAAAATTTGTTCGGGAAATAAGATGTGATGATGTCACTGATATGAAAAGAGGCGATGAAATTACGAATAGGATATTTCAAAAAGGAGATTTTTTGGATATATCAGGACAATCAAAAGGTAAGGGTTTTCAGGGAGGAATGAAAAGACATAATTGGAGCGGAGGACAAGGAACTCACGGATCTATGTCTCACAGAGCGCCTGGATCGATTGGCGCGAGTTCGTATCCTTCCAGGGTATTTAAAGGACAGGGTATGCCCGGGCATCTCGGGGATCAAAAAGTAACGGTTCAGCATTTGGAAGTATTGGACGTAAATACGGAGAATAATACGATTGCCGTAAAAGGAGCTGTTCCCGGCGCTAATGGCAGTTATGTTATTGTAAAGTATGCGAAGAAAAAAAGCCTTGCTCCGCGAGTGGCGCAGGAAAATACAGAGGAAATCAAAGAAGAAGGTAAAGAATAAAAAATGAATGAGAGCAAGATAAGTATGAGATTATCAGTATATGACTTAAAAGGAAAAGTTGTCGACAACATCCAGTTGGATGAAAAACTGTTTGACGGCCGTGTTAATAAAACGCTTTTATATGAAGTGATAAAGATGTATGACGCTAATTATCATAAAGGCACGGCATCGACAAAGACAAGAGCGGATGTTTCCGGCGGAGGGAAAAAACCCTGGCGGCAAAAAGGCACTGGACGGGCAAGGGTTGGGTCTTCAAGAAACCCGTTATGGCGGCATGGAGGGACAATTTTTGGTCCTAAACCGCGTGATTACAGTTATTCAATGCCTAAAAAAGCTGTAAAAAAAGCATTGTTATCAAGTCTTAACGCCAGGCTTATGGAAAAGGGTATTAAGCCGATAGTTAAAATAGATTTTTTAGAAGCAAAGACAAAAATCGCTAAATCGGTTATTGATAATTTAAAGGTTGAAGGAAAGGTTCTGGTTGTTGTGGATGAGATGACACTTCCGGTGAAAAGATCGTTTCAAAATCTGAAGCATGTTAGCCTGATGGAAGGGCAGAACATAAACGCCAAGGATGTTTTATTGCATGAAAGTCTTATAATAGAAAAAGAGGCGTTTGAAAAACTGGCTGAGAGGGTAAAATGAGAACTGCGCATGATGTTATAAAAAATCTGTTGCGTACTGAGAAGGGTTCGGAAATGCTCGCGCAAAATAAATATTTTTTTCGGGTTGATCCGCGATCAAATAAGATAGAAATCAAAAAGGCAATAGAAGGTATTTACAAAGTAAATGTGGCTGCGGTCCACATTATAAACGTTAAAGGTAAAAAGAAACGAGTCAGGGTTCATGAAGGAAAGACTTCATCGTGGAAAAAGGCAATAGTTACTTTAAAACCTGATAATAGAATCGAGGTAACGTAAAATGGGTGTCAGGAAATATAACGCGACTACACCGGGACGAAGATGGGGAGATGTTTCCGATTTTAGCGAGATAACAAAAAAGAAACCGGAAAAATCTTTAACCCGGGCTTTACATAAAAAAGGCGGACGAAACAATTTAGGCCGTATAACCGTAGCCGCAAGAGGCGGCGGGCATAAAAGACGCTATCGGTTAATTGATTTTAAATATTCGAAAAAAGGATTAAGCGGGGTTGTCGAGGCAATAGAATACGATCCGAATCGGTCTGCCCGTATCGCGCTTGTGCGTTACGAAGACGGGGAGAAGAAATATGTAATAGCGGCGTTGGGAATGTGTCCCGATGTTACGATTCAGTGCGGACCAAAAGCTAAAATTGAAGTGGGCAATTCCATGCCTTTAAAGAATGTTCCTTTGGGATCAGAGGTATATTGTGTGGAAATGGATCCCGGACGCGGAGCGAAAATAGCGAGGTCTGCCGGGAACAACGCTCTTGTTGACGCGAAAGACAGCGGTAACATACATTTGCGTATGCCCAGCGGAGAAGTTCGGCTTGTAAAAGAGGAGTGCTATGCTTCTATCGGAAAAGTCGGTAATCCGGATCATGAAAATATATCTTTAGGGAAAGCAGGACGTTCAAGACATTTAGGGAGGCGACCGAAATCCAGAGCTGTTGCAAAAAATCCGGTTGATCATCCCATGGGCGGTGGTGAAGGAAAATCTTCAGGTGGAAGGCATCCAACGACACCGTGGGGGAAGATTACCAAAGGATTAAAGACTCGCAAGAAGAAGAAAGCGTCAAGCAGTAAAATAATAAAACGGAGGAAGTAAGATATGTCAAGATCGGTCAAAAAAGGACCATTTGTCGAAGAAAGCCTGATGAAAAAGGTTAAGATCATGATTCAAACCGGAAGTAAAAAACCGATAAAAACATGGTCGAGAAGATCTGTCGTGTTGCCGGATTTTGTAGGAATTACAATGTCTGTGCATGACGGCAAAAAATTCCACCCTATTTTTATTACTGAGACTATGGTTGGACATAAGTTAGGGGAGTTTGCTCCTACGCGTAAATTTAGAAGTCATGGCGCGGCTACCAAGACTTCGCTTGAAAAGACTTAATGTTATTATTCTGAGACAGATAAAAGGAGAAGATGAGATGCTTGCAAAAGCAGAAGCAAAATATTTAAGGATGTCAGCTCGTAAGGCAGGATTAGTTCTTGAGTTAATAAACGGTAAGACAGTAGAACAAGCGGTCGCTATACTTGACAATGTAGCAAAAAGAGCATGCGGCCCGATTAAGAAGGTTCTGAAGTCCGCATTTGCTAACGCGAATAACGGTAAACAGGATAAGTTCCTGGAAAAGGACCTTATTATATCAAAAATAACAGCAGATGGAGGTCCGATGTTAAGGCGCTATAGAGCGGCAACAATGGGACGAGCCAGTATTATAAGGCACAGGACAACGCATCTTCATGTGGAGCTTGATCAAAAAGTAAACAAAGTTTTTCAAAAGAAACGAGCAGGGAGCAAGTAATATGGGACAAAAGGTTCATCCAGTGAGTTTCCGTGTTGGTGTAACAAGGGATTGGAATAGCAGATGGTACGCGTCAAAAGAAGAATTCGCGGATAATCTGCTTCAGGATGTAAAAATACGGAAATTGATCGAAAAAGAAATGGCGATGGCGCATGTTGCGCAAGTGGAAATCGAAAGAGCGAGTAACCGTGTTCGGGTTATGATATTTTCCGGACGGCCGGGGATGGTCATAGGCCGCAAAGGCGCTCAGATTGAACGGCTTAAAGAGAGTGTGCAAAAGATAGTCGGAGATCAGAGTAAACTGTATGTTGATATTAAAGAAGTTTCGAATCCTGTGTTGTCTGCCAAAATAGTCGCGGATAACATATCTTTTCAGCTTGTTAAAAGGGTTTCGTTTCGGCGCGCGATGAAAAAGACCATACAAACACATAAAGACGCAGGAGGACAGGGCATTAAAATAAAGTGTTCAGGTCGTCTGGGCGGAGCTGAAATAGCGAGATCTGAAGGGTATAAATGGGGAAAGATACCGCTTCAGACAATACGCGCGGATATAGATTATGGTTTTTCCGAAGCAAGAACAACTTACGGGATAATCGGCATAAAAGTTTGGATCTATAAAGGTGAAAAGTTTATTAAAGGTGTGTCTCGTCCAAATGAAACAGAAGCAAAAGTAACGGAGGAGTAGGATAAATATGGCGCTAATGCCTAAAAGAGTAAAATTTAGAAAACAGCAGAGAGGACGGCGTAAAGGGGCAAGTACTGCGGCTAGTACTCTTAACTTTGGCGAATATGGGCTTAAATGTCTGGACAATGTCTGGATGTCTGATAAGCAGATTGAGGCGGCGCGCATTGCTATAATGCGTCATACCGGAAGAGCCGGTAAGTTGTGGATACGTGTTTTTCCCGATAAACCGATAACGAAAAAAGCTGCTGAAACCCGTATGGGAAAAGGAAAAGGTTCGCCGGAAGGCTGGGTAGCCTGTGTGAAGAGAGGAAAATTTATTTTTGAGATGGAAGGGGTACCGCATGATATGGCGAGGGAGGCTTTCCGTTTGGCCGCGCATAAACTTTCGATGAAGACAAAATTCATATCAAGGGGAGGATAACGTTGAAAGCAAGTGAGATAAAAAACATGACAAAGGCTGAAATTGAACAGAAACTCAGTGTGATTAAAGAGCAGTTGTTTAAACTGCGGGCTGAAAATGTGGCAGGAGGCAGGGTTGAAAGGCCTCATACGTTCAGGCTGTTAAAGCGTGATATCGCAAGATGTTATACAATCTTAAAGGAGAAAGAAAGTGAAAGCCAGCAAAGTAAATAAGAAAACCATAGTTGGGACAGTAGTCAGCGATAAAATGGATAAAACGATTATAGTTAAATGGGATGTCAGAAAGAGACATCCATTGTATAAAAAATTTGTAAAATCCCATAAAAAGCTTAAGGCTCATGATGAAAAAAATGAAGCGACAATGGGGGATATTGTTAAAATAATCGAGACTCGTCCTATTTCAAAGGATAAACGCTGGCGTGTCATTGAAATATTAGAAAAAATGCAAAGGGGTTAACCACGATGATTATAATGGGAAGTAAACTGGATGTAGCTGATAACTCCGGGGCCAAAAAGGCTTCGATGATTGGGGTTATCGGAAGGTCCGGGAAAAGGACAGCAGAAATAGGGGATATAATAACCTGTAATATAAAGGAGTCAACATCGACTGCAGAGGTAAAAAAGGGCGAAGTAGTGCGGGCAGTAGTCGTAAGAACGGCATATCCTATTCTGCGTAAAGACGGAACGGTTCTCAAATTTGATCATAACGCGGTTGTTGTGATAGACAAAGACGGAAATCCCAGGTGTACGCGTGTTTTCGGGCCTATTGCGAGGGAGCTTCGTAAGAAGAATTTCATGAAAATAGTGTCGTTGGCACCGGAAGTTATTTAAGGAGGAGTAGGAATGCTTCACATAAGGAAAGATGATACAGTTAAGGTCCTTGCAGGAAAAGATAAAGGGAAGACAGGGAAAGTGTTGAAGGTGTATCCTGCCAGAGATAAGGCAATTGTGCAGGGTATTAATTTTGCAAAGAAACATGCCCGCCGTACTCGTCAGGATGAACAAGGGGGCATTATACATAGAGAGGCTGCTATGCAATTTTCTAATCTGGCTGTTGTATGTAAAGGTTGCAACAGGTTTACACGAATAGGTATAGATGTTCTTAAGGACGGGTCCAGGGTGCGGTATTGTAAAAAGTGCAAGGAAGTGTTATAACACACAGTCTGTGATTGGGGTCACATGAGCTGAAGACGAGAAAAAACAGGATCATGAATCGAGAGAGGGAGATAAAGAGGTATGGCAAGACTGAAAGATTTATATAATGAAAAAATTATACCTGTGTTAATGGAAGAGTTTGGGTATAAAAACAAAATGCAGGTTCCGCGGCTTGAAAAAATTGTGATTAATCTCGGAATGGGAGAAATGGCGCAGCAAAAAGAATTGATCGAATTGATGAGGGATGAACTTGCTCAAATAGCCGGGCAAAGACCCGCGTTAACAAGATCCAAACAAGCTATTTCAAATTTTAAAATACGGGCCGGCGCGCCTGTAGGGTATAAAGCAACTTTGCGTAAGGATCGCATGTATGAGTTTCTTGATAGACTTATAAATTTTGTTATTCCCAGAATAAGGGATTTTAGAGGTGTTTCCAGCACGGCATTTGACGGGGCAGGGAATTATACTTTAGGGATAAAGGAACAGACTATTTTTCCCGAACTTAATTTGGATAAAACTAAAGTAGTTCATGGGTTTGATATTTGTTTTGTAATAAAACGCGGATCAAAAGAGAAAAGCAGGAGTCTTTTGAAATTGTTTGGCATGCCGTTTAGTAAGGATAAATAAGGGTATAAAGAAATAAAATAGACAGAGGAAAGATATGGCAAAAAAATCACTTATGGAGAAAGCAAAAAGGGTACCGAAATTCAGTACCAGGGTTATTACAAGATGCCAGATATGCGGAAGAAAAAAAGGGTATATGAAACGTTTTAAACTGTGCCGTATTTGTTTTAGAGAATTGGCGTCAAAAGGCGATATTCCCGGAATGAGAAAAGCAAGTTGGTAAAACGGGGAAGAAACTCACTGTTTAAAGAGGGAGAAAATAAATGAGTGTAACGGATTTAATCGCGGATCAGCTTACAGTAATACGTAATGCTATAAGAATCGGAAAAAAAACAGTTACTATTAAAAAGTCCGGTATTTTAGAAGGCATTCTCTCGATTATAAAGAGAGAAGGATTTATCGAGAATTACAGGGTTATTGAAGATACAAAACAGGGTTTGATTAAGGTATACCTGAAATATCTGGATGATGAAACTTCTGTAATGACGGCCTTGAAACGGATTTCAACGCCCGGACTTAGAGCATATGTGCCGGTGGAAAAAGTAAGAAGTGTAAGAGGCGGCGTTGGTATATCGATTTTTTCTACAAGTAAAGGGTTGTTGACGGATAAAGAGGCAAAAGAGCAGGGTGTCGGAGGAGAACTTATTTGTCAGATATGGTAATTAGTCGTTAGTCGTTGGTCGTTCGTTGTTAGTAGGAGCTCTCTCCTGAGGGCGAACAAAAAATAGTAGACGGAGAAAGAAGGAGTGGAGATAAATGTCAAGAATAGGGAGACGTTCTATAGATATTCCGGAAGGAATAAAGATAGAGATTAATGGAATAAAACTAAAAGTTGAAGGAAAAGGTCAAACAAGCGAATATGTTATGCCGGATGGATTTATTGCTGAGATCGAAGATAAAGAACTGATGATTAAAAGACCGTCGGATTCCCGTATTAATAGAGCTTTGCATGGTACGACTCGAAGTTTGATTCAGAATATAGTTACAGGGCTTAAAGACGGTTTTGAAAAAAAACTTCAGATTCAGGGTGTAGGATATAAGGCTCAGATGAAGGGCAAAACACTTGTTTTGGATATAGGTTTTTCTCATAGTGTTAATTTTACACCGCCGGAAGACGTGACTATAGTAACTTCCAGTCCTACGGAAATATTGGTGAAAGGGATTGATAAGCAGAAAGTAGGAGAAGTGGCGGCTGAAATCAGGGATTATTATCCGCCGGAGCCGTATAAGGGCAAGGGAATCAGGTATCAGGGAGAGTATGTGCGGCAGAAACAAGGCAAGAGTATAGCTTAAGCAGTGAATAATTGTTAGTGAATGGGGAATGGTTGTTTTGTTCTGACATAGCTTGGAGAAGAAAAAGCAAAGTATTTTGCCGGAACGGCAAGCATTCCGTACTCAAACATTTTGGCCTCACTTGGTTCGGGCAAAAACTGCGATCAGAACGCTCGCCCTTCCGGCAAAATAGCGGTTGGTGAATAGAAAAAGGGAAAAACATCCCATTCGTCTTTGCGAGGAGGAACGAAGTGACGACGCGGCAATCTCGAGAAAAGTGTCAGTTTTTTTAAGCGATATAGGTAATAGATTAGGAAAAAGAATATAAAGAAGGAAAAAGATGGATAAGAGCGCCAGAAGAAATCGACGAAAAAAGTCAATAAGAAAAAAAGTTTTCGGGACGACTGATAGACCGAGGATGTGTATTAACAAAAGCAACAAAAATATTTTCGTACAGATTGTAGATGATACGGCAGGCAAAACGTTGTGCGGGCTTTCTACGCTTTCAATGTCGAAATCAGGGGAAAAGGCAATAACGCGTAAAAATATTAAGTTTGCTTCGTGGCTCGGTGAGAATATCGCGAAAACCGCGGTTAAAAGCGGAATTACGAAAATAGTGTTTGACCGGGCCGGATATAGGTATCATGGTGTCGTGAAAACTGTCGCGGAAACAGCAAGGCAGCATGGGCTGCAGTTTTAATAAAGAAATCGATACGATTCGCTTGATTTTAGTATAGGAGGACAGATGTCAAAGGAAACGGAAAGAAAGAATATAACAGGCAAACCTGTTGATGCAAAAGATGGCAAAACTGCGAAGGCAGAAGTCTTTGCCGGCAAAACGGCAGAAAACGGAAAAAAAGATAAATCCTGGGAAAGAACGGAAAGTGAACTCATAGAACGTGTTGTAAAAATCAGCAGGGTTTCTAAAGTTGTTAAGGGAGGAAAGAATTTTTCATTTAGCGCTCTGGTAGTAACAGGGGACGGTAAAGGGCAAGTAGGTATAGGTTTCGGAAAATCCAATGAGGTGGTAGAAGCTATAAAAAAAGGTGTCGGTAAAGCTAAAAAAAGTTTTATAAAGATAAATTTAACAGGCGATACGATTCCTCATGAAGTTATTGGCAGGTTCAAAGCCTCAAAGGTATTGTTAAAGCCCGCGGGACCCGGTACGGGAGTGATTGCCGGAGGTCCGGTACGGGCACTTTGCGATGCTGCCGGTATAAAAAATATTCTTACAAAAAGTTTAGGTTCAAGAAACGCTTTGAATGTTGTGCGAGCTGCTGTAAACGGTTTTAAGGATTTACGGCTCAAAAGATTGGGAGAATAGGTTTATAGGTTTTTAATATTTCAGTTTTGTTTGAACAAAGTTTGTTATATAAGGAGAAGGAAGAGAACATGGTACTTAGATTAGAAAATATTGGTAAGCCCAAGAAGCTTCGGGGAAACAGTAAACGTAAAGGACGAGGCATAGGATCCGGCCGAGGCAAGACCAGCGGGCGCGGGCATAAAGGCGCTAAAGCACGCGCAGGCGGCAGGAGTTTTGGCGGCGGGTTTGAAGGCGGGCAGATGCCGTTGATCAGACGTGTTCCTAAACGCGGATTTACAAATAAATTTAAAAAAGAATGGAACATAATTAATGTTGGCGATTTAGACCGGATAGAACGGGTTGAAGACGGCGCGATAATAGATAAAGATTTTCTGTTGGCTAATAAGATATTAAAAAAGAAGAGTTTGCCTCTTAAGGTGCTTGGTAAAGGTAAATTAGGCAAGGCAATAACAGTTAAGGCAGATGCTGTTTCTGCAGCCGCAAAAACTATTATAGAAGAAGCGGGCGGAAAAATCGAATTGATCTAATCGGTTAAGAGCTTTGTTTTTATCAGAAATAGACTAAGGAGAAAAAATTGTTTGAAGCATATGCTAATATTTTTAAGATTCCGGATCTTAAAAAAAAGGTTTTATTTACGCTTGGGTTGATAGCGGTTTATAGAATAGGGGCTTTTGTCCCGACACCGGGAATAGACGGTGTTAAGCTGGCTCAGTTCTTTGATAATATAGCAAGGACCCAGGGTGGTACGCTTTTTGGTATTATGAACATGTTTTCCGGCGGCGCTATGCAGCGTCTGACCATATTTGCTTTGGGGATTATGCCTTATATTTCTGCTTCTATTATTTTGCAGCTTTTGACAACGGTTATTCCGGCGTTGGAACGTCTGGCAAGACAGGGGGAAGAAGGACGGAAGGTTATAATACAATATACAAGATACTTCACGGTTGTACTTTCGATTATTCAGTCATTTTTTATTGCTTTATGGCTGGAAAATTCGGCGCATTTTCAGGGTATGCAGATAGTTCAATATCCGGGATGGGGATTTAGACTGCTTACTGTGATTACGCTTACTACCGGTACGGCATTTATAATGTGGCTGGGCGAACAAATTCAGGAAAAGGGTATTGGTAACGGAATATCACTTATTATTACAGCCGGTATTATTTCAAGATTGCCGGCGGCTATTATTCAGCTTGTATCATTGGCCATGCCAGGAACTCAGGGAGAGGCTCAAATAGACGCGTTTAAACTGCTTTTTCTTGCTGTTATGTTTGTCGGGGTTATTGTAGCGGTTGTTATGATTACGCAGGGACAGCGAAAAATACCCATACAATATGCTAAACGGGTAGTAGGAAGACGGGTCTATGGCGGGCAAAGTACCTATATCCCTCTCAGGGTAAACCAGAGCGGTGTTATTCCTATAATCTTTGCGCAGTCAATTATATTGTTTCCCGCTACTATCGCGGGATTTGTTCCGAACCGTGTAATTCAGGGAGTGGCAAGTTCGCTTATGATGGGCAGACCTTTTTATTATGTAGTGTATTCTTTGCTTATACTGTTTTTTTGTTATTTTTACGCGGCAATAACTTTTAATCCTATTGATATGGCGAATAACATGAAAAGATTTGGAGGATTTGTTCCGGGAATAAGGCCCGGAAAGCAGACAGCTGAATATCTTGATTTTATTATGACACGCATAACTTTGCCAGGAGCTATGTTTCTTACTATTATCGCGGTGTTGCCTAGTGTCATAAATAGTCAGCTAGGAGTGCCGTTTCTTGTCGCCAGTTTTTTTGGGGGTACGGGTCTATTGATAATTGTGGGTGTTATGCTGGATACCATGCGTCAAGTAGAGTCTCATATGCTTATGAGGCATTATGAAGGATTTATGAAAAAGGGTAGAGTGAGAGGACGTTTAGGATGATGCCTTCAATAAAACAAATGAATTTTGTATTGTTAGGCCCTCCCGGAGCAGGTAAAGGGACAATGGCGGGATATTTAATAAAAGAATACGATCTTTTACATGTTTCAACCGGAGATATGCTTCGAGAAACCGTAAAAGAGGGTGCTGAATTGGGAGCAACAATCGAGTCATATATGAACAGCGGAGAACTTGTTCCTGATGATATAGTAACGCAGAGTGTTATTGAACGAATCAAGCGGGATGATGCCGCAAAAGGTGTAATCCTTGACGGATATCCCAGGACAAAAGCGCAGGCAGAATCTCTTGATGATGCTTTAACTCAGGGAAACCGTTCGTTAGATACTGTCTTATATTTTAGGACATCAGAAGAAGTCGCGGTAAATCGGCTTTCAGGCAGGAGAGTTTGTCCGGAGTGCGGATTTAATTATCATGTAATCAATATTCCTCCAAAAGAGAAAGATCTTTGTGATAGATGCGGGGTTCGGCTGATTCAGCGTGAAGATGACCGCCCTGAAACAGTAAAGAACAGGTTGAAAGTTTACGAGCAGAGGACAAAAGATCTTATAGAATATTATAAAAACAAGGGTTTATTGGAAGAGGTTAATGGTGATATGGAAGCGGAAAAGCTGTTTGAAGAAATAAAATCCTTTTTTCATGAAAAGGTTTGAGTCATGACAATTTTGACCAATAAAGAAGATATTTTAAAGATAAGGGAAGCGGGAAAAATAATAAAAGATATATTTTCTTTATTAGAAACGTATATAAAAGAAGGTATTTCAACAGGCGAGTTGAATCGGAAAGTGGAGGAATTTATAATCGGGAGGGAAGCGGAACCTGCTTTTAAAGGATATAAAGGGTACCCGGCCGCAATTTGCGCTTCAATTAATGAAGTAGTAGTACATGGTATTCCCGGAGATAATATCATTCTGAAAAACGGAGATATTATCGGGATAGATGTAGGCGTGAAAAAAAACGGATATTACGCTGACGCGGCAAGAACTTTCGCGATAGGAGAAATAAGCAGTGAGGCATTCCGTCTTATAGATGTCACAAAAAAGTGTCTTTCCAGCGGAATAAAACAGGCATTAGCGGGTAACAGAGTTTCTGATATATCGCATGCCGTACAAACTGTTGCTGAGAATGCTGGGTTTCAGGAAGTCCGGGTGTTTGTAGGGCATGGAATCGGCAAAAATTTGCATGAAGCACCGGAAATACCTAATTGGGGGAAAAAAGGTAAAGGGCCAGTAATGAAGGAAGGCTTGGTTCTTGCTATTGAACCTATGATTAATGCAGGTGCGAGAGACGTACGCATTTTATCGGATGGATGGACTGCGGTGACCTCGGACGGTAAGCTGTCAGCGCATTTTGAGAATACCGTTATTGTAGGACAAAAAGAAGCGGAGATAATAACATGAGTCCAAAAGAAGAACCGATTGTGGCTGTTGGCGAGATAACGGAATGTTTGCCAAATGCCATGTTTAAAGTGAAGCTTGAGAACGGGCATATGGTACTCGCCCATGTTTCGGGAAAAATGAGGATGTATTTCATAAGGATTGTTCCGGGAGATAAAGTGACAGTAGAATTATCGCCCTATGATCTGGATAGGGGAAGAATTATAAAGAGGGAGAAGTAATTGTGAAAGTAAGACCCAGTGTAAGAAAAATGTGCGGTAACTGTAAAATTGTTAGACGCAAAGGTGTTGTAAGGGTGATCTGCAAGGATCCCAAGCATAAACAGAGACAAGGATAGTTTTTTGTCAAAAGAGTTTATTTTGATTTGATTTTATAAGATAAGGAGAAACAGATATGCCAAGAATAGTAGGCGTGGATATTCCAAAGGAAAAAAGAGTAGAAATAGCATTAACCTATATTTATGGAATAGGAAAGACCAGGTCGAATTTGATACTTAAAGAGGCCGGGATTTCTTCGGATAAAAGGGCAAAAGATCTGGATGATAATGAAATCACAACGATTACGCGTATTATCCAGGAAAAATTCAGGGTAGAGGGTGACTTGCGAAGGATGGAGACCGGTAATATCAAGAGATTAATGATTATTGGCGCCTATCGCGGGATAAGACATAAAAGGAACTTGCCGGTAAGAGGACAAAGGACGAAGACGAATTCCAGAACCAGAAAAGGCCCAAAAAGGACGATAGGGGCCTATAAAGACAAAACCGCAAGGCAGGCAGTAAAAGCCGGAGGAAAAAAGTAATAAATATATCGATAACAAATTGATAAGTTTTAAGACAATCGAGAAGAGAGGTAAGAGGTGCAGAAAAAAGCAAAGACAAAAAAGCGTAAGAAAATCGTCAGAAAAGTATCTAACGGAAAAGTGTTTGTACACGCGACTTTTAATAATACGATCGTGACTGTAACGGATACTGACGGTAAGATTTTGTGTTGGAGTTCTCCCGGAACCGTCGGGTTTAAAGGGTCAAGAAAATCTACGCCGTTTGCGGCAAGTGTAGCGGCAAAAGACGCGGTTAGAAAAGCAAAGATGCATGGGATAAAAGAAGTCGCTGTCTTTTTGAGAGGACCCGGAGCCGGCAAAGAAAGCGCTGTGCGGAGTATACGGACGGAAGGATTAAATGTGCGCGGTCTCAGGGATATAACCCCGACACCGCATAACGGATGCAGGCCTAAAAAAAGACGGCGTATATAAAAATAGAGTTATGCGAAAAATACAACTTTTAGGTCATTGCGGGGAGCGCCCGCCGAAGGACGGGTTCGTCTCTGGCGGAAAGCGACGAGGTAATCCGGGCGGAAACGAAAAGAGATTGACATTTTTTGCGAATAACGAAAAATGATACTGGAAATGAGATGGATAAGAGCATTGGCAGGGCTTTGCCGCGCTCGCGAAGACGAATGTGATTTGTTGTAATGACAAATAAGCTATTTTGCGGAAGCTTTCAGAATGAAAAAAATAAGGAGTGAAATTAAATGGCTAGATTAATAACAGCATCCTGCAGATTATGCCGCAGGGAAGGTGAAAAATTATTTCTTAAGGGCACAAAATGTAACGCTGAGAAATGTGCTTTTATGAGGCGCGAGTATGCGCCTGGTCAGCATGGGATGGTCAGGAAAAAGAAACTTTCTGGTTATGCTATTCAGCTTAGGGAAAAGCAGAAAGCAAAAAGGATTTATGGTATTCTCGAAAAACAGTTCAAAAATTATTTCAAAAAGGCTGAAAAAACCAAAGGCGCGACCGGCGAGGTTTTGTTACAGCTTTTAGAGCGCAGGCTTGACAATGTTATTTATCGCAGTTGTTTTTCGGCGTCACGGGCAGGTGCCCGTCAGTTGGTAGGCCATCGATTTGTTAAAGTTAACGGGCGAAAGGTGAATATAGTGTCTTATCTTGTCAAAGCAGGCGATGAGATAGCGCTTGCCGGCAAAGAAGAACAACTGAAGTTTATTCGCGAGTATTCAAAAGAGCTTGAGGGGCGGGGTACGCCTGATTGGCTGGAAGTTTCATTTAAAGATCTTGCTGTAAAGATAAAAAGACTGCCGGTAAAAGGTGATATCGGGTTGGCAATAGAAGAGAACTTGATAGTTGAGTTATATTCCAAGTAATTTTCATGAAATGTTTGGAATGAGCTTTTTAACGTTTGCGTAACAATAGAAAAGGAACTCTTGGCTGCAGGTCCTGGGGCTGTAGAAAAACTCGTCATTGCGGGGAGTGTTCAAAGAGATTGCCACAGGTCTTGCTTGGCTCGGCCTTCGCAATGACAGTCGGGGAAAACGCCCTATTCGTCTTTGCGAGGAGTGAAGCGGCGAAGCAATCTCTAAAAACCTTATAAAATAAGGTTTTTAGGTTGTAAGAGAGTCTATGATGGGGATTGAGTAGGGAAATGGTTTCAAGTGCGGAAGTTGCCCGCAAATGAAAGCGGGCCGGATAAATGCCGATCCACTAAAAGGAGGAGATGCAAAAATGGGGATAAGATTAAAAAATTTTGAGTTACCCAAAAAAATAGTTTTCGATGAGGATACGTATACATCTACTTACGGAAAAGTTGTTGCAGAGCCATTTGAAAAGGGGTATGGTGTTACTTTGGGAAATTCTTTAAGGCGGGTACTTTTATCCTCGATAGAAGGAACTGCGGTAACACAGGTCAAGATGGATGGCGCATTGCACGAGTTTGCGACTATTCCGGGTGTTTATGAAGATGTGACCGAGATTTTGATGAACATAAAAGAACTTGTTTTGAGGTCGCATTTTAAGACTCCAAAACCTATGTTTATCAGTGTAGACAAGAAAGGTGATATAAAAGCTTCGGATATAAAATGTGATGAAACGGTTGAGATTATTAATCCGGATCATCATATAGCTACTTTGACAGAGGATGTAAAATTTGAAATGGAATTAAAAGTAGAGCGAGGCAGAGGATATGTTGTTGCTGAACGTAACAAGACAGAGGAAGACGCTATAGGCGTAATTGCCATTGATGCTTTGTTTTCTCCCGTGCAAAAGGTGAATATTTCTACGGAAAATACGAGAGTCGGGCATCTTACTGATTATGACAAGCTTATCCTTGAGATTTTCACTAATGGCAGTATGGAACCAAAAGACGCGCTTTTATACGGGTCGAATATATTGCAGAGACATCTTGATGTGTTTATCAGTATCGGAAAACTGGCGGAAGAAATTGAAGAAGAGGAAGAAGAATCCAAAGAGAAAAAAGAGATGAGAAAAAAACTGACCAAACCTATTTCTGAACTTGAGCTGTCAGTAAGAAGTTCAAACTGTCTTGCAGAAGCCAAGATCCGATCGATAGGCGAGCTTGTCAGAAAAAAAGAAACAGAAATGCTTAAGTATAAAAATTTCGGAAAAAAATCATTAAATGAGATCAACGACGTCTTGATACCCATGGGCCTGCATCTTGGCATGGAAATAGAAGATGACGGAGAAGACGAAGAATGATCTTAAGTACAAGGACTGAACAGATAAGTTAAAGACTGAACGGATAAGTTAAAGAAGGGATAATAGAAGATGAGGCATCGTAAGAAGAAAGGAAGATTAAGCAGGCTTACCAGCCATAGGAAGGCTACATTTAAAAGTATGGCTAATGATCTTTTTATGTATCAGAGGATAGAAACCACTTTGGCAAAGGCAAAGGCGCTGAGAAGTTTTGTGGAACCGCTTATAACTCTGGCAAAAAATAATCCGATTTCAGTGAACGCCAGGAGACAAGCATTTCGGAAGCTTTGCGATAAAGATGTTGTTAGAATTCTTTTTAGCGATATAGCGCCGCTTTATAAAGATATCGCCGGCGGATATACGCGGATAATGTCTTTGGCTAGACGAAAAGGTGACGGAGCGTCAATGGTCATTATGGAACTTACTAAAAGGACAATTTCGGACGAAAAACTTTTAGGTTTGCCGGCGGAAAAGCAAAAGCCGAAAGAGAAAAAGGCTAAGGAATCAAAAGCTAAAGAAAATGGCAAAAAGACGGCTGGTAAAAAAGAGGAACCCAGCGGGGAAGAAAAGACAGCGCGTTCGGCGCCCGAAGTAGATATTGAGAAAAAAGAAGAACGAACAGTAGAAGACGTTAAAAAGGAAAAGGCAAGATCAGAACAAAAAAAAGTTAATAAACGCGGCATTTTTAAGAGGTTCAGAAGAAAATCCATGGGATAACTTTTAATTATAAACGTTAGTATTATGTAAGAATGAAAGGCCATTGTGGCAGATTGTCATAGTAGTATGCTGTGATTATGGGTGACACAATGGTCTTTTTTCTTTTGGAGACCATATCGATGAGCATTGATTTTACGCCAATGATGATACAGTATCTGGGCATTAAGGAAAAACAGAAAGATGCTATACTGTTTTTTCGGCTTGGTGATTTTTATGAAATGTTTTTTGATGATGCTGTTGAAGCATCAAAACTTTTGAATATAACGTTAACTTCAAGGGGGAAAACGCAGGGAAAGAGAATTCCGATGTGCGGGATACCTCACCATGCGGCTAATAATTATATCGCGCGGCTTGTAAGACAGGGAAAAAAAGTCGCTATTTGTGAACAGATTGAAGAACCTGTTCCCGGGAAGAAAATTGTCGAGCGTGACATTGTTAAAATAATAACTCCCGGAACTTTTATGGCAGATGAACTTGTGGATGGAGCGGTTAATAATTATATACTTTCACTTAATGCTGATGACGATGTTTTTGGCCTGGCTTACGCGGATATATCGACAGGTGAATTCAGAATAACGGAAATTGACAATGATGAAGACTTTTTCTCGGAACTCTATAAAATATCACCCGCAGAATGTCTCATTTCAAAAAACTCTTCAAATTTACCGAGAATCAAAAAATTAAAAGATATAAATTTGGGACTGATTACTATCAGTGAAGATTGGATGTTTGATCCCGTACTTTCCGAAAAAGAAATAAAACGTCATTTTTCTGTTGAAAGTCTTGAAGGTTATGGATGCGCCAATCTTGATCTGGCAGTAGGAGCCGCAGGCGCGCTTTTGAAATATCTCAAAGATACGCAAAAGAATTCTCTGGGTAATATTAATCACATAAATACATATTGTCCGTGTCAGTTTATGAGTATGGACAGGAATTCACAGCGCCATTTGGAACTTATACATAATCAGGAAGATTTGTCGACTAAGGGAACTCTTTTCAATGTGCTTGATATGACCAGAACTCCTATGGGCAAAAGAAAGTTGAAGAAATGGATCCTGAATCCTCTTCTTGATGTAATAGAAATTAATAAAAGGCTGGATGCAGTCGAGTATTTTTTCAGTGAACAGAGGACGGCCCGGTCAGTAAAAGAGCTTTTAGAAGGGATTTATGATATCGAAAGGCTTTCCAATAAAATGAGTCTTGGAACAGCTACTGGCCGAGACCTAGTTTCATTAGCGTTGTCTTTTGAAAATGTGGAAAAATTAAAAACATGTTTTGTTTTGACAACAAACCTTGCGCAAGAATCTGACGGTTGTACAAAAAATATACCTGAGCTTATAAATCAGAATCTGACCTCTATAGGAGATCTTAAAGATATTATCAGTTGGATACAGGAGTGTCTTGTGGATGTTCCTCCTGTTTCGTTAAAAGACGGCGGGCTTGTTAGAAAGGGTTATGACAAAGATATTGATGAATTACATTCGCTTGTTGCCAGCGGAAAGGATTGGTTGGCGGAACTTCAGAAAAAAGAGATAGAACGTACAGGGATAAATTCTCTCAAGGTCGGGTTTAATAAAATTTTCGGATATTATATAGAGGTTACAAACTCTAATCTGGATGCTGTTCCGTCTGACTATATACGTAAACAGACATTGGTAAACGCGGAAAGATTTATTACGCAGTCACTGAAAGAATATGAATCAAAAATAATAGGGGCTGAGGAACGTCTTAGAAATATGGAGTATGAGACATTTTGCCGTCTTCGGGACAAAATAGGATGTGAGATTGACAGGCTTAAAAAAACGGCCGAAGCTATTTCTGAATTGGATGTTTTATTAAGTCTGGGACGGATAGCTGTTGCGAACCGCTATGCGCGTCCTGAAATAACAGATAATGATCAAATGCGTATTATCGAAGGCCGGCATCCTGTTCTGGAAAAAGTGCTTAAAGACAAACAGTTTGTTCCGAATGACGTATGTATGAACTCAGAGGAAGATAAAATATTTATTATTACCGGGTCTAATATGGCCGGCAAATCGACCTTTATAAGGCAGACAGCTCTTATTGTTGTTATGGCACAGATAGGAAGCTTTGTTCCGGCAAAAGAAGCGGAAATTGGAGTGTTAGACAGAATTTTTACGCGTGTCGGGGCTTCGGATCGTTTATACCACGGGATGAGCACTTTTATGGTTGAGATGCTTGAAACTGCAAATATACTTAATAATGCTACAGGCAAAAGTCTTATCATTTTGGATGAAGTAGGCCGTGGAACAAGTACTTTTGACGGGGTATCAATAGCCTGGGCAGTTGTAGAGTTTATATGCCAGAAGCTTTCAGGCGCAAGGGTCATGTTCGCGACTCATTATCATGAGCTTACAGAGCTGGCAAGTATTATGGCCGGTGTAAAGAATTATCATTTAGCGGTTCAGGAATGGAAAGACGAGATTGTTTTTCTTTACAAAGTTGCAGACGGAAGCTGTGACGATAGTTTTGGTATACATGTTGCTAAACTGGCCGGCATGCCGCATGGAGTAGTAAAAAGGGCCCGGGAAATACTGAATAATTTACAAAAGGATTCTTTTCTCGGTAATATTCGGTCCCGTTTCTTTTCCGACAAGGAAAATGCTATGGAACGACAGTTTGATTTTTTTGATAGAACGAAGAACAAAGAACATCCGGTAGTAACAAAACTGCAAAGTATAGATGTTAATTCTATGACACCGCTGGAAGCTCTTAAACGGCTTGCAGAGCTGAAAGATGAAGCAGGGGGGGAATAGTAATAGTCGTTAGTCGTTGGTCGTTTGTTGTTAGTAGGAGCCCTCTTTGAGGGCGAATTTAATGTCTCTAGCTAATGCAGTTGTAGACTTAACTACGACTCAACTTGGAAGTGGTTTAATGAAAAAAGCACATAGTGGGGACACGCCTGTAAGGGCCACACTTCTGACTATCGCATTACCCAAGAAGTGTGTCTCTTTCAGGCATGTCCCCGGATTCTATTTTTATTTGTCATTGCGAGGAGGAACGAAGTGACGACGCGGCAATTCTCCCTCCGTCTTTGCGAGGAGCGAAGCGACGCGGCAATCTCAAAGAAGAGTAGAACACAAGCGTACTCGACATGTGATATACGAAACACAAGGAGTATATATGGCTGAAAACAGGATAAATATATTAAATGATGATATTATCGGAAAGATTGCCGCGGGTGAAGTTGTTGAAAGACCGGCATCCGCGGTTAAGGAACTTGTAGAAAACTCGATTGACGCGCAGGCAGACAGCATTGAGATCGAGATACAGGCGGCAGGACAGTCTCTTATAAGGATAGCTGATAATGGGGTGGGCATGTCCGGAGAAGATGCCAGGATAGCGAGTAAACGGCATGCGACCAGTAAAATAAACGGGATAGAGGATCTTGATAGTATTGTTACTTTGGGGTTTAGAGGCGAAGCTCTTTCGAGTATCGCGGCTGTTTCTCAGATGGATATTATTACTTGCCCGCGTTCCGAGACTTCGGGTATTTATCTTTATATGGAAGGCGGCGAGATTCTGAAAGTACGGCCTGTGGGACGTTCTCATGGAACTACAATTGAAGTAAGAAATCTTTTTTATAATGTTCCGGCACGCCGTAAATTTTTAAAAAAAGAAGCTTCTGAACTTGCGGAGATAATAAATGTAATCGGCAGATTTGTAGTTGCGTATCCCGGCATAGAATTTAAATTGAGCCATTCTGACAGGGTACTTTTTCATGCGCCGAAGGAAATGAAACTAATAGAACGGATAAGACTTATACTGGGTCCGGATGTTGCGAATCATATGGTGCGTATTCCGGAATCGGAATCTGATGATATTTGCAAGATAGACGGATTTGTAAGTATTCCGTCAAATACGAGAAAAGATAGACGGTCCCAGATGTTTTTTGTAAATAGAAGGTTTGTACGTAACAGATTGTTGAGTGATTCAATATATGATGCTTACAGGAGCCTTTTAGAACGGGGTCGTTTCCCCGGGGCAGTTCTTTTTATTTCTATTTCCCCGGGGGAAGTTGACGTAAACGTTCATCCCATGAAACTGGAAGTTAAATTTTCGGATGAACGGACAATAAGAGATGCAGTCAAAAAAGCAGTACAATCCGCATTTGAAAATATAAAAAAAACAGGTGATGCTATAAATACTGTTCAAGGATCTTTAGTTCAAGATACAGGGTTTATTGAAGAAGAAAAGCCTGTTTTGTTAGGGATAAGCGAGACGCAGGAAGAATTTGCTTATGAATTTAACCGGACGCAGGATAAACCTGTGGGAAGCGGGGCAAAACTGCAGGTATCAATTGATAAAGAACAGCCGGAACTTTCATTCAGCGGACAGATGCATCAAGTCGGTGGATGTTATATTGTGCAGATCAAGGAGGACACAATTACTATTATTGATCAACATGCCGCGCATGAAAGGATCTTGTATGAATTTTTCAGCCGGGGGATAGAAACAGGAGCTGTAGAGGTTCAGAATCTTCTTTTTCCTGTTCGAATGGATCTTTCTGCCGCGGAAGCGGTTATAATGGATAAGATTACTTCAAATTTCAGAATTTTGGGATTTCATATTGAACTTTTCGGAGATAAATCGTTTATTGTTCAGGCGGCGCCTGCTGTATTAAAAGACAGGGACCTTAAAACCGTAGTATATGATGTTTTAGCGTCACTTACTGATTATGATAAGACCAGGATCGAAAAAATCGATGAACTTATAAAAGTGACTTCATGCCGTGCCGCGATAAAAGCGGGTGATGTTTTAAGCAATGAGGAGATGATAGCGCTTATCAGGCAATTAAACAAGTGTTCTCTTCCGTTTACATGTCCGCATGGCAGACCTACTGTTCAAGATATAACGATTGATGATTTGGAGAAGATGTTTCGGAGAAAATGAATTATAGTGGGTAATGCATTTGTAGACTTAACCACTACGCAGCTTGTGAGTGGTTTAATGAAAAAAGTACATAGTGGGGACACGCCCTTTAAGAGCCTGTCGGCGCGTTCTAGGTTCCAGGCTCTAGGTTATACACTTGAAGTGTGATACTTTCAGGCATGTCCCCGAATTCTACTTTTATGTTTATAGGTGTGAATATAAAAATAAGGGGACTGGTACCTGCCTGGGTTTACACATCAACAGGGGTACCTGTCCTCATCTGGGAAACGATAGTAAGCAAGGAGATAAATGGACAACAAAACTGCTAATAAAATCTATACTATTTTGGCAAAGGAATATCCAAAAGCAACTACAGCTTTAAAATACAAAAATGTTCTTGAACTTTTGATTGCCACGATTCTTTCAGCGCAATGTACTGATAAACGCGTAAATATGGTTACAGCCTTGCTTTTTAAAAAATACAAAAAAGCGGAAGATTATGCTAAAGCAAAAACAGCTGTTTTTGAAAAAGAAATAAGGTCAACCGGTTTTTATAGAAACAAAGCAAAAAATATTATTTCTACAAGTAAACTTATTTCTGAAAAGTTTAAAGGTAAAGTTCCGGATAATATGGAAGAGTTGCTTTCTCTTTCGGGTGTTGCCCGGAAAACCGCTAATATAGTGCTTTTCCACGCTTATGGCAAAAATGAAGGTATAGCAGTTGATACACATGTAAAACGTTTGAGTACAAGACTGGGGTTTACTAAAAATACAGATCCTGTAAAAATAGAGCAGGATCTTATGAAACTTTTTGATGAAAAAAAGTGGGGTTTTATAACTAATGTGTTAATCGAACACGGGCGGAATATATGTGATGCTAGAAAACCTCTTTGTTCGGAATGCGTGGTGAAAAATATGTGTCCGTCGAGTTTGGTTGAGAATTGACAAACTGTCGTTAGTCGTTTGTTTAGGTATAAATATAAAAATAAGGGGACTGGTACCTGCCTGGGGTTACGCCTCGACAGAGGTACCTGTCCCGATCTGGAGACGGGTAGGGGGTAATGCAGTTGTAGACTTAACCACTACCCGGTTCGGAGCGAGGTTTTATGCAGAGCCTACATGGTGGGGACACGCCTGTAAGGGGCACACTTCTGACTTTCGCACTACCCAAGAAGTGTGTCTCTTACAGGCATGTCCCCGAATTCTATTGTTATTCGTCATTGCGAGCTGCGAGCTAAGCGAGCGGCGCGGCAATCTCGAAATAGTTGATTGGAGAATTAAATATGCGGAAAATAAAAAACTGGTTTAGTTTGATCTCTATAGTTTTGAGTTTACTCACTATTAGCGGATGTATTGAGGACACTCTTAATATAAACGGTGAGAAAAAATCGTATTTTGTAAAAAACGTAATTGACGGAGATACTATTGAACTTTCAAACGGAAAGCGTGTTCGATATATCGGGATAAATACACCGGAAACCCGAAAACGCGTAGGAGACTCTTGGGTTTATGATCCCCAGCCGTATGCTGTTGAAGCAACAATCGCTAATAAAGGATTTGTGGAACAGAAAAACGTACTTTTAGAATTTGATGTGCAAAAGGAAGATAAATACAACCGCTGGCTCGCTTATGTTTATATTGACGATAAAATGGTAAACGAGGAACTCTTGAGCCAGGGCTACGGCAAAGTTCTGGTAATCCCGCCTAATACAAAATATTATGATCTTTTCAAATCAGCAGAACGAGAAGCCCGCCAGTTTCGGAGAGGGATATTTAAATAGGTGGACGTTTTTGCTTGTGGGAGGATACATAGTTTTGCAACATGTTTTACATATGAAGTAAGTCTCTTGCATATCTCCACAGAACATTAGTTAACCCAAAAAAAGTCAGATTCTTCCAGCTAGCCCTTGCCTTTTTTTTTGATATAATAAGTTAATTTGAAAAAAGTTATAAGTATGATATTGTTATTAATTTGAGGAGCACATTTATGAAGAAAATTTTGAACATTTGTATAGCAGTTCTTTTTACTTTAAACAATATGGCGTATGCTTTAGGTCCGGATACGGTTTCTGGAGATCCAGTGATGCGGCAAGAAATGTATGCCGGGGCAAACCAGCGTTGGAGAGAGAAAGTAGGTCCGGGAGGAACTTGGCTAGACAGGATGCGCAGTAAATTGCAAAGAAAAAAGTTTATAGGGGAAAAGCCTGATCTGGAGGATATGAATATATTTAGTATGGAGAATGACAAGAAAGATCTACAGCCGTTTGCATGGTCCAAAAATCCAATTTTAGAAAAAACAGATCTAATAGAAGCGCTTGAATATTTTAGAGATAATGAGGCACTTATTCCAAAACACTTACTTGAAATCAGAGAAGTGTATTATGAGCTAGATGAAGAAAAAGGTAAGCTTCCGCTTCCCCGAATTGAAACGTATAAACAGTCGGGAGGTACGTATAAGTACGTTCTGGCTGTTCATACAAAATTTGTCCAGATGTGGAACCACATAAGAGAGAATGATATTGTTTTTCAGTATCAGTTTAGAGACCATGAGTTTCGTGACATCAGTCTTGCCTGGGGCATATTTTATCGTTTAGCAAAGCATGAAATGGCAGATTTGAAACATTTAAAAGATGGACTATATGGCCAAAAAGGGGGCGGACATGTATCCAATAGACAAAAATTAGGTTTCGCCGATGGAATAATTGGAATACAGGAGAATGAAACTTTTACTAATTTGATTGGCGGCCGTTATAAGATTATTAATGATAGCATATGGCTATGGTTTTTACAGTCATATTGTTTTTATGATTCTACGAGATACAATAACCATATGTTTCGTAAAAGATTAGACTGGATTTTTGATGATGTTAAAGATGGAAAATTTGTAGAACAGTTTACCAATTTAATGGTTACTATGAATGATCCACGTCTTCTTACTTTTACAAAAAAATTAGCGCAAGCTATTAACTTTCATTTCTTTTCCAGAGAAGGAATAAAAGTGCCGGAGCTTACAGTGGCTCCAAATCTGATAAAAGAATATGAGGAACGCAAAGCATTTATTTCTGGATATGCTTTGTATGCTGGTGGTGGAAACCTTGAAATAATATACAGTTTTACCGGCGCTGCGTTAACTCTTGCGAAACAGATAAAACAAAATATGCAGAAAAAAGCAGACGAATTAAGCGCGCTAATAGGACAAAAAGCATTTACAGAATTACCTGAAGAATTATTTCCTGAGATGAGGGAAATATTATCTCCTCATTGGGTTACTGATGAAGAATTTGATGGTATGGCTGTTTTAGCCGGTGATGCTGGGCGGGCTTATTGCAGCCAAGTAGCAAGAGAAATAAGAATGCCGTTTGAGTTGATAGAGGCATTAAAACAATCTGAAAGGGAAGCTAATAAGGAGCCGTTAACAAATTGGCTGTTAAAAGTATTTGGAAGGGTTCAAACTAAAGAGTTGAATATAAATGTTGTGGTTATGAATATCATGAAACAATATAGAGAGATTAATGATGAGGCAGTTTTTGAAAAGACCCCAAAAGCTATATTTTTAAATAAGGCATTTAAAGAATCAATGCAAGCTGTTGTTGAAAAATTAAGTGCGGAGCAGAAAACTATCGGAGCTGAATGTTGTCAGGCGGTTTTAAGTGTTATGAGTTCCGGAGAGCAGATCCAGGAACAATCAAGACAAGCAATAGATAAAAAGATAAAAGCAGAAGAAAGTGTATCGCTTGAAAATTTGGAGAATAATTTTAGTGGTCAGGCCTTAACGCTTGCGAAACAGATAAAACAGAATATGCATGAAAAAACAGGTAAATTAAAGGCTTTAATAGAATATAAACTATTTACTGAACTTGATGAAAATATAATTCTAAAAATAAAGCAAGAATTAGATTCTCATTGGGTTACTGATGAGCAATTTGATGAAATGGTTCGTTTAGCAGGAGATGCAGGCAAAGCTTTTTGTAAGCAACTACCACGAGAAGCAAGGATGCCGTTTGAGTTAATAGAAGCATTAAAAGAAGCTGAAAAACAACAAAGTCCTGAGCCCTTGAAAAAATGGTTGCTAAAAATATTTGAGAGAGTTGAAACTAAAGAATTGACTGCTAAAGTTGTGGTGCAAACTATTTTAAAAATAAGTGGTGGTATTCAGATTGAAGCATATTTTAAAACTCCAGAGGCAGTAACTTTGAGTGATTATATTGTAACAGCAATGAATCAGCTCTTGGAAGAATTAAAGGAAACCAGCAAAACAATTGGCGTAAAGTATTGCCAGCAAACTTTAAGTTTAATGGAAGAGGAGAAGCAGTTACTAGTGGATGCTACAGATTCTGCGAAAAAAATAAAAATACCGGATTCTGTGATAAGCCAAGATTTTGAAAAGGACATTCTAAAACGTTTAAGAGAAGACGCGGGTGAAACAGAGAAGAATAGTTTAAAGCATAGGGGACCGGGAGTAATAACGCCCATGGATGAGAAAAAAAGAAAAAGAGCTTGGCAGGGCGTGAATTCTTTGCTGGAAGATAATATTGAGATCCTTATTCCTAAGTCAATAATGTTGAGTAAGGATTTCAAGAAGAAACTTATAGAAACTAAGAAAATTATGGGAAAAAAGGGGAATATTTTTTTGTGGAAGAGATATGGAGATGAGGATGTTTTGAAAAAGATTAGAAAGAATAAAGGTAAGGTTAAGAAGATAGTTTTAACAGATGAGAAAACAAGTTTGATGATCAATGCTCTTTTAGAACAAGAAAACAATGTTGAAGCTTTTAGGAATGTTAGGGTGCTTAATGTACAAGTTCCGCAAATAGCAGATGATATTGAAAAGACAAAGTATCAGATGCATCTATTCATGACAGCTATTTTAGCCAGACTTCTTGAACCCGGTGATAAATATTTTGCTGATATAAGCGTACTTTTATCAGACATGCTGGAAGGGTGTTTTCAGGGTAAAGATGTTAAGGTTAATGATTTTATCAGTATGCTTGTTCAATCTGAGGATAAAAGAACTTCTGTTAAGAAGATAAAAGAACGCATTCAATATTTTCTTACTGATATACATGCAATCAGTTTAATAGAAAAATTACAAGTGGATTGGGAACTATCACAGGAATTTTATAAATATCTATAATGGAAAGGTTGTAAGCGCTTGATAATTAGATAACAGTTTTTAAGGGGAACCTACTGATTATTCTTCTGTGGCGTTATTGCGGCTATGTTGTAATTCAAATTTTGTCTTTGCGAGCCTCAAAGGCCATCTGAATAAAAGTTATATTTTCAAAGAGATTGCCGCGCTTCTCGCAAGGCTCGAAGCTCGCAAAGACAGACTTCCGTCTTTGCGAGGGAGCGGTAGCGACCGCGGCAATCTCAATTAAAATTAAAAATCCGGGGGCATGCTTGTAATTATCGAAAAATGCATATTCCAGATGGGAACAGGTACCCCTGTAGATGTGTAAACCCAGGCAGGTACCAGGCCCCTTATTTTTATTTCCACATTCGCGCATGCCTCAGGTTTTTCGATATAACCTGGTCCCTTTTCGCCTGAAGCGAACCCGTCTCAGGTGGGGAACCTAGAGTGCGCCGACAGGTGCTTAAAGGGCGTGTCCTTACTAAGTGTGCTTTTCTTAAGAACCTGTCTAACTTATCCGCTTTTGGCGGGCTCTGGGCTCTGTCAATCGTCAACGATATTATAAGCAAAACTTGAGGGTTTTGTATGAAAAAGAGTCCGGATTAGGGCACTTTATCTCTTGTAATATTTGCTGTGGTATGATATCTTATTACATTTGAAGGGTTTGTGAAAGACTATATATAAATAATTATATAAGTTATATAAAGGAGTGATTATGGAGTTTTCGCGCAAAATAATGGAAATAAAGCCTTCAGCTACTTTAAGTATTACTTCAAAAGCAAAAGCCATGCTTGCCGCGGGTGAGGATATTATTATATTAGCGGCAGGTGAACCTGATTTTGATACGCCTGAAATAATTAAAAAAGCAGGTATTGATAGAATAAATAAAGGGCATATTAAGTATACCCCTGCAGGGGGAACAAAATCACTAAAAGAGGCTATTTGCCGTAAATTAAAAAATGATAATAATTTAGATTACAGCATAAATGAAATAGTTGTTTCTAACGGAGCAAAACATTCTTTATATAATGTTCTCCAGGTTATATGTAACCCGGAAGATGAAGTTTTGGTGATCTCTCCTTATTGGGTAAGTTATCCGGAAATGGTAAAGCTGGCAGGAGGTGTGCCAAGAGTATTGCAAACTCGAGTAGAAAATGGTTTTAAATTAATTCCTGAACAGTTAGAAGCCGCTTTGAACGAGAAAACAAAAGCATTGATCCTGAATAGTCCTTCTAATCCTGCCGGAGTGGTTTATGATAAACAGGAACTGGAAAAAATTGCCGGGATTTGTTCTAAAACCGGTATTGTTGTAATAAGTGATGAAATATATGAAAAAATCATTTTTGACAATAAAAAACATTTTTCCATTGCCGCTGTTTCCGATAAAATACGCGCTTTAACAGTCGTGGTAAACGGCCTTTCAAAAAGTTATTCCATGACAGGGTGGAGGATAGGATATCTTGCGGCAGATAAAGAATTAGTCTCAAAAGTTTCCACTTTGCAGAGTCATGCTACTTCCAATCCGTGTTCTGTTAGTCAGGCCGCGGCAGAATTTGCGCTTACATCAGACCTTGAAGAGGAGATGAAGATGAATTGCCTGGAATTTCAGAAACGCAGAGATAGTTTGATTGAAATGTTTTCAGATGAAAAAAGATTAAAACCGTTTAAGCCGGAAGGCGCGTTTTATCTTTTTTGTGATGTTTCCAAATTCGGGATGGATTCCATGATGTTTGCACAAAGACTTTTGGAAGAGGAAAAAGTCGCGGTTATTCCGGGCGGGCCTTTTGGGGACGACAGGTTTATCCGTATAAGTTTTGCGGCGGATATGGAAACGATTAAGCTGGGAGTAAACAGGATCAAGTCCTGGGTGAAAAAAATATAGTTTTTACGCCATTGCGAGGACCGAGGCATACGCCCGCCAAAGGACGGGTTCGCCTCTGGCGGAAAGGATTTCCTCGCAAAGACAAAATTTACATTGTAGCTATAGCGTGAATAGAAAATAAAATAAAGAGGATGTAATTATGAAACAGACGATTGCGGAAAAGATATTATCGGAACATAGCGGAAGAAGAGTAAGAGCGGGTGATATTGTAATCGCAAATGTGGATTTTTGTTTCGGGCAGGACGGAACAAGCGGAATGATAATCGATAGTTTCCGTAAGCTTGGTGTAGAAGATGTCTTTAGAAAAGATATGTTTTGTATGGTTATAGATCATTCCAGCCCGAGTCCGAATATAGGAGTTTCAGCCATACATGACAAAATGAGGAAATTTTCGCAGGAGTATGGCGTAAAACTTTTTGATATAGGATGCGGTGTTTGTCATCAAATAGTACCGGAAGCGGGATATGTTGTGTGCGGAGATCTTGTATTAGGCGCTGATTCTCATACATGCAGTTATGGCGCAATAAACGTACTTTCTACAGGCGTAGGTTCTACTGATCTGGCGATAACGCTTGCAAGCGGAAAGAATTGGTTTAAAGTGCCGGAAACCATAAAGATCATTGCTAATGGAAAATTAGCCAAAGGCATTTATTCAAAGGACGTGATCTTACATATTATCGGAGATGTGGGGGCTGACGGAGCGACATATCGATCCGTGGAGTTTTATGGTGAGGTGATAGATTCGTTAAGTGTTGACGGCCGTTTTACGATTTCAAATATGGCAGTAGAGATGGGAGCGAAATGCGGTCTTATGGCCGCGGATAAAAAAACTCTGGATTGGGTAAAACGTCATTCGTCGAGAGTGATAGAAGCAGTTGAATCGGATTCTGACGCTAAATATATTGATATAAAAGAATATGATCTTTCGGATATTTCGCCGCAAATCGCGTGTCCGCATACCGTTGATAATGTTTGTTGTGTCGAAGAAATAGAAGGTACGCCTATGAATGAGGTTTATATCGGAACATGTACTAACGGACGTTTGGAGGATCTTGAAGTGGCGGCTAAAATATTAAAAGGAAAGAAAGTGGCACGGGGAATGAAGCTTATTGTAACGCCTGCGTCACGAAAAATTTATATGGACGCGGTAAAGCTTGGATACGTAGAGATTTTTATTAATGCCGGGGCTATTGTTAACAATCCCGGCTGTGGGCCGTGTGTCGGGACTCATCAGGGTGTTCTTGCTGACGGAGAAAATGCGTTGTCAACCGCGAACAGAAATTTCAAGGGCAGGATGGGTAACCCTAACGCGAATATTTATTTGGCGAGTCCTGCTACAGCGGCGGCTACTGCTCTTGCGGGTAAAATAGCGGATCCAAGGGAACATAAAAGACGGCTGGGATAATTTAGTCGTTAGTCGTTGGTCGTTGGTCGTTAGTCGGAGATTGTCCGCCAGAGGCGGATCCGCCTCCGGCGGACCGCAGTCGCTCTTGCTCCCTCGCAAAGACGGGGGAGAGAGATAGTCGTTCGTTGTTAGTACAGAGTAGGGGCGGGCCTTGTGCCCGCCCGAAGAAGTGAAAAGGAAAAAGGATAAAGGGAAAATGGAAAGGCAGAAACACAGAATCGTTATTGCGAGGAGAAGCCGAAGGCGACGACGCGGCAATCTAAAGAAGAAAAAACATAGAAACGTTTTTTAATGCAGGAGGTTAGGGTGTCAAATTTTTCTCACAGATTAAAGATGCAAAATGATATAAACACGGATTATATTATTTCAGGGAGATATAAATTTAAAATACAAGACGAGAAAGAACTGGCAAAATACATTTTTGCGGATATTGAAGAGAATTTTCATGCGAAAATAAAACAGGGAGATTTTCTTGTAGCAGGAGAGAATTTCGGATGCGGTTCTTCTCGGGAACAAGCGCCGGTTGCGCTTAGAGCCAGTGGATTGCGTGCTGTTATAGCAAAAAGTTATGCCAGAATATTTTACCGTAACGCGTTTAATGTAGGATTATGTCTTATCGAATGTTCGACAGATTATATCGATGATATGGATGAACTTGAACTGGATATTGAAAAGAATATTATCCGGAATATTTCAAAAGGGATAAATGTTGAGATAAAACCTATTCCTCTGATTATGAGAAAACTTCTTGATAAAGGGGGAGTGATAGAGTATTTCCGTGAATGCGGCGGCTTCGATGATATATGTTAACTGTTTTTGCTCTGCAATAGGGAAATAAGATATTTTAAACAGCAGTAACTATTAAAATGAAAATTTATGATTTGGGAATAACGGAATATACGGATGCTTTGCAGTTTCAGCGGGACTTGGTCCGGAAAAGGAGAACAGGGGAAATATCGGATGCTCTTATTTTAGTAGAACATGATCCTGTAGTAACGATTTCACGTTTGACGGATAGAAACCATATTACGAACAGTTCTTTTTTTGATTCTAAAAACATACCTGTACTTGTTACGGATCGAGGCGGTGAAATAACTTTTCATTGCCCCGGTCAAATGGTTATGTATCCAATTATAGACCTCAGAGATAAAAAACGTGATATAGCTTTTTATATCGATTTTCTGGAAAAAACAGCAGTAAAAAGCCTTGGGCGCATAGGTATTGACGCGGAACGGATGCAAGGAAGAAGAGGTGTATGGGTAAACAATAAAAAGATAGGATTTATAGGGATACGATTAAAACAGTGGGTCACTTTTCATGGTATTGCGATTAATATAAATAATGATATAATACCTTTTTTACATATAAACCCGTGCGGACAGAAAAATGTCAGAGTTACTTCAGCAAAGGAATATTTGGGTAAGACAATCGATATGAGTGTTGTGAAAAAAGTTTTTGCGGAGCAGTTCAATAAGGATCTTAATGCAGAATACGGGTTGCTCTTAATATAGCAAAAACAAAAATGTATGTTTGATAAGGAAGGAAATATGAGGTTTTGTTTGCCTGAAATGTCTAAGGACAATGAAGAATCAGTTATAAGTTTATGGTATGTTACTGAGGGTGATATTATTTTAAAGGGACAGGATCTGCTTGAAGTGGTGACAGATAAAGCTGCTTTTGATGTTCCTGCGCCCTGCAGCGGTAAAATTTTTGAAATATTTAAAAAAAACGGAGAGAAAGTAAAGGCCGGGGAAGCAATAGCGGAAATTAATAGTCGTTAGTCGTTTGTCGTTAGTAGTTAGTAGGAGATTGCCGCGGGCGCTCTTGCTCCCTCGCAAAGACAAAAATTGAATCGCGACACAGTCTGAATGACAGATTTAATTCGTCATTGCGAGGTGCGAGGTAGACGAGTACCGTGGCAATCTCGAAAAGAGCAGAAAATTTTTAAGAATTATAAATTTGGCGGGTAAGGTTTTGCTAAAATAAACAGGAGATAATTATGGAAGAAGCTAACAGGATGAAAAGATTGCCGATGTATCTTTTTACTATAATAGATCAATTAAAAAAAGAGGCTATGGATAGAGGCATGGAAACAATAGATCTGGGCATGGGAAATCCGGATCTGCCCACTCCTCAGCATATTGTTGATGAACTCTGCTTGCGGGCGCAGGAGACGGAGAATCATAGATATTCAAGATCCATAGATAAGGTAGAATGTGAGTTAAGACAGGCTATTGCGGGTTGGTATAAGATGAAGTTTGGAGTTATTCTTGATCCTGAGACAGAAGTATTACCGCTTATCGGATCCAAGGAGGGAATAGCGCATATTTCTTTGGCTTTTTTAAACAGTGATGATATCGCGCTTGTTCCTAATCCGTCTTATCCTGTTCATTTTAACGGTGTGCTTATCGCGGGCGGGATTCTTCATAATCTTCCTATAAATCAGGAGAATGGATTTTTGCCGGATTTTGATTCCGTGCCGCCGGATATCCTTAAAAAGACTAAACTGACATTTATAAGCTATCCGAATAATCCTACGGCCGCGATAGCTCCGAAAAGTTTTTTTAAGAAAACAGTTTCTTTTGCCAAAAAGAACGGCATAATTTTAATACATGATCTGGCTTATTCTGATATAGTTTTTGACGGTTATGAAGCTTCCAGTATTCTTGAGGTTCCCGGAGCAAAGGATACGGCTGTTGAGTTTCATACTTTGAGCAAATCATACAATATGGCCGGGTGGCGTATCGGATTTGCCGTAGGTAACGCTAAGATTTTGAAATCTCTGGCAAAGACCAAAGGATATATAGATTTTGGCCTTTTCAAGCCGATACAATATGCCGCGATTAAAGCGCTGACAGGACCGCAGGCTTGTGTTAAAAAACAAGTTGAGATATACAGGAAAAGGCGGGATGTTATGGTAGACTGTCTCCATGAAGCGGGATGGAAGGTTCCCAGGCCAAAGGCTACTTTTTATATTTGGGCCAGGATTCCGGATAAATATAACGCTTTAACTTCTATGGAATTTGTGTCGTTGCTGATCCGAGAGGTTGGAGTAGCTCTGGCTCCGGGTACCGGTTTTGGTGATTATGGAGAGGGGTTTGTCCGTTTTGCTTTGGTAGAAAGAGAAGAAAGATTAAAAGAAGCGGTAAAACGCATAAAAAAAGTCTTGGAAATGGAGATATGAAAAAGAGAGTACTAATCTTTTACATATCAAGGAATTCTGGACATTATTACGCGGCAAGCGCTATTGAAAAGGGCTTATTCGCGGTTGGAAATAATCTTCAGGTTGAAAAAATCAATGCGCTTGATTATACTAATCCTATACTCGGACGCGTACTTAATAAGACATATCTTGAGGTTATAAAGAAGAAACCCGAAATGTGGGGAAATATTTATGATAACCCCGAAGTCTTGGAAAAGACTAAAAAGGCGCGGGAAAATATTTTTAAATATAATATGTCCAGGATGAAGAAACTCATCGAATATCATGATCCTCATATTATTTTGTGTACCCAGGCTTTTCCCTGCGGTATGGCGGCTTGTTATAAGAAAAAGTATGCCGCAAAGATATCCTTGATCGGGGTATTGACTGATTATGCTCCGCATTCGTACTGGCTTTTTGATGAGGTTGATTATTATGTGGTACCGTCAGAAGACGCGGGCAATGTTCTTGTGGCAAAAGGTGTGCCTATAGAAAAAACAAAAGTATATGGTATTCCGGTAGATCCCAAGTTTTGTTTACAGCACGATAAGGCATTAATTAAAAAGAAATTTAAACTGGAAGAAACGGAACCTATTGTTCTGGTGATGGGAGGAAGTCAAGGGCTTGGACAAATGGAAGGCATCGTTGATACTCTTTTAGCCCAAAAAAACCGGGGGTATCAGGTTCTGGTAGTGACGGGAACAAATAAAAAACTTTACAGGCGTTTAAAAAAACAGAGAGGTCAAAAAGGAATATATGTTTTGCCCTATACCGAATATATAGATCAATTAATGGAAATAGCGGATGTTATAGTTACCAAGGCCGGAGGTTTGACAGTAGCGGAAACTCTGGTGAAGGGGCTTCCCATGATAATTGTAAATCCTATACCCGGGCATGAACGCATGAACGCGGATTATCTTATTGCAAAAGGCGCCGCTGTTGAAGTTAAACATTACAGTAATATCTGTCAGAGATTGGAAGATTTATTTTCATCGCGCGAAAAACTTGAACAGATGAAAAATAATATCGGAAAACTGGCCAATCCGGAAAGTGCTTTAAATATAGCAAGGCTTGCTTTGGCGAGTTTTGAAAAATATAATTCTTAAAGGGGAATTATTTTGTATTTATTCTATCAGATCGGTTTTATTCTTGTCGGAAATCTGCCTCTTGAAATTTCTTATAAATTCGCTGAAACTATCGCGTATGTGTATTATCTTTTAGCAGGGAAAGATAAGCAGGGATTAAGGAGTAATTTAAAAATAGTTTTAGGTCCTGATGCTGCCGCGGGGATTGTTGAAAAATATGTGCTGGATGTTTTTAGGAATTTCGCGAAATATCTTGTAGATTTTTTTAAAATGCCGCGTTTGACGGAAAAATATATACGTGAGCATATAAAAATAAAGGGACGAGAATATTTAGATAGATGTCTTTCCGAAGGGAAAGGAGCTGTAATAGTAAGTCTGCATATAGGGAATTGGGAACTGGGAGGCGCTGTAATAGGCGGATTGGGGTATCCTGTAACAGCGATAGTTCTCGAACATGCAGACAAAAAAATAAGGGATTTTTTTCTGAGACAAAGAGTCATTAACGGGCTTGTGTCTATTCCGCTCGGGGCGCAGGTAAAAGAGTGTTTTAATGTTCTTAAAAGAAACGAATTTTTGGCTATTGTCGGAGATAAAGATTATACTTCAAATGGTATAGATGTCGATTTTTTTGGAAAGAAGGCTGTAATGCCTAGAGGCCCCGCGGTTTTCTCTTTAAGAACAGGCGCGCCTGTAGTCTGCTGTGTTACTTTAAGGGAAAAAGACGATAGTTTCAGCGTCGTGTTTAGTGAGCCTATTCGATATGAAAAGATCGGAGACACGGAAAAGGACATTCGCGGACTTATGGGCATATATATAAGGGAATTTGAGCGGGTTATTAAGAAATATCCAGGACAGTGGTACGTGTTTAGGAGATTATGGGAGCAAGAATAGATAATACAGTAGTAATAATTCCTTCGCATAATGAGGCAAGAACTATCGGTCAGATTGTTCGCGATATTGTCAATATGGGGTTGAGCGCTCTAGTCATTGATGACGGTTCTATTGATAATACAGAAAGAATCGCGCTTGATAACGGAGCTATGGTTATCCGCCAAAAAACCAATCTTGGCAAGGGGGCTTCAGTGCGGGAAGGCATAAGACATGTTCTAGCAAAGACTAATTTTGAATGGATGGTGATGATGGACGGTGACGGACAGCATCACATTGAGGACATTACTGTTCTGATGAGTGCCGCCGGTAGTGAGGATGTTGATATAGTAATAGGGAACAGGATGCAGCAGACAAAAAATATGCCGCTTTCCCGCTATTGGGTGAACAGAGTAACATCATGGATAATATCCAGGATGTGCGGTCAGGATATACCGGATACTCAGTGCGGTTATAGGCTCATCAAAGTGGAGGCTTTAAAAAAGCTAAAAATAAAGTCGGAAAAATATGATATCGAGTCGGAAATGCTTATGCTGGCTTCAGGGAAGAACATGAAAATAAAATCAGTTCCGATACGAACTATTTATGGTGAAGAGATTTCAGGGATAAGTCCGGCAAGAGATACCTTAAAGTTTTTTATGCTTGTTTTTAAATATATTTTTAATCAGAATAAAAGGCGCTAAATTTTTCAACTTAAATCTGATGGCTTTAGCAAAAAATAATAACGCGTATTACGATCAGAGAAAACGCATGGCAGAAGACCAGCTTGTGCGGCGCGGTATATGTGATCCTGCTGTGATTGACGCGTTTATTCGTGTTAAACGCCACTATTTTGTTCCTCAGGAGTTTGAAAGCGAAGCTTATATGGACACACCTCTTCCGCTGGGCCAGGGCCAGACAATTTCTCAGCCTTATATGGCAGCGATTATGACAGAAAAGCTTTGTCTTGAAAAGACGGATAAGGTTCTTGAAATAGGTACTGGCAGTGGTTATCAAACAGCGATATTATCTGAAATATGTAAGGAAGTTTATACCATAGAAAGAAACGAGATTCTGCAGGAAAGAGCGGAGCATGTTCTGGAAAAGCAGGGGTATAGGCATATTAGTTTTAAATGCGGTGACGGCACTAAAGGCTGGCCGGAAAAAGGGCTGTTCAACGGAATAATTGTTACTGCGGCGGCGCCGTATGTGCCCGAGGTTTTAAAGGAACAGCTTGCTGAAGGCGGACGTATGGTCATACCGGTAGGGGAGATATTTAGCCAGATGCTAATGGTTGTAGAAAAAAAACAAGGTAAGTTTTTGCAGAAAAATGTATGCGGCTGTATTTTTGTCCCGCTTATAGGTGTGTACGGATGGAAAAGCGAAAAATAGTCGTTAGTCGGGGGTCGTTAGTCCAGAGTAGGGGCGAATCTATGTGTCCGCCCTAAGAAGAATAAAGGATAAAGTCAGAGGTTTATAGCTGTCATTGCGAGGCACGAGCCAAGCGAGTGTTGTGGCAATCTCCTACGTCTTTGCGAGGGAGCAAGAGCGGCCGCGGCAATCTCGATAAAAATAAAAGTTGTAGGGGCGGGGTTTCCCCGCCCGCATTTCGTATACAGAAAAAGGAGAATATGAAAAAATCAATAAAAGAAACTATTGTATTATTTTCTAAAGGCGCTGTTATCGGTGTTGCGAATATTATTCCGGGCGTATCAGGCGGAACTCTGGCGGTTGTTCTTGGCATTTATGACAGGTTGATAGAATCAATAGCGAAATTTTTTGAAAAACCCGAAAAAAGAAAAGAATACATGTTCTTTTTAATGAAAATCTTTTGCGGAGCAGGTATAGCCATACTTTTGCTGGCAAATCTGATGAGTTTTTTGCTGGAAAATCATTTTCATAAGACGATGTTCGCGTTTATGGGGCTTATATTAGGAGGTATTCCTCTGGTTATAAGATCACACGGGGATATGCGTATAAGAAGTTCCCGTATACTGGCTTTTATTTTAGGGATAATGTTAGTTTTATTCATATCATCCGGAATCGCCACAGGATCCTCTGATATATCTGTTAAGGAAGGGGGAAGTCTTTTAAGTGCTGTTTCATTACCGCTGATGTTTGTTTCGGGTTTTTTTGCCGGCGGCGCTATGATTGTACCGGGCATAAGCGGGTCGTTTATTTTAGTACTTTTAGGGCAGTATTCTCTTATTCTTACGGCTATTAAACAGTTTGCGGTTAAACCTATAGCGGTTTTAGCCATAGGAGCTATTATTGGGATATTGACCTTTTCAAAGGGAATAGAAATATGTCTGGAGAAGATACCGGCGTGCACGTACTATTTTATTCTGGGCCTGATTATAGCTTCGTTATATAAGATTTTCCCAGGGTTTCCGGTAAAAGGTTCTGACGTATTTTCTTGCGCGTTAACTTTTTTTGCGGGTATTGGTGTATCATATTTTTTGTCAAAAGTTAAAACTTGAGTATGGATTGTA
>JBDRBG010000034.1:0-15339 GCA_043823005.1 Candidatus Omnitrophota bacterium
CTGCCTGACCTTTATTCGCCAGATACATCGTTATCGCCGCTGTTAACGTAGTCTTCCCGTGGTCAACATGTCCGATCGTCCCGATGTTCAAATGCGGTTTTGTCCGTTGAAATTTCTGCTTGGCCATACTACCTCCTTAAAACAATTATGTTTTGTATTAACTAACTTTAAAACTTCTCAGCCCGTAGTCACTCCTGTTATAATCTTCTCCATTATATCCGCAGGAACTTCTTTGTAAAACGAAGGCTCCATTGTATACGTAGCTCTCCCTTGTGTCAAGCTTCTTAATGCAGTCGCGTATCCAAACATCTGCGCAAGAGGCGCGGCACCCGTAATAATTTTTGTCGATCCTCTTTGTTCTATATTCTCAACCTTTATTCTCCGCATGTTCATGTCCCCTATAACATCGCCCAGATACTCATCAGGAGTCGTAACTTCCAATTTCATGATAGGCTCTAATAGAATAGAACGCGCAGTTCTAAGCGCTTCTCTTAAAGCAATCGACGCGGCATTACTAAACGCCAGCTCTGACGAATCCACTTCATGGTAAGACCCGTCGTATAATGTCACCTTTATATCTGTAACAGGATATCCGGCAAGCACACCTGTTTTAGCGCACGCTCGAACACCCTTTTCAACGGCCTTAAAATATTCTCTCGGGATAGAGCCGCCTTTTACTTTTTCTTCAAAAATTACGCCCTCACCTTTATCTGCCGGTTCAAGTTTTATTTCTACATGTCCGTATTGACCGTGACCTCCTGTCTGCTGAACAAATTTACCCGTCGCTTCTACGGATTTTTTCACTGTCTCACGATACGCAACCTGCGGACTGCCTATGTTAGCGCCTACTTTAAATTCTCTTTTTAACCGGTCAACAATAATCTCAAGATGAAGTTCACCCATACCGTTTATTATTGTCTGTCCGGTTTCTTCATTGTATTTGACGATAAAAGACGGATCTTCTTCTTCTATTTTTTTAAGCGCCAAACCCAGTTTATCCTGGTCTATCCTTGTTTGAGGCTCTATAGACAAAGACACTACAGGGTCCGGATAATTCATTCTTTCTAAAACTACAGGATGCTCCGCATAACAAAGCGTATGCGTCGTAGAAACGTCCTTCACGCCCGCAAGCCCTACTATCTCACCCGGACCGGCAGTCTTTATCAATTCTCTTTGATCCGCATGCATCCGCATGATCTTGCCTACCCGGCCTTTTTTCCCTGTACTGGCATTATAAATCTGTTTGCCCGCTTCAAGCGTGCCGGAATAAATCCTGGCAAATGTAACGCTTCCGACAAACGGATCAGTCATTATTTTATACGCGTAAACACAAAGAGGACCCTCTGCTTCGGGTTTCATTAAAACCTCTTTTCCCGTATCCGGATTAATCCCTTTTATCGGAGGAACATCCAAAGGTGACGGCAAATAATCACAAATCGCGTCCATCACAAACTTCATCCCCTTGTTCTTCAACGCTGATCCGCATAGAACAGGTATAAACACATTTTTATTCGTAGCTTTTCTAATAAGCTCTTTTAACTTATCCGGATATATCCCCTTATCCATCAAATACAACTCTTCGACTTCAGGATCAACATCCGCAAGTTTTTCTATAAGATTATGTCTCCAATGACTTGCGATATCTTTCATTTCTTCAGGGATATCCTGCTCAATCATTTCTTCGAAATCCCCTTCTTCTCCGAACATATACGCTTTACAATGAACCAGATCTATTATCCCGCTAAACTGATCTTCTTTTCCTATGGGAATCTGTATCGGAATCGCAGTAGCTCCCAGTTTCTTATGTAACTCAATAATAACTTTATAAAAATCCGCGCCTACACGATCACATTTATTTATAAACACTACCTTAGGCACCTCATATCGATCTGCCTGGCGCCATACCGTTTCTGTCTGGGGCTGAACCCCGCCTACAGCGCATAAAACCACAAGAGTTCCGTCAAGCACTTTCAAAGAACGTTCCACTTCAATCGTAAAATCCACATGCCCGGGTGTATCGATTATATTAATCTTTTTGCCTTTCCACAAACAGGTTGTAACAGCACTGGTAATCGTAATGCCGCGTTCCTGCTCCTGCTCCATCCAATCCATGACTGCCGTGCCTTCATGAACTTCACCCATTTTATGGATCTTACCTGTATGGTAAAGCATTCTTTCCGTTGTTGTCGTCTTACCCGCATCTATATGAGCAATTATTCCTATATTTCGTATATCCTGTATCGTATCCATTGTTGTTTTTTCTCCGACCCTTTCCAGTCACCATTCAGATTACCGCGCTCCCGTTGGTCGCTCGCAATGACGAATTTGGTTGACGTTTGACAGTTAGTCTGTTGACCGTTAACCCTCAACTGTCAACTATTCACTGATTACTGTTTGTTTTTTACTTTTCTCGATCTGTATCGTCCTAAAAAAGTTGACACTTTTTTTATCTATTTTTATCCGAGATTGCCGCGTCGTCACTTCGTTCCTCCTCGCAAAGACGGATGGGATGTTTTCCCTTTTTCCTGTTTTCTTCAATTCGCCGTCAAGAGACGGCTCCTACAATAATTCTGGAACCGTTAACAAACTAACCGTCAACAGTCAACTGATTACCATTTATAATGAGCAAACGCCTTATTAGCTTCTGCCATTCTGTGTGTATCTTCCCTCTTTTTAATTGCCGCGCCTTCCTTTTTGTACGAGTTCATTAATTCTTCCGCCAGTTTTACTTCCATTGGCCGGCCTTTCTGCTTCCTTGCGAAATCTCTTATCCATCTCATTGCCATAAACTGGCCGCGTTCCAGTTTCACTTCTATCGGCACCTGATATGTCGCTCCACCGATCCTTCTGGACTTTACTTCCAATAACGGACGCACATTTTCTATTGCCTGAACAAAAACATCAAGAGGCGGCCTATCTTTTATCCGATCCTTAATCGTATCCAATGCTCCATAAACTATGGCTTCGGCATTGGATCTTTTTCCCCTCTCCATGACCATACTTATAAACTTACCAACTACTTTATCATGATATTTTGGATCCGGTATAGTTTCTCTTTTTTCTGCTCTGCGTCTTCTCATAACTCGTCCTGTCCTTTTTGTTATTTATTACTGTTTAGGCTTTTTAGCTCCATATTTTGATCTTCCCTGCCGCCGGGCTTCAACCCCGGAAGCATCCAAAGTACCCCTTATAATATGGTATCTTACGCCCGGCAAATCCTTGACCCTGCCGCCTCGTATTGTCACTAAAGAGTGTTCCTGAAGATTATGCCCTTCACCCGGAATATACGCGGTAACTTCAATTTTATTAGTCAATCTTACTCTGGCAATTTTTCTAAGCGCAGAATTAGGCTTTTTAGGCGTACGCGTCTTAACCTGCACACAAACACCTCTTTTCTGAGGACATCCTTGCAAAGCAGGAGCCTTGCTTTTACCTTTGATGACTTTTCTACCTTTTCTGATTAATTGATTTATTGTTGGCATATCGATCCTTTTCTTGTTTTTATTATTCCTGCGCGTCTTTCTGTTTTTCTGCTTTTTTTTGTTCTTTGTCCGGGGTTAGAACTTCCCGTTTAATTGATATCCTTCTGTGGTCCGAATATCCTGTCCCTGCCGGGATAAGATGCCCCATAATAATATTTTCCTTAAGACCTTTAAGATTATCTACCTTTCCACTCGCGGCCGCTTCGGTTAATACCCGTGTAGTTTCCTGAAAACTTGCCGCGGAAATAAAGCTTTCCGTTGTAAGAGAAGCCTTTGTTATGCCCTGAAGAACAGCTTCCGCCGCGGCAGGTTTGCCCTTTTTCTTCATAACGCGTTCGTTCTCTTTTTTGAAAACTATTTTATCTATCTTATCTCCGGCGAGAAAATTTGTAGTACCAGTGTCCATAACTTTAATATGTTTAAGCATCTGCCTGATTATAACCTCGATATGTTTGTCGTTTATCTGCACTCCCTGTAGTCTGTAAACTTCCTGGACTTCATTAAGAAGATATTCCTGCAATGCTTTTTCGCCTGAAACACGAAGAATATCCTGCAGAACAACAGGACCATCTACAAGCTGTTCACCTGCACTGACACGATCCCCTCTGTAAACATTAAGATGTTTTCCATGCGGAATAATATATTCTTTCCTCATACCGCTTTCGCTCTCAACAACTATTCTTTTCTGTCCCTTTTTAGAATCACCGAATTCCACTATTCCGTCTATCTCGCTTATAATAGAAGGATCTTTTGGTTTTCTTGCCTCAAACAGCTCGGCAACACGCGGCAAACCTCCTGTGATATCTTTTGTCTTAGTCACAGCACGGTGCGTCTTTGCCAGCACATCACCACCCCTTACTTCCTGCTTATCCTTTGCCATTATATGCGCGCCAACAGGTAACGGATATATGGCCTCAACCTCGTCCTTTTTATTTATAAGCAAAAGCTGAGGATGATAATCACCTTTCTGATCAATCACAACCTTGTTTTTAACACCTGTTGCTGTGTCTACTTCAATTTTAATCGTCACATCTTTCTTAATATCCTCATATTGCACCCTCCCCGGAATTTCCGTCAGGATCGGAACCGTATAAGGATCCCATTCAGCATATTTTGCGGCTTTTTTAATAGCTCCGCCGTCTTTGAAAAAGATATTCGACCCCTGCGGAATGTTTTGTCTTTCTATTTCACGTCCGTCAATTTCATTAATACTTAGCTGTCCGTTCCGGTTCAAAACAACATAAATTCCCGCTTCTCTACTTTCAACAACGCGCAAATTATGATATTTCACAAAACCATCTTCTTTGCTTTTATAAAAAGACTGCTCGATTATCCTGCTCGCGGTACCTCCTATATGAAAAGTTCTCATTGTAAGCTGTGTTCCTGGTTCACCGATAGACTGCGCCGCGATAATACCTACAGCTTCTCCTGCTTCCACTACTTTTCCGGTAGCAAGGTTCCTTCCGTAACATTTCTTACATACGCCTTCATCTGCCTCACAGGTTAATACGCTTCGAATACGTATTTTTTCGATTCCAGCGGCTTCTATTTTCTTGGCGTCTTTTTCTGATATAATTTCGCCTGCTTTTAAAATAATATTATCAGTAATAACATCAACAATATTATCCAAAGCAAACCGGCCGATAATACGTTCTGTTAAAGTAACAACAATCTCATCTCCTTCAATAATAGCGGTCGCGGTTATCCCGTTCATGGTTCCGCAATCATCTTCTCTTATGATAACATCCTGCGCCACGTCTACAAGCCTTCTTGTAAGATATCCTGAATCCGCTGTTTTAAGCGCGGTATCCGCAAGACCTTTACGCGCGCCGTGTGTTGATATGAAATATTCCAAAACTGTCAGCCCTTCACGAAAATTGGCCGTAATCGGAGTTTCTATAATCTCACCCGACGGTTTAGCCATAAGTCCCCTCATCCCCGCAAGCTGTCTGATCTGCTGACGAGACCCTCTTGCCCCTGAATCCGCCATCATAAATACAGGATTAAAACTGTCAAGATGCCGAAAAACAAGACTTGAAACTTCTTCTGTTACGTGCGTCCAAATATCGATTATTTTATTGTACCGTTCCCCGTCTGTGATCAAGCCTCTTTGATATTGTCCTTGTATTTTAGTAACTTCCGCTTGCGCGGCTTTTATTTTCCTGGCCTTTTCTTCAGGCACATTAAGATCAGCCACTGCCATTGAAGCCCCGGAAATAGTCGCTTCTTCAAACCCCAATTTTTTAAGTTTATCAAGAAGAAGAACCGTTTCCTGATGGCCTTTTATTCTATAACAATCTGAAATCACCTGACTTATCGCCTTTTTATCCATAGGTTCGTTATAATAAGGAAGCCCTTTAGGCAACACATCGTTAAATATAACTCTTCCGACAGTGGTTTCTACAAACTCACTGCTTATACGAACCTTTACTTTCGCGAATTTATCCACTTCCTCGTTCTGAAAAGCCATAATAATTTCATCAGGACCCGAGAATATTTTACCTTCACCTTTTGCTCCCGGCCGCATTTTCGTCAAATAATAAACACCAAGCACAATATCCTGTGAAGGCGTAGTAATAGGTCTCCCGTTCGCGGAAGAAAAAATATTGTTAGCCGCGCTCATCAATAAGCGCGCCTCCATCTGCGCTTCCATTGACAACGGAACATGTACTGCCATCTGGTCACCGTCAAAATCCGCGTTAAATGCCGCGCAAACCAAAGGATGAATACGTATTGCCTTACCTTCAATAAGCTTGGGCTGAAACGCCTGTATTCCCAAACGATGAAGAGTGGGAGCCCTGTTCAATAATACCGGATGATCCTTTATTACTTCATCCAGAATATCCCAAACTTCAGGATTTTCCTGTTGAACCATCTTTTTCGCGCTTTTTATTGTATGAACAAATCCCTTTTCTCTTAGTTTACGTATAATAAAAGGCTGATACAGTTCAAGCGCCATAACCTTGGGTAGACCGCATTCGTCGATATTTAATTCCGGACCTATTACGATAACACTGCGTCCTGAATAATCCACGCGTTTACCAAGAAGGTTCTGCCTGAAACGCCCCTGTTTTCCTTTTAACATATCAGCAAGTGATTTCAACGGCCGTCCCCCGGAACCAAGCACTTCACGACCGTGTCTGCCGTTATCAAAAAGCGCGTCAACTGATTCCTGAAGCATTCTTTTTTCGTTCCGCACAATAACTTCAGGAGCCTTTAATTCTAAAAGTTTTTTTAAACGATTATTTCTGTTAATAACCCTTCTATAAAGATCATTCAGGTCACTTGTCGCAAACCGTCCGCCGTCAAGCGGTACAAGAGGCCTCAAATCAGGAGGAATAACAGGAACTATGTCAAGTATCATCCATTCCGCTTTATTATCGCTCTTACTGAAGGTATCCACCACTTTAAGCCTTTTCATTAAACGCTTTTTGGTGTTCATATCCTTCTTCTCATTAATCTTTGCCGACAGATCAGCTGACATGGCTTCCAGATCCATCTGTTTTAAAAGTTCTTTAGCCGCTTCCGCGCCCATCATAGCTTTGAATTTATTGCCGTACTTTTCTTTTGCTTCCGCATACTGATCCTCGTTAAGCATCTGCCTGACCTTAAGCGGAGTATCCCCTGAATCAACTACTACATACTGTTCATAATACAGTACTCTTTCAAGATCTCTCATCTTCATATCAAGAAGATTAGCCATCCTTGACGGAATAGCCTTAAAAAACCATACATGCGAAACCGGCGCGGCCAGTTTTATACATCCCATACGTTCCCGCCGAACATTTGATTTTGTTACCTCAACACCGCATCTATCACAGATAATGCCTTTATGTTTTATCCGCTTATATTTTCCGCAATTACATTCATAATCTTTACTCGGCCCAAAAATACGCTCACAGAACAATCCATCCCGTTCAGGCTTTAATGTACGGTAATTAATCGTTTCCGGTTTTTTTACCTCAAATAATACGTTCCTGTTACCCACCTTGCGCGTAGCCCATTCTCTTATTCTTTCCGGCGATGCAATCTGTATCCGAACTTTGTCAAATTTGTTTACTTTGCGCAACATATTTTACACCTCTGTAATTAGTGGTTAATTGTTTGGCGACGACTCATTTTCCGCTTGCTCTAGCTGCACATCAAGAGCCAGACTCTGAAGTTCCTGTATTAAAACATTAAATGATTCAGGAGTACTTGGTTCAAGCATATTTTCACCTTTGACTATTGTTTCATATATCTTTGTGCGACCCACTACATCGTCGCTCTTTACTGTCAAAAGTTCCTGTAATGTATATGCCGCACCGTACGCTTCAAGAGCCCATACTTCCATCTCTCCGAATCTTTGCCCGCCGAATTGCGCCTTTCCTCCAAGCGGCTGTTGTGTAACCAGAGAATAAGGTCCAATAGATCTGGCATGCATCTTATCATCAGCAAGATGCGCCAATTTCATCATATAAATATATCCGACAGTAACAGACTGATCAAAAAGCTTACCGGTAAAACCGTCCCTTAAAGAAATCTTACCGTTAACAGGCAAATTAGCGTCAACCATGGCCTTTTCGATCTCATGTTCTTTCGCGCCGTCAAATACAGGGGTTGCTACTTTCACATTAAGCAATTTTGCCGCCCACCCCAACTGTGTTTCCAAAAGCTGACCTATATTCATACGGCTAGGTACACCTAAAGGATTAAGAACTATATCCAACGGTGTCCCATCCGGCAAATACGGCATATCCTCTTCCGGCAATATTTTAGCTATAACACCTTTATTTCCGTGCCGGCCGGCCATTTTATCGCCGGCTTGAAGCTTTTTCTTACTGGCGACATAGACTGTAATCCGTCTTAATACTCCCGGAGGCAGTTCATCTCCGTGTTTTATCCTTTCCAAATCCCTTTCCATCTCTGCCATAGTCTGTTCTATCTGCCCGTTTACCGTTATAAAAACACTGTTAATCTTAGCCTGAAGTTTTTCATCTTCAACACAAATGTTTTCCAGATCAGCTTTTTTGAATTTAGAAAGATCCGCTTCTGTTATAACCGTACCGCTTTTTATTAAAATTTTTCCGCTTTCTAACTCCTCAATCCCGCTCATTAGCTTAATTCCAACAAGTTTCTGATGAATCCTTTCGGCTTTTTTTTCTTCTAATCTTTCCAGGATATTATTAAAACCCTCTTTTATAATTTTTCTTTCTTGGCCATCCTGCCTCCGTTGTTCTTTCGTCAGGGTCTTTATGTTTTTTCTGGACAGTTCCGTAACATCAACTACTATCCCTTTCACCCCTGATGGAACACGTAACGATACATCCTTAACATCTCCGGCTTTTTCTCCGAATATCGCCCTGAGCAATTTTTCCTCGGGAGAAAGTTCTGTTTCGGATTTTGGCGCGACCTTTCCTACCAGTATACTTCCGGCTGACACTTCCGCCCCTATGCGAACAATACCGGTTTGATCAAGATTCTTAAGCGCTTCATCCCCTACGTTAGGTATATCCCTTGTAACTTCTTCATTCCCCAAACGAGTATCCCTTGCCTCAAGCTCAAAACGATTAAGATGCACAGAAGTATACGCTTCTTCTTTAAGCATTTTTTCACTTATAAGAATCGCGTCTTCAAAATTATATCCTCTCCAAGACATAAATCCTACAAGAACATTTCTTCCTAAAGCCAATTCTCCGTCTCTGGTAGCAATACCGTCCGCGAGAAGATCTCCTTCCTTAACAATATCACCTACTTTTACAACCGGCCTCTGGTTTATACAAGTCCTCGCATTAGTTCTCTCAAACTTTTTAAGTTGATACCTGTCTCCTGCGACAGACACATCAGAAGCTGTTGCCTTAGTCACCGTACCTGCTTTCTTAGCAAGAACTAACGCGCCTGAATCTCTTGCCGCTCTATGTTCAAGCCCTGTCCCTACAAGAGGAGCCTCCGGAAAAAGCAACGGTACAGCCTGCCTCTGCATATTAGACCCCATAAGTGCCCTACTCGCATCATCATGTTCGAGAAAAGGTACTAACCCTGCGCAGACACTCACAAGCTGAAGCGGAGAAACGTCCATATATTGAACATCCTTAGCATCCGCTACTATAAAATCATCCTTAAATCGGCAAAATATCCTATTATCGGTAAATTTGCCGTCCGCGTCGATCTGGGAATTAGCCTGCGCAATAATGTAAGTATCTTCTACATCCGCGGAAAGATAGTCTATTTTATTTTGCACAGCGCCATTCTCCACCTTACGATACGGAGTTACCAAAAAACCAAATTCATTAACCCCTGCATACGTACTCAAAGAGTTTATTAGTCCGATATTCGGACCTTCCGGAGTCTCAATCGGACACAAACGTCCGTAATGAGAATAATGAACGTCTCTTACTTCAAATCCAGCGCGTTCACGGTTAAGCCCTCCGGGCCCTAAAGCGCTCAGTCTTCTTAAATGCGTAAGCTCGGCAAGAGGATTAGTCTGATCCATAAACTGCGACAACCTGCCGCGCGCAAAAAAATCATGAATAACAGATGTCATTAATTTGGTATTCATAAGATTATGCGGCATAACCTCGTCCATATCATACACACTCATACGCTCTTTTGCTACACGCTCAACTCTTGCCATACTTATCCGCATTTGATTTGAAAGCTGTTCACCAATACATCTTACGCGCCGATTACCTAAATGATCTATATCGTCCGTTGTTTTTGTTCCGTTTTTTATCTCCAGCAAATACTGAATAGCTTTTATCAGAGTATTTGAATCCAAAATACGTCCGTCAAGCGGCCTGTCCATCCCCAACTTACGGTTTATCATGCGTATACCAACCGAAGTAAGATTATATCGTTTATCGTCAAAAAACATCTGATCTATAAGATCCTGCGCGGCTTCCAGGGTAGGAGGATCCCCTGGACGCAATTTTCGATACAAATCTAAATAAGCTTCTTCTCTGGTCTTTGCTACATCATGCGATAAAGTCTCTATAATCTCTTTTGGCACAGACCTTAATACTTTTATGGCGCGAGCTTTAGATGCCCATATACGTTCGGCAATAGACGCTGTAATCTTTTCTGTTTCCTGCGCTAAAAGAGACGAAGATTCTTCATCTACTATGTCTTCCGCAAGCACCCTGCCGACAAGTTCGTCACATTGTTTTTGCCGGGTCAACGTGATCTTTTCGACACCGCCAAATGCTTTGAGAATATCTTCATCTTTTGTAAGCCCGAATATTCTAAGAAATGTCGTCGCTAAAAATTTACGTTTTCTGTCTATATATACATAGATCAAATCGCTTTTATCAAACAAAAACTCTATCCACGCTCCTCGATCAGGAATAAGACGCGCGGAATAAACGGTCTTCCCGACTGTCATAGAACTCTCTTCAAATGATATCCCCGGAGACCGATGAAGCTGATTAACAACAACACGTTCGTCACCGTTAATAATAAATGTACCGATCTCTGTCATAAGAGGTATTTCCCCGACATATACTTCCTGCTCTTTAATCTCATTTTTAAGCTTTAAACGCATTTTCATTCTTAAAGGCGCCGCATATGTAAGAGACCTGCTTTTACACTCCTCCATCGAATACTTCGGCTGACGGATATCATAATAGAGATACTCCAACCTAAATTCACCGCTATGGCTCTCAATAGGAAACACACTTCTAAAAAGATCTTCCAACCCCAGGCTTTTCCTTTTGGTCTTAGGTACAAAACGCTGTAAGAACTCTTCGTATGAATCAAGCTGGATCTTTAGAAGGTTAGGAAAGTCATAGACATTCTTCAACCTTGCAAAACTTTTCCGTTTGACTTTAACAGCCATCACTGATCACTTCCTCTTTTTTTTGTTGTTGAATACATTCGGCCACAGCTCAAAAACACATCCCGGTCTTCAAACCATTACTTCAATTCAACTTTAGCGCCTACAGCTTCAAGCTGTTTCTTGATCTTTTCAGCTTCTTCTTTAAGCACATCGTGCTTAACTTCTTTCGGTGCCGCTTCCACAAGGTCTTTTGCTTCTTTAAGACCAAGAGATGTCAATGCTCTGATTTCTTTAATAACATTGATCTTTTTCGCGCCTACCTCAGTAAGAACCACCGTGAAAACGCTCTTTTCTTCCGCTACCGCCGCACCGGCAGCTCCGGGAGCCGCAGCTATAGCCGCGACAGGAGCAGCAGCGCTTACTCCGAATCTGTCTTCTAAGGCCTTGACCAGCTCGGAAAGTTCAAGAACACTCATATCTTCTATCGATTTGATAATATTCCCCATTTTTTCCGTAATCTGTACTTTTGGTTTTTCTTTTTTTTCAGCGACAGCTGTTTTCACATCCGCTCCGGATTTTTCCGCGACAGCCTCTTCAGGCTTAGCTTCGACCGGCGCTTCAGCCTGTGTCTCTTCCGGTTGTCCATTTTTTTTCATTTCCTCTGTCATTTTCGTTCCTCCTTAATTAATTTACTGCTTCCCACTTGTTTTTTAATTCATTTTTGAAAATTCAAGTTGTCCGAAATATCTATATCTATTACCCCTAACCAAATCTCAGTACCTAATGATTATTCTTTTCCTTCTTTCTTCTCCTTAACAGCATTGAACACATAAAGTACTTTTCTTAAAGTTGCGGCTAATACACCTACAAAACACGAGATCGGAGCGTTTATCGTACACACTACCCGGGCAATAAGCTGTTCCCTGCCTGGAAGTTCCGCGAGTTCTTTTATTTTATCAGCCGATAAAACGCGTCCTTCCAAATATCCTTCAGAAACACTAAACCCTTTGTTCCCTTTTGAAAATTCCATCATAAGCTTAGCGATCTCAACCGGATCATCAGCTATGACCCCTATACCTAATATATTCTTCGCTTCAACCACATGACTCAACTCATCAATCCCCGCTTCTTTCAAAGCAATCTTTACCAAACGGTTCTTTAGCACTAAATATCTGGAACCGGCTTTTCGCATCTTTTTTCTAAAAACATCTATATCCGCGGCCTTGATGTTCTCTATGCTGGAAAACAAAAAACCTTTTCTTTCGGAAATAATATTCTTTATTTCAGATATCATTAATTCTCTTGTTTTTTTGCCGTATTTCTCTGCCATCTCAATATCCTTTTCCTTTTTATATATTAATGTTCAAAGCATATCCTTTTCGATCTTTATCCGGCATACGCGCGAATCTCATCACTCGTTCATAATGTCTATCCCTGCCTAAACTGTCCTCTATCAAGTTTTACTCCAGGTCCCATTGTCGCGCTTACAGCTATGGACTTTATGTTCTGAATCTTATGCAGTTTCGGGTTAGAACCCATTATCGCCGTTATAAAAACAGTTATATTTTTCGTCAAGGCTTCTTCGCTAAACGACAATTTCCCGACAGGCCCTTTTATTCCTGATTGTTTATCCATACGATACTCAATTTTTCCGCCCTGCAATTCTTTTACAGCTTTAGCGATATCGGTTGTAACAGTACCGGATTTAGGGTTAGGCATAAGCCCCCTTGGCCCGAGAATCTTACCGAAACGCGCAAGCTCTCTCATCATATCAGGAGTCGCGACAGCTACATCAAAATCAACCCATCCTTCAGAAACCTTTTTCAAAAGATCATCACTGCCCACATAATCGGCTCCTGCATCTTTAGCCTGCTTCTCAAAATCACCCTTGCAAAAAACCGCTATACGAGTTTTTTTGCCTGTCCCATGCGGCAGGCTAACCGTACCTCTGACAGGATTTGATGACTGTTCAAGGTTCACCTTCACAGCGACTTCAACTGTCTGATCAAAATTAGTCTTTGGCCCTTCTTTCAAAACAGAAACCGCTTCCTTAAGCTCGTATTCCTTTGTCCGGTCAACTAACTCTTTTATTTTCTTCTGTCGTTTGCTTAACTTGACCATTTCATTCCACCTCTTCCGCTTTTACCTGTCCTACGATTTATCAGCCTTGATTATTTTATCCTTCAACCTCAATGCCCATACTGCGAGCCGAACCTTTTATTATTTTTACCGCGCCATCCATGTCAACGGCATTAAGATCTTCCATTTTTTCTTTGGCAATTTCTTTTACCTGTTCAAGCGTTACCTTACCGATCTTTTCCGTTTTGGGGTTACCGCTAGCCTTTGCAATACCCGCGGCCCTTTTCAAAAGAACACTCGCCGGAGGACTCTTTGTTATAAACGAAAAAGTCCGGTCCTCATATAAACTTATAACCACCGGTAAGATAAGCCCCTGTCTATCTTTTGTGCGTTCATTAAACTGTTTGCAAAAATCCATTATAGGTATACCATGCTGTCCAAGAGCCGGTCCTACCGGCGGCGCCGGATTTGCCTGTCCTCCCGGACATTGAATCTTTATCATTGCCTTAACTCTTTTCGCCATAATCGTATTCCTTTTTTAATTTTTATATTTCCAGAATTTAACCACTGAGACCACTGAGTTCTTTTTTAGTATAAAAACTTTTCACTCCAACCAACACAAAATTATTACCCACCCAATAGTCTTCACGCACTTTTTTTCAGAGAACACTGAGTCGCTTTTCTTGCCATTAATTTTTACTTTCTCTGTGCGCTCTGTGGTTAATTCCCTTTACTTTATTATCCTATTTATCTCTAAATTATCAGATCTTTTCTATCTGCCAGGCTTCCAGTTCTACAGGAGTTGGCCTTCCGAATATCGAAATCATCACTTTTATTTTACCCTTTTCCTGATTAGCCTCTTCAATACTGCCGGAAAAATTCTTAAACGGCCCTTCCTTGACCCTTACAGACTCACCTTGCGCGAACATTATTTTTGGCACTGGTTTTTCTTTTGCCTCTTTGGCCTGTTTTATTATCTCATCGACTTCATTCTGAGCTAAAGGTACCGGCCTGGTTTTTGTCCCGACAAAACCTGACACCCCGGGCGCGTTTTTGATAAAATACCAGCTCTTATCATTAATCTCCATCTCAATAAGTATGTATCCGGGAAAAAATTTTCTCTCGGAAATTCTTTTCTCGCCTTCTCTAACCTCTGAAACTTTTTCAGTAGGAATAAGAATGGCGCTAATAAATTCCTTCATTTCCGGCGCGCTTTCCAACTGATTTTCCAGAACCTTTTTCACTGTAAATTCTTTTCCGGTCAACGTATGAACTACATACCATTTTTTTGTCATCGAAAAACCCCGCTTATTAAAAAATTAACACTACGCGATAAAAACATATCGCATATTCCTATAAACAGAGATAAAAGTATCGTTGAAACCAAGACAACTATCGTTGAGCTTACAAGCTCCTGTCTTGTTGGCCAGGCAACCTTTTTCATCTCAGTTTTTACCTGACTGATAAATCTAACTACCTTTAACATAGGCTCCCTCTGCCGTATTCTTTTTTAGTTTTGTTCCTTACCCATCTATAAAAATTTTTGTTCTTGCCTGGCAGGAGAGACAGGCCTCGAACCTGCAACCCCCGGTTTTGGAGACCGGTGCTCTGCCAATTGAGCTACTCTCCTTTTAACCGCTTGTTCCCCTGCTTTTAGCGAATACCGTAATATCAGCCATATCGAGCAACGAAACATTATACACACAGATTACAAAAACACCACGCTTTTATTTCATTTCCTTATGCAGCGTATGTTTTCTATCAAATCTGCAGTACTTACTCCGTTCCATCCTATCAGGATTCTGTTTCCTGTTCTTTCTCGTCGAATAATTACGCCTTTTACAAACTGAACATTGCAAAGTAACAATTTCTGTCGCTGCTTTTTTCTTTGCCATTTTATCCTCGTATTCTATGCTTCCAAACTTTGCATAACGACGAATCGTTTTCCGGACCCGGCGCTATGCTTGTCTTATATCATTATTCAATTATCTCCGATATTACTCCAGCTCCTACAGTATGTCCGCC
>JBDRBG010000035.1:0-7317 GCA_043823005.1 Candidatus Omnitrophota bacterium
GCCAAATCAATTTTAAAAACATTAAATTTAGTATATCCTTTGCTTGTCGCAGTTATTTCATGAGAAAGTCGTGTTTCAATAGCCTCCAGTATTTTTTTCTTGCTCTTACCGGATATTTGATCATTAAACTTTGCATTAACCGCTCCAAGCAATAAATCCGTCATTTGAATAAAAATATTTTCATGAGACGGCAATGCTTGAAGAATCTTAATTTCAGAACTTAAATTAGCATTTTCTAAACATTGATGTAATACCTTTAAACGGTTCCCTACTCTACTTGTCTTTATATCCACGTATATAGCATACTCATTAAAATCAAGTATCCAATGGTGAAGTAGTTGATAATAAAACTTATAAAAACCCAATTCAGCATCAGAATCGTGATACTTTATTAAATCAACTTTGCTTTTTTCCACAACAACACAACGAAATCTCAAATCATCATTTTTGTCAAAAAAATAATTTATTAGATCGGTATAAAAATCTAATTTTGCGGCGGATATTTTATTCCATTTTATTTCTGAAAACACTTTATGTTTAGCCCGAATAGAATTTAATTCTTTTTTGAATATTTCCCGTTTTTCTGCGGGTAACCACAACCCGCCAATAAACATATGCTGACACTTAGTATGCTGTGACGTGAAAACATCTTGGCATGATTCATCGCAATATATTTCAAACCTCATTATTTTATCCTCCTCTCGCTTTCATAAACGAAAGAGATTGATAACAATTGTAGAGAAATAAATCTTTCCGTTTTTGCAAACAAAGTGTTTGTCACATGAGCCCTTTCTCTTTAAAACTAAAATATTCGTTCCCACCAATAATAATATGGTCGAGCAGGGAAATATCCACAGTCTTAAGCGCTTCTTTTATCGTTCGCGTAATATCCCGATCCTCTTGCGAAGGTTGTAATGCTCCTGAGGGATGATTGTGAGCGACAATAACACTTACTGCATGATGATATAATGCTCGCTCAACAATCTTCCGGGGAAAAACCACTGCTCGATTTACTGTTCCTGTTTTTAACGTCTCCATCTCTATCAATTGATTGCGCCCATCAAAAAAAAGCATGCAAAATTCTTCATCAGATAAACCTTTAAGCGCAACCTTCAAATAATCACAAACAACCTGCGGGGATGAAAGCAAATCTCTATCATGAAGTCCTTTTTCCATATAAAGAATAGATATATCTTTTACTAATTTCAAAAACAGTGCGGAATGTTTCGATATACCATTAACGCTTTGCAAATCTTCCATCAGGGAAAAATCTCCGCCTTTAATAGCTTTGCTTCTTTTTTCTTCAATTCCGGCTACCTGTTTTTGCTGATCCGGGGTTAAGCTTTTAGGCGGGACATATAAAGGAATCCTATGCGCTAACGCATCCCGATAATTTTTTAAATATTCATCATGCCATTTTCTCATTCTATCCGAGTTCAAGTATTGTTTAAAATCATCATTCAAGATTTCCTGGGTTGTACTTTTATACAAACCAACATCTTTTTTATTAATCCCTTTCCGTCTATTCCTCTCATATACAGCTATCCATGCCATATTGTCCAGCAAGCCAAATATATTCACAAAAAAAGCGTGCAGATTAATATCAACATCTTTCAGTTCATCCCAATCCAATAATTTTTCTCGCTGTAACGGGAAGATCGAATAAATATTATCGACACAGCGCTTTATAATGCTGAGCCTTCGCACAACACCATGCAATAAATATTCCTTAGCTTTTTCGTTTTTTAGAACGGTCCTACATTAATTACGCTACTCAAAAGATACGAATAACGGCTTTCCAGCGATACTAATTTTTCTTCTATTGTATTCACATCTTCATCTTTTAGTATTTGTATCATATTTCACTGCTTTTAAATTGCTCTATTACGGCAGGACGGGTAAAAAAATAGATCAGGGAAAGCTCAAACGTGGTAATAACCGCGATAAATATAACCGCGCACACATAAACAGTATCAGCCATAGACAAAGAAATCTCAGAGGTACCGGATAAAACAAATTCTTTAAAATTAGAAATCACGATCCTGTTAAAAATAAACCCTAAAATAACGCTTACACTTGTAAGCATTACTATCATACTGCGCGCCCAGTTTTTAAACTTTAATATTTTGGGCCCGCAATATATACCGCATATCGCGTAAAAAGCCGTAAAAACATAAACAATAAGAATTATAGCCTTTGGCAGAGGTTTAAACATCAAAGAAAACTGTTTATAATCACCAAGCCCCAATAAATTGTAAAACCCGAACGCAATAAGCGCTATACCATAAAACACAATTCCCTTACTTTTTCTGATACGATCCATCTATCTATTGATCTTTCTTTTTTGCTTTTAGCAAAGCTAAAATTCGCGGCATGAAACCTTCCAAATATCATCCGCGTATTCCCTGACTGTCCTGTCATTAGAAAATTTACCCGAATTTGCCGTATTTAATATTGATCTTTTCGTCCATTCCTTTTTTTCCTTATAAACTTGCTCAGCTTTTTCCTGTGTCAAAAAATAGTCATCAAAATCCGCGCACACCATAAATTCATCCCGACGAATAAGATCTTCATAAATATCGTTAAATATCCCGGGTTCTGCCTGAGAAAAAAAATCTTCTTTCATAAAACACAAAGCTTCTTCTAAAAGCGGAATCCTTTTTATATATTCAAATGGTGTATACCCTTTTGCTTTTAATTCTTTTATTTCATGCGCTTTCAGTCCAAAAATAAAAATGTTATCCTTACCTACCTCTTCCGCGATTTCTATGTTAGCTCCGTCCCATGTTCCTATAGTAAGAGCTCCGTTCAGCATAAACTTCATGTTGCCTGTTCCTGAAGCTTCTTTCCCCGCAGTCGATATCTGCTCCGAAAGATCCCCTGCCGGTATTATTTTTTCCGCAAGAGACACGCAATAATTCTCCAGAAACACTATTTTTAGCTTATCTTTTACAGCAGGATCCCGGTTAATCACACTTGCTATATTATTTATAAATTTTATAATAAGTTTAGCTTTCCTATAAGCCGGAGCGGCTTTGCCTCCGATAATAGCTGTCCTCGCGACAAACCCTTTTGAAGGATTATTCTTAATATCTAGATAAAGAGCTATCAAATACAAGGCAAACATCAACTGACGTTTATACTCATGCATTCTTTTTACCTGGACATCAAAAAGAGACCCGGGATCTACTATTATCCCCGTATTATCTTTTATATATTTTGTCAGTCTTAACTTATTATCTCTTTTTATTCTCTGCCATTTCCGCTGAAATGCCGCGTCTTCGGCAAATGGTTCTATTTTTTTCAGTTGTTTTAAATCACATATCCAGTTGTCTCCGATAGTCTTTGTAATCAGCTTGGATAAAACAGGATTTGCCTGACATATCCAGCGTCTCGGAGTAATACCATTGGTTTTAGCGCTGATCTTCTTCGGATAAAACTTAAAAAAATCATTAAAAAGTTCTGTTTTTAAAAGCTCTGTATGTAATTCGGAAACACCGTTAACAGAATGACTTCCTACAATACATAAGTGACTCATACGAATTGTTTTTTGAGGCGCTTCTTTAATAAGGGACATGCGCCATATTTTATCTTTATCATGAGGATACCTGTCAACTATTTCTCTTAAAAACCGCGTATTGATCTCATAAATAAGTTCAAGATGCCTCGGCAGGAGTTTGGCGAAAAGCGTAACCGGCCATTCTTCCAAAGCCTCGGGCAGAATAGTATGATTCGTATAACCAAATGTCCTTACCGTAATATCCCACGCTTTATCCCAATCAAGAAATTCCTCGTCAATTAATATCCTCATAAGTTCCACAATAGCTATAGCGGGATGTGTATCGTTCAGCTGAATAGCAACTTTATCCGGAAATATAGAAAAATCATCATTATGCATTCTAAATCTGCGGATTATATCTTTTATAGAAGCGGCAGTAAAAAAATATTCCTGTTTTAGACGAAGCTCCTGTCCTTTGAGAACACTGTCGCTCGGATACAAAACACGGGAAATGTTCTCTGAACCGATTTTATTCTCACAAGCGCGAATATAATCTCCGTCATTAAAATATTCCAGATCGAATTCAGCGGTACTCCTGGCTGACCATAGCCTCAAATTGTTAACAATGTCGTTTTTATATCCCGGAACTGGCGTATCATAAGCCACAGCAAGAACATCTTTAGTATCGACCCAATCCACTACTAATTTCCCGTTTAAATCCGTCCTTTGAATGGTCTTACCGTAAAAACGCACATTTATCATAAATTCCGGCCGTTCAAATTCCCAGGGATTACCAAGACTCAACCATTCATCCGGATGTTCTTTCTGAAACCCATTGACTATTTTTTGAGTAAATATTCCGTAATCATATCTTATTCCGTATCCTGTCGCAGGCATACCAAGAGTAGCCATAGAATCAAGAAAACAAGCGGCAAGACGTCCCAGTCCCCCGTTACCTAGCCCGGGATCTATTTCCTGCTCACAAATATCATTAAGGCTCAAGCCTAACTGACGCATCGCTTTTTCTGACTCTTTGTCCAATCCAAGATTTAAAATACTGTTTCCAAGAAGCCGGCCCGGCAAAAATTCAAGAGAAAGATAATAGACCCTTTTAGCGTTTTCGTCATGATATCTCTGCTGTGTAAGTATCCATTGCTCTATCAGCCGGTCGCGGATCGTCATGGCCATTGACTGATAATTATCATAATCCGTAGCAGTATAAATATCTTTTGCCAGAGAAAACTTCCTGTTGCGCATAAATCCGCTTTTCAGCGCTTCTATGACAATATCTTTTTTAGTTTTTTTGATTTTCATGGTAATATTTTAATATGCGAGATTGCTCTGTCATTCAGCCTGTGTCTTAACGTCTTTGCGAGTCATGAGCGAAGTCAAAGGGCGAAGCAATCTCAAATGGCAACAAAAATAAAAATTTTATTAACAATTCTTACTATTATTGAGATTGCCGCGGCGCTCATTTGCTTCGCGCCTCGCAATGACGTATTGCTTTGTCATCGCGAGCTTCAAGCTTATTGGACACGAAGCATCGTGTCCCTACTTTTCCAACAATTTCAAAACATCCTTTACTGTTGCCGTTGCTACACAGATAACCGTATCCGCGCCGCCGTAATAAAGAAATATAGTTTTATCTATTAAAACAGCACCGCAGGAAAAAGTAACATTAGGCACTATTCCGCCTACTTCATAATGCTCTTCCGGTTCTAAAAAAGGTTTTTCATGTCTTGCAATAACCTTACCCGGATCAGTCAAATCAAGTAGCGCGATCCCCAGTCTATAACACATATGCTTATCAACACCGTGATATATTATAATCCATCCTTTATCTGTTTTTATAGGCGGCGCTCCGCCTCCTATCTTGAAATGTTCCCACTCAAATTTGGGGCTCATCAATATCTTCTGATTATCCCACACTTTCATATCGTCTGAATAAGCTATCCACATATGCGGAGGAATCCTATGGATCATCACATACTTTCCTTTTATCTTCTCGGGAAAAAGAAAAGAATTCTTATTATCAACTCTGAAAAACGGATAAAACCTCTTGGCCCAATTCCATTTCTTCTCAAGAAAATCAGACACAGAAATAGAAGTTATTCCGATCTGAACACCATGCACCGGATATGCCATTCCCGTATTTGTCCCATAAGCGGTATAATTAAGATATATCCTGTCCCCTATTCTGGTAAGTCTTGGATCTTCGACCCCTGAACTCTCCATATCATTCTCGGGATCAGGACAAAAAACAGGATAATCCAGTCTTTCATCAACATTAAAACCATCACAGGACGAAGCATATCCAAAACGCGATATTCCGGTCTTTGAGCCCTGCGCCCTGTATAAAATATGAACTTTACCGCCTTCATATATAGCGCCGCAATTATAAGTCATTACTGATTCCCAAGGGTTGTTTTCCCTGGGCGAAAGTATCGGATTTCCTTTATATCTTTTTAATACCATTATAATCTCCTTTTTATTTTACGTTTAACAGATCAGAAAAAAGTTCCAGATACCTGTCAGCTATATCATTATCCGAATTTTTTTCCAGATAACTTACTATAGCTTCCTGCTGGCGTTTATATCTTTTGCCTTTTTCAAAAACATCAATTAAAGCACTTTCTAATTCGTAAAAATTCCCGTATTTTAATACTTCTTCGTTAAAAGAATCCAAATAATTAGATTCACGGGCAGCTATCGGACACGCTGATCCCATACATTGATATACAGTGCTTGCTACAACTGTTACCGCGGCTGAATATTTATTGTATATCATACAATCTGCCGCGTGAAGATATTTGTACAACGCGTCCCTGGAAAGAGATTCCTCAATTATGTTCATCTTGAATTTAACCTTTGGCTTTATATGTCTGAATTCTTCAAGAACATGCTCTATCTCTGTTACGACAACAAGCGTCACATCATATTTTTCGCTAAGCCGGTCCAACACCATTGCCGCATCTATGGCCTGACCGGCGGCCGGACCAAAAAGAAATATGATCTTTTCATCTCTGGCAAGACCCAGAGTTTCTCTTGCCTGAAGTTTATTGCCCTTTTTAAGCGGATAAGCCGGATACGGAATAACACTTAATTTTCCTTCGGCATAAGCTTCCTTCAAAAAATCATAATATCTACCGTCAAAACAGACAACATGATCCCATTCAAAACGAAAAAACTCGGGTCTTTTAGATAGTTGACCGTCATGTATGACATTAACGGTCTTTGATTTTTTTCTGATTTCAGGAAAGATCGCTAAGAGATATTTCATAGGAATCATTCCCAGATCCTGAACTACAAAAATATCAAAATCAGCGGCTACAATGGGCGCTGTATCCATTTCCGCGTTTGGAATACCGTAAACCGTAAAGCATCTTGTCACATAATCTTCATCTTCTTTTTTTGTAAATATTGTTCCGTGAAAACTATGCTTGTAAAAAGAAAAAATCGTAAGATCCACTCCTTTTTCTATCCATGCCCTGCCCAACAGCTCCGCATGTATAGATGCCCCGGAATCAGTATTCCATGATCCTATCATGGCTACTTTCATCTTTGTCTCCTTTTGTCTCTTTTGGTATTGTCAAAAGTTAACCACAGAGAACACAGAGAAATCTTTTAGTATTAAGAAGTTAGAAACTTTCTTACTCCCTCCCCTCTGTGTTCTCATAAAAATCAACCTCTTTATTGCTTGTTTAAGTCTCAGCACAGTAAAGTTGATCAAAAAATCTATCCTGTGCAATCCGGCTTCTTTTCCCTTGTATTTCAAGTTAATCGCCTTTTGGCGCCTATATTCAATCCCCCTAAAGATC
>JBDRBG010000036.1:0-7106 GCA_043823005.1 Candidatus Omnitrophota bacterium
TTACATGATGATAACAACCTGGATAATCTAATCGTGCTTGTCTTGGCATACTTTTTTTTATCACATATTGCCTTTGTTGTCAACTAATCAATTTATCAAACAACGTCCCCTTATACAACGATTTATCAAACAACGTCCCCTTATACAACGATACTTTTTTTTATCACATATTGCCTTTGTTGTCAACTAATCAATTTATCAAACAACGTCCCCTTATACATTTCATATTGCCTTTGTTGTCAACTAATCAATTTATCAAACAACGTCCCCTTATACATTCGACGTGCCGAACGCCACAACGCTCAATCCGATAACAAGATCGCTCACTCCAAGCCTTTTTGCCAAGGTCGACGCCCCGCTGACAAGAAAGTCCGCGCTTTTGATTAGCAAAACGAATCCAACTATTAATAACACAATGCTCATGTCTGATAGCTTCTCTTATCTCTTTAGCTAAATAAGCGAGTTAACAAAATCCCAATTCATCAGGTTTTTGATATACGTATCGATATAATCGCCTCTTTTATTCTGATAATCCAGGTAATACGCGTGTTCCCAGACGTCCAGTGTTAAAAGCGTCTTTAATCCATTAGCAATTGGGGTATCCGCGTTTGAAGTTTTCATAACGGCGAGTCGGCCGTTCTTGACGACCAACCACACCCATCCGCTACCAAACTGGCCAAGTCCAGTTTTTTTAAACTCTTCGACAAATTTGTCATAACCGCCAAAATCAGATTTCAATTTATCCGCTATTGCCCCGGATGGGATACCACCACCGCCTTTTTTCATGCACTGCCAATAAAACGAATGGTTCCACACCTGCGCCGCATTATTAAATATCGCGGATTGCGACGCGTCTTTCGCCGTTTTCTTAATGATGTTTTCAAGGGCTTCTCCTTCTAACGGCGTTCCCTTGATCAGATCGTTCAATTTTTTCACATATCCAAAATGATGTTTTCCATGGTGAAACTCAAGAGTTTTAGCGCTTATATACGGCTCTAAGGACTCTTTAGCGTATGGTAATTCCGGTAAGCTAAGGATCATATGCATCCCCCTTTTTGTCACTGTTTTAAAAAATCAAAATAAACCGCGAAAAGCAACGCAATGGCGGATACTGCGAAAATAAAGAAATAGTTTATCCTCTCTTTCTCTGATTTCAGGTTACAGAGTATTTCGGCGATCAGATTGTATTCGTCCGCGGAAAGAGGTTTTCGCGCCCGCGCCTTTTGAACAAGATTTTCTTTTTCAATAACCCGCGACAACGCGCGGTTAATGTTAAATTTGTAAATAAAAAACAGCAAGAACCCTCCGACACCGATGTACCATGAGATTTTCCCATATATGGGGCTAATGTTCATTAGTACTGTTACAACACGAATTGCCACAGTCGCTATAAGGCCGATTATGAAAAATACCCAAGAAACAAAGGAATCCCCGCAATTTTTACGTTGAGAACAATTTACACAAATCTTATTTTTCATACAGCATCTATTTTCCTTTAGTTTAATCCACACTTACCAGCGCCTCGGGGCTCATCATTGACTTACTATAAAGCGGCCATCGGCCATCCGAATGTCCGTATATATACTTTTTTACTCATAAGGAATGTATTTTAGCATAATAAACGTGAAATAGTAAACAGTGAATGAGTCAACGGGGGCGCCGGCCCTTGCGTCCGCCCGAATATGTGACGGCGAACAATATGCCAAAGGGACAAGTGAGGGATTGATTTTAGAACCGTCCCCGGGAATTCCTGCATAGCTTATTTCGGTATTTTTTCACCTTTCAGGATAGAAGGAAGAGGAGAAGAATCAATTCTCATGCCGCCATCATGCTCTATCTTAATAGTATATAACATACCCGGAATAAACATTGTCCCCGGAGCCTCTATTTGAGCGTTTTTTATTCCTGTTTTTTTCGCTTCTTGATTATTTAAAGCATAAGACCAAAACTGCTTCCATAATTTTTCCTCAAATTCACTTCTATCGCCTTCAACTTTATATCCTTTAGGCGCCTGACTTGCGTCCGTTATATCATATTCCTGTGTATTTTTCCCATCAAGCATAAATACTTTCCAAAAAAGGTAAGCGCTTTTGCCCCGTAGTTTATCCGCGTTTCTAATGTGAATATTATCAAACCTAATAACCAATGACTGAAATTGTATTATATTACCCGGGAACGTAAAATATTTTGGCTCAAGAGGCGTCCCTTCTGTATCGTATTCTAAAAATTTAATGGTAGTCTTTAGCTTTTTCTCTTCTTCATCATATTGCACATTTGCAACTAATATCTCGGCTATGCGCGATTCAGCTTCCAGACGCTGAATAACTTGCTTTATAACCCTGTTTTCATGAAACTGCATCAGAAAATATTTATAGAAAGCTATCGAGGCCAAAAAGATAACTACTATTGTAAAAATAAACTTTGTTTTTCTCATAACACAATCATCCTGTATTATTTTTCTAATCGATCGATTCAAACATAGACACAGCGTCTTCATGGGTCGCGTTATCCAAGATTGTTATCTCATTTATTCTCCCTGAAAAGAAGCAAAGAATCATATATGTCGAGCCGTCTATTTTATAGAGAGCCTTTTCTTTTGGTATAGGGAAAAATCCGTGTCTTAATTTTTCTGCCGATAAAGGAGGACCATATTTTTCGTTTACAGCACTCTTGTGCATTCCTTGCTTTATTTCAAACTTCTCATATTCAGTGCCGGCAAAACTTACTTCGACATTGAAGAAAAAGATACTCGCGCAAAAAAAGACCGATAGAACTCTTCTCATCATTATACCCCCCTATTCAAGAAACAGATTACCTTTATTTAGAAAAATTTCTAAAATTCTTTTTTAAATTTCACGGTTACCTTGTCGTCAACTTGCTGTTTATCCTCCGCCTGCGCGGTTTTGCCGTTTTGCTTTAACCCCTTTTCTGCGCTTACTGACATCTCTTCTGTGATTTTATATTCGCCGCCTATCCTATGGTTAATCGTTGCATCTTTTGTTTTTTTCTGCATCTGTTCAACCGAATAGCTGACTGCTATTTTATTCGTAATATCTTTACTAGCTCCTATCCCCGCAACTGTCCCGTCATATTTCAAAGAAATATCTCTTAGCCCATATTTCTCGGCAAGCTTAGAGCCGGTTCCGGAAAAAACAAAATAGTCCAAAAAATCTTTAGCAATATCCGGCGATAGCGATTGCTTGTTTATTGCTGTCTCAACACTTTGCCATGTTTTGTTTGTTATAAGCATAAAGAGCAGTCTGTCCTGCTCCATTGGAGGAATAGATGTTAGATTCAACTCCGGTTGATCAAAAGTGCCTTTTAACACAATATTAATCTTAACTTTTTCAACAGCGGCTATTCCTTTTAAATCAAACATCACCAGCTTGGGATTATCCTCAACAAATAAAATTCTGCTCTCTTTTAAATTTATAACTGCTGTTTTAGGCCCCGAAATCCTGCCGCCCTTCAATACAATCTGTCCGTTTAACTTGAAAGCATCTTTTATATCTTTAAACCGCGCTTCCATTTCACAAGGACAGTTAGTCATGGAAAAATTATTTACACTTAATTCTTGCACATGAAAATTGCCGTATATTTCAGGCTCAAAGAAAGAACCTCTAACATTAATGTCTACATCACCAAGCATCCCTGAAATTTTTTTTAGCGCCGCGATATCGAAAAAGAAATCCAGCACGTCACGAACACCTATACCTTTGGAATATACAGTAATATCAAATATGCCCTTGTGATAATCTCCATAAAAAAGGATTCCATCAGAGCCAGACAAATTCAACTTTCCGTTGCGAATTTTGACGCTAAGGCCGCCTAGACTAAAAGAATCTAATGTTATTTCGAGTCTCTGGATTTTAAGTAAATTTCCTTGCGGAAGCCATTTTAGATCACGAAACTCAATATCCTGATAAACCAAAGTTTCTGAAAAGTTACCGGTAGTTTTTTTAACACTGGTGTTTTCTGTTTTGACATATTGAGAAATAAGAGTCCGGATAATAAAATTTGACCCTTGAGGAGTAAAGACAGCATAATAAATCGTTCCTCCTGCCAACAAAACAGCAATCGCAGCAAATGAAAGAAAAAGAAATACCGTCCTCCTTGAAGTCATTTTAATACTGCCTACTCCTCTTTTTTACTTACGTTCAGTCCACTCTTTTTGCACAACATCACAGACGCTTTATGCATCCCACTACCGCTAAACGACTTACCTCCTATTGATCTATCACCCATCCTAGCCAGGCATACAAGCACCCCTCGAGAAGAATAATCTCTTGCTGGTACCAGTCCCCTTATTTTAATCACTTCCGAACAATACGTTGTTCTGTAAAAGTCTTCCGTAGAATCTCCCAAATTTCATGGGGTTCCTTAGCCTTCATAATATCTTCCCTTGTTCCTTTACCGCTCATCCCTCGCGCAATCAAAGATAATATTTAAACCTGGGTTTCTATGTCCTCCTGCGGCGTTAATATTAAAAATACAAACTGTGTTGGTTTTCCATCAGGAGAATTCCAATCGATCCCGGAAATAGATCTTCCAAAAACAACAATTGCTTTTTTCAGCGAAGTCATCCTGGCATGAGGCACAGCTATACCCTCTTCTATGGCCGTACCCATTTCATTTTCACGTTTAAGCACATCCGAAAGTATGCTTTCTGCCTCTGGCATATCTTCCTGCTCAGACGCGATCTCGCATAATTTTTCTATGGCTTCATCTCTATTTGATGCTTTAAGCTTAGCGATAATAGCTCTCTGCCAAAAAAATTCCAGGATACTGATTTCTTTTCTTCTTCTTATAGAATAACTCAACCATGGCCCCAGGATAACGGAAGAAAAAATCGCTCCGAAAACAATGGCAACAAAAACAGTTTCTGTAATAAGACGATACTCTAAAGCAAGTACACCAACAACGATCTCCATCGCTCCCCCCGGCGTATGAGCAATTGCTATCGGAAGTCTATTTACACTTGAAATTTTCGTAAGCTTAACCCCTAACCATGCCCCAAGAAATCTTCCCGAAATGCCTATTACACATATCAGCAAAACAAGGAAAACATCAAAATTCTTAAAGAAATCCACTTTGAGTCCTATATTAGCAAAGAAAAGCGGAACAAAGATCGCATAAACCATTTGAGAAATAACCTGACGTGTTTTTTCCGAAAGCGCTTTCGCCCCGCCAGCCATTATGCCCGCAATAAAAAAACCAAATAATGCATGGATCCCTATCTTCTGGGTTATCGCTCCGCATATTAACCCCAAAAGACAAATAAAAGTAAGGGAGGTCCCTGGTTGAGGCAATTGTTTTTCTTTAATTTTGGATATAACAGAATCAGCAAAATGTCTACCCATTGTTAAACAGAACACTGTAAAACCAATCGTCGCCGTCAAAATCAATATAATCTTTGTTGCCTCTAAGTTGGTCTGTGTAAAAAATCCTAATACCAGCGTAAAGAGCAGCCATCCAATAATGTCATTAACTGAAAGCGCTGACATTATAAGGAACCCCAGATCTGTCTTAGATAATTTCAAATCATGCAAAGCCCTTGCAGCAATCGGCATAGCGCTTATGGTCATCACGGTAGCCATAAAAAGAGCGAAAATTAATCTTTGGTCAGAATTGACCAAATAATGAGCTGGCAAAAAGAAACACGGGATAAACGCAATTACCATTGGTATTATAATATCTGACAACGCTATCTTTAATGCATCACCCCGTTGCCTCCAGGCGCTTGAAAAATCTATTTCAAGTCCTGTTTCTAATAAAAGAAATAAAACCCCAAACCACGCAACTGTCTCTAACATACTCTGTTGAATCACATTAACAGGAAACAAGATCTGGTGAAAATAAGGCGAGAATCGACCAAAAATCGTAGGGCCTAATAAAACACCGACTAAAATTTCAGCTGTAAGAGGCGGCTGTTTCCATTTGCGGAATAACTCCCCTATTCCTCTTGCCAATCCTAACAGCAAAAAGACCTGAATTAAAAATATAAATATGTTTTGTTCGTTAAGGTAATGCATGTTTTCCTATACTCTTGTACAACATAACTAGTATAGCATTTAGACACTTAGGACACCTAAGTGTCTAAATGCCTATTTTCTAATCTTTTGATCTCCTCCCCACAAAAACACCGATTATAAATCCAATACTCAGGATTAACGGTAACAGTATAATTCTAGACATGCTAAGTTCCCAGAATAATAATCTGACAGAAACAACCTGAGTGTTTTGGAGCAAAACAATAAGGACCAAAACTCCGAGAATAACCAGAGCAATATTTTTTGGTTTCACAATCACAACAGCCTCCTTTAAAAGATATTCAAGAACGCTCCATTAATTGGGGTTTACCAATCACACTTTCCCTTTCAGATTGCCGCGGCGCTCGTTTCCCTCGCGCCTCGCAATGACGAAAAATGGTTCGCCGCCAGAAGACGGCGCCTGCGTGCCATTAACAAATAATTTCCCTACGTAACATATTCATTTGATTATCATATACCCGGCTATTAATAAAAGACAAAAACCAAAAACCTTGCGTAAAACAACTTCAGAAAATCCAACAGCAAACTTCGCTCCGAAATAACCTCCCGCTACAAAACCCAAGCACAAAAGCGCCGCTACCAGAAGATCCACATGTCCGTGTTTATAATAAGTCAAAGCTGCCAGTAACCCTATCGGCGGTATCAGCATGCCTAAAGTAGTACCTTGCGCCGCGTGTTGAGAAAATCCAAAAACAAAAATAAGACACGGCACAACAATAATACCGCCTCCTATACCGACTAATCCGCTTATTGTACCGGCAAATAACCCAACTATCATATATAAAACTAATTTAAACATTTTTACTCCCTGGGCAACCTTTGGTATTGTCAAAAGTTAACCACAGAGAACACAGAGAAATCTTTTAGTATTAAGAAGTTAGAAACTTTCTTACTCCCCCCCCTCTGTGTTCTCATAAAATCAACCTCTTTATTGCTTGTTTAAGTCTCAGCACAGTAAAGTTGATCAAAAAATCTATCCTGTGCAATCCGGCTTCTTTTCCCTTGTATTTCAAGTTAATCGCCTTTTGGCGCCTATATTCAATCCCCCTAAAGATC
>JBDRBG010000037.1:0-2248 GCA_043823005.1 Candidatus Omnitrophota bacterium
GTGACTCTGTTCAATTCTTTTGCTATCATATCTTTGCTCCTGTTGTTTTTCACCCTTTGGGTGATGTGGCTTTATTATTAAAACCATTATAACAACAGGGGCTTTTTTTGTTTACTACTTTCTATTCAGGATATAGGGAAACAGGCAGACAGGCCCGGAGGCTTTTTCTTTTCTTGCACATTAACAAATTGGGTTATATAATGTTTCAGATATATATGAAAAATAAAAAACTTATCTTTATCTCTATTTTTCTTATCTGTTTTATTGTTATATCCGCTATTGCTGATGTATATTATTTCGATCGTGTCCTTCACAAAGAACCTGATATGAAAGGCTGGATATGCTATTGTGATTTTCTGGTCTTTTGGATAGCTTCTCATCATCTGCATTATCATATCCTTGTACTGCCAAATAAAAAAATGGCATTTACCCCTTTCTTGCTATTCAACAAAAAACTCAGAGAAAAAGCAAAACCCGCTTCCGCTAAAGATCAACATCCTGTTTATGACAAAAAAGAAGAATTTTATCATTTTAGATACTCTCCTTTTGCAGCTTTCTTAATGCTTCCATTTGGCAAAACATATTATCCGTCAACTGCGTTTGCCGCATGGCAGGTAATTTTAAACCTTCTTTTTCTCGTATGCCTTATACTTTTAAAACAATTACTTCAAAAAGATTTCGCGCTTAATGACAAGTATACTTATATCATCCTCGGAGCAGGCTTTTTCGCAACCTTAAGATTTTATCTTTTAAATATTTTTCACGGACAGACGAACATATTGATCACTCTCTTATTTGTTTTGTTTTTATTGGCATACCTCAAAGACAAAGAAATCCTCTGCGGAATATTATTTGCGTTTATTCTTCAATTTAAACTCTTTTTCCTTCCCATGCTGGTATATTTTTTGATCATCGGAAAAAGAAAACTTATAATTTCGTCTGTCATTTCTTTTGCCGGAATGCTTATTGTCCCGGCTTCACTCTTAGGACTCCAAAAAACTATTTATTTGACTCAAAAATGGTTTGAAATATTAAATATGTCAGTAACCTCTCAGCTTTTGAATTATAAGAATGAATCTCTTGTTTATACAATAGGCCGCATTTTCGCGAACAACGCCTCTTTTATGAAACTTGTATCTCCTGACAAGTTGTTTTTCGCATTAGGCGCTGTTTTCACGCTAGCCGCATATATTGCATTATTTCTTTTTCGACGATCCCTTGGAAACAAAAAAAATACAGAATATAAATATCTTGAGTTATCCCTATTATTAATGGCTTCTATAATATTCTCACCAATCGCGTGGAAAGCTTATTTTATAACCCTTATTATCCCTTTTAGTGTTACCCTGCTTTTAATATTGAAAACTCCTAAAACAAAACGAAAAATCCCTTTTATCGCATTGGGAGTTTTTGTAGTTTCAAGCGGAATAATCGGAACTGACCTGACAAAATTTATACCAAGACTAAATGCCCTACCCTTCCAAAACATTTCTTTTGGAACATGCTTCTTAGCCTTTGCCGCGATTTATGCTTATAAACAAAATTTGCAGTCCACGAAAGCAACCTGTTTGGATTCAAAAGGCTGTAAATAGTTGCATGTTTAAAAATACTGTAGTTCGTTATTTTTTCACACTAGTAGTGCTTCAATCCTCGTATTCGGGATAAAGCCTTTTTGATTTCACCCTGGCATCTTCTTTACATTACAAGAAAGTATAGATGTTGAAATTCACACTTAAAAACGCCTCAAAGCATCATTGAAGCACTACTAGACATTTTTTTAGATTGCCACAGGCCTCGCTTGCCTCGGCCTTCGCAATAACAAATCTCTCTGTCATTGCGAGCTTCGAGCCAAGCGAGAAGCGCGGCTTTTTCAGGACAAAACACAGGACACTATGTCACATCCTAAAAAAGTTGACACTTTTTCAGGATATCCTTTCCATGCAGATTGCTTTCCGCCGGGGGCTGACCCGACTCTGGCGGGCGGCACACCAGATTCATTTAATTCGTGCCTCTACAGCAATGACTAACGAAATTTTGTCATTGCGAGGGCTGAGCCACGCGAAGCCCGTGGCAATCTCCCCTTTATATTTTTCGGGACAAGACACTATTCACCATTGTAGAGTAGAACACTGGCGCAATGGCTTCAGGACAACGTTTGTATTTTCTGTTTCTCCCCGTTTCCTTTGGGAGTGCCTCATTATCTTGTCCATACCCTGTTTCCAGCATCCCCTCATCAAACCGTACGTGA
>JBDRBG010000038.1:0-46078 GCA_043823005.1 Candidatus Omnitrophota bacterium
CAGGATGAGTTTTGTATAGTTACTATTGCAGATAAAAAATATCGTGTAGATGATGAAAAAGTAGAACTGATAAGTACTCATAAAATAGAGCGGTTTAGAAAGTCTTCAAGTCCGAAATTTTTAATGAATTATTTGGAAAAAATAAGTTTACTTTCGTGTGTTTTGGAAAAACAGATGCTTTTAGGGACATTTTATTCGTTTGGAATAAATAGAGTTGCACTTGTTTCATCGTATTTTGCCAGAGCAATACTAGAAGAATTTAATGAAAACATTGAAGAAGCTAAAATAATAACAAATATCGCGCGAAATAGCCAGAATCTAAAAATAGCTTTTTTTGATTGGGATGGGACAGTGACTGATACACATATGGTAGCATTAAAGGCTTTTAAAAGGGTTTATCTGGAGATCAGTGGCAAAGAAGAAGAATTTCTTCCTTTTTGGAACGGGATAGACGGGATGTCTGGAGCAGAACAAGTTGAGATATACAGGGATATTGCTCGAAAAAACAAAAACCCTTTTCATTATAAAGATGGGGTTGATTTTGTTGAAACTATTATAAAAATACGACAAGAGATAATGGAAGAGGATTTTCAGGGAGAAATACCTCTTGTTAAGGATATTGAAGAAGTTTTTAAGGATTTATGCAGTCAGGGCATAAAGATCCATATTGCAAGCGGATTATCAACTAAAGAACTTCGGCGACAAATAGATAAACTAGAGTTTGCTAAATATTTTTCCGGAGTTTTTGGAAGCGCTTCAAATTTTTGGGAGAAATACACTTTGCCAAAAACAAAAGCCGGATATATTACAAAAACACTTAAAAAGAAAAAAATCTCTTGTAATAATGCGGTAATGTTCGGGGATACTATATCAGATGCTAAAAATGCCCAAAAAGCAGGGGTAGACTTTATCGGCCGCGCGTTTGACCAGAAAAGAGAAAAAGAACTTTTTTCTGAGTCTGCAAAAATAGTTGTGAGAGATTATATAAACAAAAATAAACTCCTGCAAGACATAGAAAACAATTTAAGAAAGCGTGTTGAGCAGGATAAAAGCATTTCAGAAATTTCATCCTCTTTTTTTGGTGGAAAAGTAAAGAAGATTTTGAGTGATATAAAGAAAGTATTCTTTATATCAAGCTTAGCTTTGTTTTTATGTGCAGTTTCTGCTATAGCAAATGCCGGGCAAGGTATTATCTCTGCTGAAATTTATTCTTTTGTTATGGGATATATGTGGTATTTTTCAGCTATGTTTACGGTTGTAGCAGGTCTTTTTTACGCAGGTCCTGTTAGGATTTTAGCAAAAGGAGAGCCTCTTTCTTTTGGTTTTGTGTGGAAAACAAGTTTAGTTATAATTGCATCGTTTGTTATTTCAATGCTTTCTATGGGAACCGAACATATTATGTGGAACAGTGTTTTTTTTAGTATGATGATCTTCAGTTCTTATCTTACTCTGACTAGCATGCAATGGACAGCTATAAGATTATTAACTAAAACGTCTAAAGGGCCAGAACGCGACAAGAATAATAGAAAATGGTCTTTTGAGAGACAAGTGGGATTTATGATTAAAATGATAATTTTTAGTATTAGCGTTGCGCTCCTTTATTGCATTGGACTTAGTGGAACGATTCTGGCTTTTACTCAAATCCTAATAAGGAACGGTCCTTTTGGGCCTTATGACGGAATAAGACAGATGCAGTTCGCATTAATAGGGGGGGGTAAAGTTTTCATTGGTTTTGTAATTGCTATGGTACTGCCGTATTATAAATTAAAAGAACTGATATTTCCAAAAACATTTTGGGAGAATAAATTAAAACATATACTTGAGCCAATTAACGATATAAGTTTAGAAAGAAAAAAGGAAATTCTAGAAGAATTGCCGCATATTTTTGAACGGATAAGAGAGGAAAGGCTCAGTTATGGAAAAGTTGCGGTTATGGAGAAAACTAAAGCTCCGGTTAGTTTTTCCATGCTTTTAGAAGAAGAGGCTTTAGAAAAATTAGTGACCCGCGGAATAAAGGAAGATACTGCCAGGGTTCTTATCTTATTGGCAGGAGAAGTTATAAGAAGGAACTGGACATTGTTTGACGGAACACTTCTTAAGCTTTTAGAAGAAATGAAAAGAGCTTTAAACATTAAACAACCTAAAACTTTCAAGAAAACAATTTTTTCTATAATACTAAGTGTTTTTTTATTTCTGCCGGCTATAGTAAATGCAGGACAAACTGTTTTTTTAAAAAGCAACTATGGTTTTGGTCTGGTGAATATGTGGTTTTTGTCTATTACGATAATGTTGGTGATATATTTAATGTGTTCGAGATGGATCAGGCTTCTTTTAAAGGCGGATTTTCTTCCTGCCAATTTTAATAAAAAAATATGTTTTCTTTCAACGATAATTTTTAGTACATCGTTATATTTGATAAGAAATAACCTGAATCTATGGAATGCTATTTTTCTTGGTGGAATAATAATGAGTTCGTATCTTACTATAACTCTCATGCAATGGACATGCAGAAGAGTGTGTTTTAATGGGGTCAGGGATCTTCTTAAAATAACTGCCGGAGATCCTGATTGTGATAAGGAAAAATGGGCTATTTTTAGTGAAATAGCAGCTATTTGTACTGCGATAATTCTTATTGTCAGTACTCCGGTCATCTTTTTAGTCGGGTTTGGCGCAGTTAGTTTTATTTTTTATAAGATTATGGTGAATAGCGCGCCTTTTAAATTTGGGGATCCTTCGGCAATACCATTAGCATTAGGAGGCGCGCTTAATGTGCTTAACGGATTTATACTTGGAATGCTGCTTCCTTACTATAAAGTGAAAGAAATATTATGTTCAAATAGATTTTTACGTTACAGAAATAAAAGTGTTTTGAACAGGATGAAAGATATATCTCAGGAAAGAAAGGAAGAAATAGTTGACAACTTGCCCAGTATATTAAACGCAATAAAAAGGGGAAGGCATACTTATGGAAAAGTAGTAGTTATAGCGCGAAATTCTGAACCGCTCAGTTTTTCCATGCTTTTAGAAAAAAATGCTTCTCACAAGTTAGTCAGCCGCGGGATAGAGGAAGATACTGCCAAAGTTCTTATTTTATTAGCAAAAGAACATGTAAGAAGAAAATGGTTTTTAAGCGAGAGAACATTACTTAAGCTCCTGGATGAAGTGAAAGAATCCTTGAATCCCCAAAAAAACAAGGTCAACATAAAAACAATTTTTCCGATTATTTTAAGCGCCGGTTTATTTTTATCCTCACTTGCCAGAGCTGGGGGGGTAAAAGAAATTATTATGCCTTTGGATTCCTTCCCATGGAGCATGCTGGGGTTAATGGCACCTGGTTTTGCAGGTCTTATAGCTATTATGCTGACGGTTTATAATGAAAATAGTAGGGGCGGGCCTTGCGTCCGCCCGGAAGGGGAAAAAACGAAAAAGGAAAAGCACCAAAAGGAAATTTCATTTTTTGGAGACAAGGGAAGTATTAAAAAAATAAAATTTCTTTTTATCCCCGTAATACTAATGATCATGCTGGTTGTGTTTATCAGCAAAAAACAGAAAACTGAACATTCTGAAAACGCAAAAGAAACAGTTTTGCGGGAACAAAATTATAAAAAACCGAAATCGAAAACTATTAAACAAGATTTTGGCAGTATTTTAAAACACAATCAATCAAAGAAGACTAATAAGCCCAAAACTAAGATAGAAGAACGCTCAAATGATTTTGATGATGAAGAAATGTCAGATAATATAGAAAATTCGTTATTTGATGATTGTGGAAGGCAGTTAGAAAGAATTACTTCTGAAGGATTACTTGAAAGGTATTTGTATTTTTATGATTGTAATATTCCGCACCCGGCGTATATAAATAGATATTATGATTCTGTTTATGACAGCCAGGGTAATTTATTGAAATCAGTAACAAGAGGAACAGAAAAGTATGACAAAAATAGGAATCTTATAGGGTGGGAAAAGTATGGTATTTTTTCGAACGAAATACCATGGGAATATGCGGTTGACTTGATAGATAAAGAGGCATGGGAGAACGAGTATTGGAAACATAATCATAAAACTAAAAAGCATATAATGTACAAGGAAGATGGGACGGTAGATTATGTTGTTAACTATGATGCAAATGGTAAAAAGTTAAGCAAATATGACGGATATGGCCGTATGCATTATGGGATTTTAGAGAATGGACAAATAATAGCAAACTATTATTCTGCTGATAGTATGACTCCATATCCCGAGAGAGTAGTTTTAAAGGATCCTAATGATAAAATTATCAAAAAATTTAAAAATAATCCTATTACAGGTGAAGTTGAAGAAAAAGCGGAGAACCTTTATGATGAAAATGGAGAATATATAGGAGAAATTGTTAAAGATGCGGATACAAGCAGGATAACAGAACGAACTGATCGTTTTGATGATGGACGAAGAACAACAGTATATATGGAAGACGGTTCTTCTCTTGAAATTGATTATGCTAAAGGTACTTTTTACATAAATGAGATAAGAGAAATCGATTCAAATGGAACATGTGTATATGGAGAAAATTATCAATCTGAAGGCGGCAAGTGGGATGATGGGACTATCCTGAAAGAATGGGGAGTAAAATCCGATGATGATGGATTTGTAAACATCAAAACTATTTTACCTCTTGCCGGAATTTCAAGTTTTCTTTTATTTTTGCCTTCACTTGCCAGGGCAGGAATTTTAAATGAGGGATTAGGAACTTTTAGTCCTGTCTTTAACTGCATTCCATTGAGGCCTGTTATGTGTTGCATAGGTGTAGGGCTTATGTCTATGATTATTATGCTTGAGCTTATGGTTGGTTATGAGCTGGTAAAAGGATATGCAAAAGGCTATTCCGGCGATGAGATGAAACGTTATTTTAAAGGTGAAATTTCTGGTAATAGAAAATTAGAAAAGATTTTCTTGCGTTTTTTTGTAATAGCTGTAGGATTGGTTTATTTTTTAGGGGTTTTTGAATGGTCTATGAATGCAGTTTTAATGATGGGTATAACTGCAATATCATTTCTTTGGACGATTAAAGGTGTAACAAAGATGATAGGCGAGGATTATGAATGTGTGGGAAAATTTTCTAAAACATATGCATTTCGGAAGTTATTAGCGTGTGTCTTGATTTTTACAGTTATTTATATGTCTTTTATTGGACCTTATTTGTTGGATCGACCGGGTTCATGCGTTTTTGTTTCTAAGGGCATGTCAGCTGAAGGCTTTTCGGGTTTATTATCAAGGATAGCAGGTTTTTGGTCGTATATCTTTTTAGGTAGCAGCGCTTTAGTTTTAGGATGGTTATTTTTCAAAAATTTAACTAAACCTTCAAAAGCGCGCTTAATACTGAAAAATCATTCTTTTCAAAATGTCTTAGAAAATGCTTCTCCTTCTTTTAGGGAAAGGCTCAAACTGTTTTTTGGAGAATTGTTTAGATCAGCATGGAAGCATAAAAAGTTGATAGCAGGTATTGTAACAGCCTTTATTTTGTTGCCTGCCAGTACTGTTCTGGCAAGAGGTATTACTGGTTTTGGTGTTTGGCAAAAGCAGATAAAAGCCGTGTCACCTTATACAAGGATAGTGTTTATAGGTATAGTAGGTATTCTGTATTATCTTTATGTTGATAGGCCGGTTAAGAAGTATTGTGAAAAAGGACTCGTTCCTCTTTGGGGGCAATATGTTACAGATACTGCTATCGGAATAATGTTTTTTTATTTGGGAGCACTTTTTTTTAAAATAGCGCTAACAAACGTACTGGACCAGTCAGCCGGTATATTTATAGGTGTCAATATTTTCACAGGTTCATTGTTAGTTGTTTTGAGTTTGTGGAAGTTTTTTAAGATAATAAGATCTTTGAAGCGTAGTGGAAAGGATCAACAACTGAACCAAAATGATCAAAAAGCTTTTAAAAATAAATCTTTTTTAAAAAGAATATATGGATTTGGGGTAAAGCACTGCACAAAATCAGCTCCTGTGATTGCAGTAATTATTCTATGGGGTATGAGTAAATTCTTCGGCAATTATTTTAAAGCAATACAAAGTTTTATTGTAAGTTGTGTTACAGCTCCGAGATATAGAGTTATTGTAATCGCAGGAATATTTGTGGGATTTGTTTTCGGAAACGCAATACTTAGCACGTTGATAAAAGTGTTTAAAGCGGGGTTCGGAACAGGAAAAAAAACGAGAGATGGAAAAAATGAAACTATTTTTAAAGCTAAACAGAAAAGCCTAAAACTTTTCATTAAAGATTCTATTAACAAGTATCCAAAAGAAACAGCGGCTTTTATTGCAATAGTAGTCTTTTTGACTGTATTGAAATTATGGAGCAAAAAGATCTTGGCTATAAAACAAGAGACGAGCTTAGTGCTTTTGACTATGGTTCTGATATTTTTTTTGTACTATATGGCAAAAAAAATATATACATTGTGGAAAGAAGGGATATTGGAGAAAGATTTTGAAAAAAAAATAGATATAAAATATTTTTCTTTTGCAGCGGGGGTAATGATCAATGCAAGCATGTGCATGATAGCAACTGTAGTTGAATGTATTTGTGATAATAACATCAACTGGTTCTTCGTGATAATTGGAGTGCCGCTAGGGGGAATAAGTTTAAAAATGTTTTATTTAATGTATCGCTTAAAAAAAATGACAAAAATTGAAAATAGCGGTATTGTTGTTGGTGTTATTGGGCAGGCTGAAGGGTGTTGTAAAGAACTGGATGAAAGATATATTAATAAAGGTATAAAGATCTTTGCCATAAAAAGGGGTAATGTTGAAGTTCAGCAAAAACAATTAGAACAATCCCGCAGAAAATATAATGCTTATTATGCAGGAGTTATAGATACGCGAGGAACAGACATAGATAAAAAAGCATTAAAAAAGATGGTTTTTGAGCTTATTAGAAAAATAAAACATAATAAAGATGTAAGGTCTTTTCATTTTAAACCTGAAAATATAGTATTAGACAATAAAAAGGCTCGGGAACTAAAAGAAATGATAAATGAGATCATGTCTTCGAGCGTGATTGTTTCAAACGGCCTTTCAGAACTTGATATATATGATTATAAGATCACGAAGATAGGTAGGGGTTTTAATGTCCCTGAAAAGATCAAAGGATTAAAAGAAAAACTGATAAAATTAGAAAAAAAACAGGAATTTAAAGTAATATCTTTTAAAGTAAACAGTATGACCGAGCTCAAATGGCTGGCCGGGGAACATCAAAAAGCTATTGATAAATATGCTGACGGAAATCCGGAAAAGTATCCGGTGCATTTGCACGTACGGCTTGATAATGAAAATGTAAAAAAAGGAAAAATAACACGGGGAAATATTGAACAATTACTTTGCAAAGCAGGAATAAGTAAACAAATAATAAACCCGAATGAAGTGCTTTTAGGAGAAGAAGGAGATCTCTGGGATATAACGGATTATATTATTCGAAAATGCAGTAAACATCAGCAAGCGCTTGATAAAGAAGATATCCTTATAGTAAATATGCACGGAGGTATACCATCACAAGGATATTTAGCGGCACTCAAAGTTGTGCTTGATCCAAAAAATGTTCCTGATCAAGTAGCGGGTATGAATATAAATCTGGGAAATATTTCCGGGATAATGTATTTATACGTAAAACCGATTAATCCCATAGATATTCAGGAATTAAGACAGGAAATAGAGAATTACGAGAAATTATTAATAGCCGCGTAAAAGACCCCAGAATTGGGGACGGTTCTGAAATTAATCCCACACCTGTCCCAATTTCAATCCCACACCTGTCCCTTGTGGGTTTTTACGGAGATTGTTGCGCCATTTGCTAGGCGCGAGGCAGACGTCTGTCAGAGGCAGATCCGCATATTATAGCGGAAGCGCTGTGGCAATCTGCATGGAAAAGCGTAGGTAATTTGCAACAAACTACTAAATACGAATTACGAATTGCAAGTTCAAAAAGTGTCAACTTTTTTAGGACAAGACATAAGGCTTTATAGCTAGATCCTTACAGATGGTGTAAGATGCGCACAAATTTTACCCATTGAATTTTATATCATTACATAATATAATACAATTTCTATTAATAACATGGATACTAGGAAAATATGGGAAAAATGTGATTAATTTTAAAGAATTCGCCGTCAGGAGACGGCTCCTATGTACATTCTTGTTCGCCGTCTCCTGACGGCGAACAAGAAAATAAAGGAGTGTTTGAGGATGGCCAGACAAGACGCGATAAACAGGGCAAAAGATCATTTCAGCCGGATTGTTGAGGAACAGTTAGATCGGGTTGAAATGATGAAAAAACAAAAAGAATGGACTGATTATAAGACTTTAAAGCCTATAATAATCGGTGTTTGCTGGGGAGACGGGATCGGAAAAATTATATCTAAACATGCTCAGCGAGTACTTGAACACATGCTTAAGGAAGAGTTTGCTGAGGGCAAGGTAGAGTTTCGTGATGTAGCAGGTTTGACTATTGAAAATCGAGCAAAATGCGGCAAAGCGATACCTTTTGATGTGCTGGAAGAGATAAAAAAATGTCATGTTATTTTAAAAGGCCCTACTACGACTCCTCAAGCCGGAGATGAGTGGCCTAATATAGAAAGCGCGAATGTTGCTATGCGAAAAGAACTCGATCTTTTTGCCAATGTAAGGCCTGTTAAAATTCCTTCTCAGGGTATTGACTGGTGCTTTTTTCGGGAAAATACAGAAGGCGCGTATGTTCTGGGTTCAAGCGGCATAGATGTCACAGATGATCTTAGTGTTGATTTTAAGGTTACAACAGAACAGGGAGCGGAACGTATAATCCGCATGGCGTTTGAATACGCGAAAAACAACGGCAAAAATAAGGTAACTGTTATTACAAAAGCAAACGTGGTAAAAACAACTGACGGCAGATTTTCCCGTGTATCTAAACGGATCGCGAAAGAATACGAGGAGTTTGGAATAACTCGTGACGAATGGTATATAGACATAATGACTGCTAAACTTATAGACCCGCTAAGAAGAAAAGATTTTGGGGTAATGGTGCTTCCCAACCTTTATGGAGATATACTTACGGATGAAGCGGCTCAGCTTCAAGGCGGTGTGGGCACTGCGGGAAGCGCGAATATCGGCAAAAAATGGGCCATGTTCGAGGCTATTCACGGAAGCGCGCCTCGTATGGTAAAGGAAAAAAGAGATATTTACGCTGATCCGTCATCAATGATACGCGCCGCGTCTATGCTTTTACGTCATATAGGTTTTCCTGAAAGGGCGGATCAATTAGATATGGCTTTGGAGGTGTGTGTACAGTTTGAGGGGAAATTAAAGATAACCGGAAGAGATAACGGTGCTACTGGGGAAGCGTTTACAAATTATCTTTTAGAATGGGTAGATAATCCTGAACTTAAGAAAAAATGGTCAGGTTTGTAAAGACTGAACCCTTATCGTTGAATTCTGTGTATGTTTAGCGAAGAGAGAGTAGTTTTTAGAGGCGGATTTTTAGTGAATTCACCTTGTTGTCTTTGCGAGGCCTGAGGCAGACGAAGTCTGCGGCAATCTCAATTTGTGAACAATTGGCCTTTGAAAACCCAAAAATTATGAAAGGGGAAAAATGCCTTTAAAGAACTCAAAAGAGGGCATATTGGTAATAGATTTCGGATCCCAATATGTTCAGCTTATTGCCAGACGCATAAGAGAAAACCGTGTTCATTCCATTGTCAGGTCACCCAAGATATCAATTCAAGAAATAAGAGAGATAAATCCTTCCGGAATCATATTTTCAGGCGGTCCTTCAAGCGTATATGATAAAGGAGCTCCTTCTTTTGATTCTAAGATAATTGAACTTGGTATTCCTGTTCTCGGCATATGTTACGGTATGCAGCTTCTTGGAAAACTTTCAGGAGGGACAATACACAAAAGCGGTAAACGTGAATATGGCCGTACTATAGTTAGGTTTGACAGGAAAAATCCGCTTTTCAAAGGAGTGTTGAAGAAAAGCGTTACCTGGATGAGCCATCGAGATAAGGTCGCGAAACTTCCAAAAGGGTTTTCGGCTGTTGCTAACAGTGAAAATACCTCTTGTGCCGCTTTTTTTGATCCAAACAAAAAAATATATGGTGTGCAATTTCATCCCGAAGTAGTGCACACCGAAGAAGGCGGAAAAATACTTAAGAATTTTCTTTTTACTATATGTGAATGCAAAAGAACATGGACAATGAAGTCTTTTATCCAGAAAAAGATTCAGGATATAAAAGATCGAGTAGGAGATGACCATGTGGTACTGGGCCTTTCAGGCGGGGTTGATTCTACTGTAAGCGCGGTACTTTTGCATGAAGCTTTGGGCGCAAAGCTTCATTGTATATTTGTGGATAACGGACTTTTAAGAAAAAATGAGGCTCAAAGAGTAGAAAGACTTTTCAAGAAAAACATAAAGCTTGATTTGGAAGTGGTGGATGCGAGAAAAATGTTTCTTGACAAGCTGAAAGGTGTGACTGATCCTGAAAAAAAACGTAAGATAATAGGTAAGACTTTTATTCATGTTTTTGAAGAAAGCGCGAAAAAAATCAAGGGTGTAAAATTTTTAGCTCAAGGAACATTATATCCTGATGTTATTGAATCGCAGTCGTTTTTTGGCGGGCCGAGTAAGACAATAAAATCTCATCATAATGTAGGCGGCCTTCCGAAAAAAATGGGGCTTAAACTGGTGGAACCGTTAAGGGATCTTTTCAAGGATGAAGTTCGTAAAGTCGGGAAAGAGCTGGGCATGGCAAAAGAGTTGACAGAGCGTCAGCCGTTTCCAGGCCCCGGGCTTGCCGTGAGGATAGTCGGAGATATTACGGAGGCTAGGCTTAATATACTGAAACAGGCGGATTGGATAATTATTGATGTGGCTAAGGCCAAAAATATTTATTATAAGACCTGGCAGATATTCGGTGTGTTTTTGCCTGTGAAAAGTGTAGGAGTTATGGGAGACTCACGAACATATGAGAATACTATAGTTATTCGCGCTGTTACTAGTGTTGATGGGATGACAGCAGATTGGGCAAAAATTCCGTATGATATATTAGGGGAGATGTCAAACAGGATAATTAATCAGGTAGAGGGAGTTAACAGGGTGGTCTACGATATAAGTTCAAAACCGCCCAGTACGATAGAATGGGAATAAATGCAGAGTCGTTATTCGTTGGTCGGTCGTGGTTAGTCCAGAGTAGTGGCTGACCTGAGTGTCCGCCCGGAAAAGGGGGAAAGTAACAAATAGTAGTTTGTTGGTCGTAGTTAGTAGTTGGTTGAAAAAATAACGAACTGCAACATTTAAAAGTTTCAACTTTTTTAGACGCGATACATAGTTGGGATTGCCGCGCCGTTCGCTAGGCTCACGGCTCGCAATGACAGACTAGCACGTCATTGCGAAGCGCGAGGTAAACGAGCGTTGTGGCAATCTCAAAAATATATTATTTTTTGAAAATGATACATAGTGTAAAAATAGCGTATAGGAAAAACTAAACGCTAAGAATTAAAATAACCAGGAAAGAAATCATGGAATACGCAAGAATAGAAGTGAAGGACAGAGAAGGAATATTTGACGCAATTGCCGAGGGACTTAAAAGAGATATAAGAGATATCGGTATTACTTGTGTAGAGGATGTTGAATATATACAGGTATATTCTTTTCGCGGCAATTTTTCCGAACAGGACCTAAAATATGTTGCCGAGGAAATCCTTACGGATAAGGTGTCTCAGGAGTTTGATTGTAAGGACGGGTTTAATGGAACGCGCCGGGATAAGCTTAATGTGATAGAAATCGCTTATAATCCGGGGGTAATGGATCCGGTAGAAGAAAGTACGATAAAAGCTATTAACGATCTAGGGATAAAAGGAATAGATTCAGTAAGTACATCAAAAAAATATATCATAAGAGGAACATTAAAAGAGGATCAGGTAAATACAATAACGGAAAAATTGCTGTATAACAAAGTTATACAGCATGTTGTTGAGAATAGAGAAGAGGAGAAAGAATTATCAGCATATGAGTTCAAACGGATTGACATAGATCTTAACAGTGCTTCAGATGATGAGCTTATACGGATAAGCTTAAAAGGCCAGCTTTATTTAAGTCTTCTGGAGATGAAAGCAATTCGGACATATTTTAGTAAACTGGGAAGGAATCCCAGTGATTGTGAGCTTGAAACTATCGCTCAAACCTGGAGTGAACATTGTAAACATAAGACTATGATGGGCAGTGTTGTTTTTAACGGCAAAAAAATCAAAAATCTTTTAAAAGAAACAGTTGTGAAGGTAACAAAAGAGTTGAATAAACCATGGTGTGTATCTGTTTTTAAAGATAACGCGGGGATAATTGAATTTGACGAAAAACACAATATATGCTTTAAAGTGGAGACGCATAACCATCCTTCTGCTTTGGAACCTTACGGCGGAGCAGAAACAGGGATAGGCGGAGTAATACGCGATCCTATGGGAACAGGATTGGGATCAAAACCCATTATAAATACCGATATATTTTGTTTTGGTATTCCTGATGTACCGTTAGATAAAGTTCCGAAAGGCGCTTTGCATCCTAAACGTGTGCTTAAGGGAGTTGTCAGCGGTGTGCGTGATTACGGCAATAAAATGGGAATTCCCACGGTCAATGGAGCTGTTTGTTTTGACGAAAGGTATACGGGTAATCCTCTGGTATTTTGCGGAAATGTAGGTATAATGCCGGCTGAGTTTTCAGCAAAAAAGGTTTCATCCGGAGAATTGATTGTGGCTGTAGGAGGCCGGACAGGCCGTGATGGTGTTCATGGAGCTACTTTTTCTTCCGCTGAATTGACGACAGAATCTGAAAGTGTTTCCGGTTCTGCCGTTCAGATTGGTAATCCGATTACTGAAAAGAAAGTCCTGGATACTTTGATCAAGGCAAGGGATCTTAATCTTTATTCCGCTATAACTGACTGTGGTGCCGGAGGTTTTTCAAGCGCAGTCGGAGAGATGGGGGAACATACAGGCGCTCGGGTTCAGCTTGAAAAAGTTCCTCTTAAATATAAGGGTTTAAAACCCTGGGAAATATGGGTATCAGAAGCTCAGGAAAGAATGGTTCTGTCAGTAAAACCCGAACATCTGGATCGGTTAATGGATATATTTACGAGTGAAAATGTCGAAGCTACTGTAATAGGTGAGTTTACTGACACAAAAAAACTGGAGATTTTTTACAAGGATAATAAAATAGCTGATCTTGATATGGAATTCATTCATAATGGATTACCCCGGATATCTCGAAAAGCAGTCTGGGAAAATATTCAAGAGGAAAAAGAAGTTTTGTTTCCCGCAAAAGGCGATCTAACCGAAGACTTACTTAACGTTTTTGCTGACTGGAATGTATGCAGTAAAGAATGGATAGTAAGGCAATATGACCATGAAGTTCAGGGCGGAAGCGTGCTTAAACCTTTTGTAGGCGTTGAAAATGACGGGCCATCAGATGCTTCCGTAACAAGGCCTTTTATGGACAGCTATAAAGGCATAGCGCTTTCAAATGGAATAAATCCGGCATTTGGAGATATTGATCCTTATTGGATGTCAGCGAGTGTTATTGATGAGGCCTTGCGACAGATAGCCGCGGTAGGCGGGGACATAGAAAAGACCGCGATATTGGACAACTTTTGCTGGGGAAACACAGAAAAACCCGAACAGCTTGGCAGATTAGTTCGGTCTTCTCAAGCTTGTTATGATATGGCAAGGGTCTATGGTACGCCTTTTATTTCAGGTAAAGACAGTCTTAATAATGAGTTTAATACAGGTACGGAGACGATATCTATACCGCCGACTCTTTTAATATCCGCTATAAGCGTAGTTGAAGACGTAAGAAAGACCATATCTTTGGATGTAAAGAAATCAGGTAATCTGCTTTATGTTTTAGGGACGACTTTTCAGGAAATGGGAGGCTCAAGATATTTTCAGGTGAAAGGCGAAAAAAGCGGTTTTGTTCCCAGAGTTAATCCTGAAAAGTCTAAAGAGATCATGAAAAAGTTGTTTGAGGCTATTCAGGCCGAATGTGTTGTTTCAGCCCATGACTGTTCCGAAGGCGGGTTAGGTGTGTGTATTTCGGAAATGCTTTTTGCCGGCGGATACGGAGCTGAAGTTTCATTGGATAAAGTTCCGTCAGAAAAAGACATAACAAGGGACGATGTTATTCTTTTTTCAGAATCAAATTCACGTTTCGTTGTCGAGGTTCCCGCGGACAAAAAAAATGAGTTTGAAAATCTCTTAAAAGGAGTCGAGTTCGGTCTTGCGGGAGAAGTGAAACAGCAGGATGAACTTATAATACAAGGCCTGAAAGGACAGATAGTTATTAAGGAAAAAATCAATACACTGAAAGAACAGTGGAAACAACCATTTAGAAAGTTGATGCATGAACAAAGTTAAAACTCTTATTTTGCGTACGGCAGGTACAAATTGTGACGTAGAAACCGCGCATGCTTTTCAATGCGCGGGTTCCGAAGTGACCAGTGTGCATATAAACGCTCTTATAAAGAATAAAACTATACTTAAAGATCATCAGATACTTGCTATTCCCGGAGGATTTACGTATGGGGATGATATTGCCAGCGGAAAAATACTGGCGAATGAATTGAAATCAAATTTAAAAAATGAACTGGCGGATTTTGTTTCCTGCGGTAAACTTATTATAGGAATCTGCAACGGTTTTCAGGTGCTTGTAAAGATGGGTTTTTTGCCCGATATCGGAGGAGAGCGAAAAATAGAAGCGACTCTTAGTCTTAATGATTCAGGGAGGTTTGATGATCGCTGGGTATACCTGAAAAAAGCGCAGGAACCTGACGGTAAATGTGTCTGGACAAAAGATCTGCCGGAAGTTATTTATGTGCCCATAGCTCACGCTGAAGGTAAGTTTATCCCTGAAAATAAAAATATTTTGGATAGACTTAAAAATAATTCTCAGGTAGTTTTTCGTTATTCTGATGAAACCGGAGTTTTAGCGGGATATCCGTACAATCCTAACGGATCTATTGATGACATCGCGGGTATATGTGATTCTACGGGAAGGATATTGGGTATGATGCCTCATCCCGAAAGACATATGACATATTTACAACATCCCAATTGGCGGCGTATGCTTGATAAAAAAGATTCTCTGGGGATCGGTCTGAAAATATTTGAAAATGGTGTGACTTTTATTAAAGATCAGCTATAATAGGTGAGTTAAGCAGTTTTAATAGTGAATGGATGGTTAGTAAGAGTTGTTTTCCCTCCAGAGGCGGACTCGCTTATTATGGCGGGCTGACGGTGAACGTCTTTCGTCATTGCGAGGAGGAGCGGAGCGACGACGTGGCAATCTTAATGAAAATATAACATTTTTATTTCCAATGAGAGGAGAAAGCGTGAAAAAGAAATCTATGGCAGTAGATAGAATGTCAGCAGATGATCCATGGCGTGTTTTCAGGATAATGAGTGAATTTGTAGATGGGTTTGAGACGCTTAAAGGTGTGGGGAAAGCCGTAAGTATATTCGGATCTTCACGGTTCAAGAAAAACAATGAATATTATGGCCTTGCCGAACGTATGGGAGAAGTTTTTGCCAGGAATGGATACGCGGTTATAACCGGCGCAGGTAACGGCATAATGGAAGCCGCGAATAAGGGGACGAAAAAAGCCGGAGGGGAATCTATTGGATTAAATATTACCATTCCCCTGGATCAGGAGATAAACAAGTACGTAACGGTTCCTTTGGAATTCAGATATTTTTTCGTACGTAAACTTATGTTCGCGAAATACAGTAAAGCTTTTGTTGTTTTTCCCGGAGGTTTTGGGACTCTGGATGAATTTTTTGAAGCATTGGCGCTTATACAGACCGAAAGAGTCAATTCTTTTCCGGTTGTCCTTATGGGGAAAAAATACTGGAAAGGATTATTGCAATGGATAAATAAAACATGTTTGGAACAGGATGCCATTGAAAAGAAAGATCTTGAAATATATAAAGTTCTTGATGACCCGGAAGAAGTCATAACGTTTATAAATAATTTTTACGCAAAGACAGGAGGGGAGTAATATGTATGACAACGGTGAAGAGAAACGTGAATTTCTCCGTATGGATTATGAATCGCCTTTGAATTTTAAGGTTTTAAGCGGTGAAAAACTTATTGCCAAATCAGATATAACTGCTCGTAATGTTAGCGCGTCCGGTTTGCTTTTTAGAACCGAGAAAGAAGCATCCATTCCGCCTCTTTCCAGTATAGTCTGGATAGAATTGGACTGCAAGATACTCAACGTATGTGAAGAAATAGAGAAGGATCTTGTGATACACAAAAACGGGGTTTTTGGAAGAGTAGTTCGTATCGCCGAAGGCGACCCCGGGCAATCATATGATATAGGAATTTGCTTTCTTAGAAAAAAAGGTATGAGTGAAGAAGAACTACAGCTCTTGACTTCGGAATAATCGGGGATTAACTGTTATCCTTCAGAAGGAGGCTCGGATATGGAAACACTGAAGAATTTTGTTATAGGTTTGACTGCGATTGTATTATCTCTGGCAATTTTCGGCATAATTTTGCTTACTTGGCCGTTAATACTCGGTCTTACTTCGGTTCTTCTTTCCGTATTGGTTGGCATTCTTTTTATTGTTCTTGTTTTTTATGTTATTGTTCTTGTTGGACATACAGTCCGCAGGTTGATGAAAAAGCAGATGTGAGTTTAAAACAGCAATGGATTTGGGATTCTACGAAAAATATATGTTTGAGAAAAAAGAGGATTTTGAAGCTATCTGTAGCCGGTGCGGCGAATGTTGCGGAGCAATGGATGATCCCTGCCATAATTTGATAAGACAGAGCGACGGAAAGTACTTTTGTAAGGGGTATAAAGACCGGTTTGGAGAACAGAAAACAGTGTCAGGTCAAATCTTTAACTGTGTACCTATTCGCGAACATATTTCCAAAAGTACATTAAGACAAAACTGCGCGTATAGGAAACACTTTAAATAATGAATAGTGAATTAGTCGTTAGTTATTAGTCGTTCGTCGTTAGTCGTTGGTTGCTTAGTAGGGGCGAAAAATTTTTCGCCCTGGGAAAAATATAAGATGTAGGGGCGGTTCGCGAACCGCCTTGAAAAGGAAAAAGGATAAAGTGAAAAGTCCAGAAATCCAGAATTGTCATTGCGAGCCGCGAGATAAACGAGCGGCGCGGCAATCTAAACGGCACCAGAGCATAAACATTATAGAAGGAGATAATAGTGAAAAAAAATATAACAATATCTAAGGAAGAGATATTTGAATATCACCTTGGAGGAAAAGTAGGCCTTGCTCTTTTGCGGAAACTTACGGATCAGAAAGACTTAAGTATGGCTTATACTCCGGGAGTATCTCAGGTATGTGAAGCTATTAAGGAAGATGAGGATTTAATATATTCTTTGACTTCTAAAGGAAACCTTGTAGCTGTGGTAACTGACGGTACAGCGGTTTTGGGCTTGGGAAACATCGGCGCGCGCGCTTCTATTCCGGTTATGGAAGGTAAGGCTGTGTTGTTCAAAACTTTTGCCGGAGTAGATGCCTGGCCTGTTCCGCTGGAAGGTGTGTTTAATGACAAGGGGCGTACTGATGTCAACAAAGTTGTAGATGTCGTCGCGAAAATAGCATCTATGTATGGAGGAATAAATCTTGAGGATATTGCGGCTCCGGCGTGTTTTGAAATAGAGAAACAACTTGATGATATTTTAGATATTCCGGTGTTTCATGACGATCAATGGGGCACTGCAGTCATAACTTTGGCTGCTTTAAAAAATTATTGTATTTTATCGGGCAAAAAAGCTGCTGATCTTTCGGTTGTAATCAACGGAGCGGGTGCCGCCGGATTGCGGATCGCTGAAATGATCAAAGCTGAAGGTGTTATAGATTGTATTTTATGCGATTCCAAAGGAGTTGTGTCTCAGTACAGATCGGATCTTAATGAATATAAAAGAATACATGCGGTTAAGACAAAGAAAAAAACACTTGTTGATTGTTTTGCCGGGGCTGATGTTTTTGTCGGCGTCTCTGTGGCAGATTGCGTTACAGAAGAAATGATACTGTTAATGGCAGAATATCCGGCTATTTTTGCGATGGCTAATCCTGTTCCGGAGATAAGTCCCGAGAAAGTAGCCGAATGTATGAAAGGTAAAGAATATGTTATGGCTACGGGCCGGTCAGATTATCCTAATCAGGTAAATAATGTTTTAGGGTTTCCTTTTATTTTTCGGGGAGCACTGGATGCGCGGGCCAGAAAAATAACTATGGGAATGAAAATCGCCGCCGCCGAAGCATTAGCCGCGCTTTCACGTGAAAAAGAGATACCCGAAATAGTAAAGAAGGCTTATGCAAGAGATTTTAAGTTTGGCTCGGATTATATTATACCGACTCCGTTTGATCCAAGAATAAAAGAATGGGAAGCTAAGGCAGTAGCCGATGCGGCTGTAAAAGATGGAGTAGCTCGGATTAGTCGTTAGTCGTTTGTAGGAGCCGTTTCTTGACGGCGAACCAAATTTGTCATTGCGAGGCACGAGTTAATCGAGTGCCGTGGCAATCTCATATAAAAAAACATATAGTTGAGACAGACCTGAAAGGATAGACTTCAAAATAAAAATAACGGGACTGGTTTCAGCCAGGGTTTATACTTCTGCAGGGAACCTGTCCCGGTCTGGACTTCATGAAAAAACTAATAATCCTTAGAAGATTTTCACAGGGCATGTTTTTTATTGTTTTTGCGTGCATGTTTTTGTGTCCTGCCGCTTATTTCTTGAAGGGTATAACGGCTTCTTTAAAAACAGTCTTTTCTTCAAATCCGAATATAATTATATTTACGTCAATAAGCAGTCGCATATTTCTACCCGGACTGATTTTCTCGGGTTTGATGTTATTGCTAACGCTGATTTTGGGTAGATTTTTTTGCGGATGGATATGCCCGTTAGGTACGGTTTTGGATCTGACCGGCGCGTTGAATAAAAGAAGAATAATTTTAAAAGATAGTGTTAATAAAAAATTGCGAAAGATAAAATTCTTATTATTAACGGTTATATTTATTTACGCTATTTTTGGTATTAATATTGCATGGTTTTTTGATCCTTTAGGCATTTTGGCAAGAGTCCTTTTTGTATGGCAAATGTTAACAAGGACTACTATTATGACTATCGGCTTGTTTCTAATAATAGTCAGTACAGCTTTTTTCTTTTCAAGGTTATGGTGCCGGTCATTGTGTCCTTTAGGCGCGATCTATTCTATTTTTGCGAGGAAGTCATTTTTAACCAGGAAAGTTGAAAAGTGTTCAACCTGCGGTGTATGCAGGCCCGCATGTAGAATGGGCGCGATCAAACAGGATGCTGGATATGTAAAGGGAGAGTGTGTATTGTGTATGGATTGTGTATATGCCTGTCCTGAGCATAGGACAAAGTTTGGATTTAGAAAATAGGGATCAGTAAATAATGAAAACGCAAATAAGGTGACATGCCTGAAAGAGACACACTTCAAGTGTATAACATAGAGCCTGGAACCTAGAACGCGCCGACAGGCGCTTAAAGGGCGTGTCCCCCCACTGTGTAGACTTTACGTGAAACCCAGCTTAGGTCGAATAGTGGTTAGGTCTACAAATGTATTAGCAAAGTAGGGTGTTTTCTAATGCGAACCTAATTCGTCATTCAGGCTGTCTCGCAATTCAAATTTTGTCTTTGCGAGCGAAGCCCTTTCGTCTTTGCGAGGGAGCGAAGCGACCGCGGCAATCTGAATGGGAAATGTTTATCGCCCCAGCGTCAACGATATACGATATGCTACATGAGGTCGGGGCAAAGCCCCGACAAGAAGGAGGATAATGAACCCGGGTGATATATTATTGTTTAAAGGTGAAGATAAAACAGGAATATGATGTTTTTCGCGTTAAAAAAGAAAATCATTATGAACTGAATAATATGGTTTCATATCTTGTAAGCAGACTTAACAGTAAATATGATTATATGGGAGTTATTTTTTTAGGACTGTTAAAACTGTTGTCAAAAATAGGTATTCCGTTAAAACAAATGGCTAATAAATGGCAGAAAGACAGAGATTATTTTTGTTCGGAACTTTGTTATGAAGCTTTTTTCACAGGCGGTGGATTGGATATTGTTCCTGAAGTTTCTGAAGCTGAGATAACGTCTCCCGGAGATCTTGCGAGAAGTTCGATTCTTGAGCGAATAAAATAAACAAGCTTAAAAAAAATAGGCATTTTAAATATTTGTAACAGTTCAGGTGTTTGAAGCAAAAAGTTTTATGCCCCGCGTCTTTGCGAGCGAAACCCCTTCGTCTTTGCGAGCGAAGCGAAGCAATCTCTATGAAATTTTCAAAGAGATTTTATTCTCTTTACATTTTGAATTTTTGTTTTTCATAGTGTATACTTGGGGCACAAAAAAGACGAAAGGGGATTCATCCTTATGAAGTGTCCGTATTGCGCTGAAGAGATTCATGAGCAGGCAATATATTGCCGTTTTTGCCGTAAAAGAATAAAAGGACGAACAATACGCCGTGTGATAAAATTAACAATATTTTTCGGAATTCTTATTTTTTTAGCGCTTCACTGGAAAGAAACCAAGGAGTTCATCTTCAACATAAAAGCATTTGTACGCGAATTAGATCAAATATTTAAGCTTATTCGTGATTTTATGATGAATATGAAAGGCGGGATGGTTTCAATGAACAATTATGGGGCCAGAGTAGAAGCTATAAATAGTATGTAAACGCTTAAAAAAGTACTTGCAAAACACCGGTTTTTCTATAAAAATATAGGAAAATCGGTGTTTTTTATACTAAGGAAACAAATAGGGACGTCTCCCCTTTGTTTGAAAAAAAGAAAGGCAGAAGGTTGCTTGATTAGAATTTACTGAAAAGCTTTCCTAAAAGAGGGAACATCCTTTTTGATTTTTTATAAATAGGAGACGTCCCTATTATATTATTCAATCCGGACACACTACTCCATTAGGGGGCTTATGCCCCCGACGCAACTACTGGCGGAGAATTTGTCACAACTATTAATCTTTTTACATTAAACACTATCGCTTCTAACACAGCTTGCATCTGCACTTTGGCTATTCCTCGATATCTGGTTCGTTTACTTAATCTTGAAAACGTTCCTTCAAATGGCATACGTACTTTTGTGAGCCATTTATCTTTGTCTTTATTTTTAAATTTCATGTTATTTTTCAGTATAGCGCCCGAATGACATCCTTTAGATTTCATGATTATCTGTGCCCGTTTGCAACAATATTGCTTATCAGCGAATACCATTCCTCCGTCGGGGCAAACATGCTCTAATCCCGCCTGGTCTGTTACATTTTCCGGTGTTACAGCTACTTTCTTTATAAGTCCGCTTGTCATATCTACACTCGCGTGTCTTTTATATCCATACCAAAACTTGTCTTTACCTTTGCATCCAAATCTTGCGTCTTTATCAGCACTATATTTATCAATATTTTTATTATTCAATTTGTCTTCCCCTTCTTTTATTGCCTTGTCTCGTTCGTCCCATGTAGTGTTCTTGGATACAATAGTTGAGGCATCCACAAAGGTAAATATTTCTCTCATTATCCCATTGCTCTTGCTTTGCTTTTTGATTTCTTCAAATATCATCGATATCTTTGCCGCTCCCAAGGTTTTTCTTATCCTCCCGAAATAACTGTGATCCGGCGTTGTTTCGTTTATGCCGAATCCACAAAACCATTTGTACGCGGTATTATCCTTCATGGCATCTTCCATTTGTCTGTCTGATAAATTATAAAAAAATTGTAAGAATAAACTTTTTACTCCAACTTCCAGGCTGTATCCCTTTCTGCCTGCCTTTTTAAGCGAATCCCTGAACATGCCTACTATCTTATTGAATGCTACTATTTCTTTGACCTTTCTTAACACGTGGCTGCTGCGTACTATCTTTTCAAGATCGTAATTATAAAACATGTTTTGACCTCCTGTTTTTGTTAGCTTCATGTTTATAGTATAGCATATGGGGTTTTTAGAATTTTCTCGAGAATTGCGCGCATGGAACGTTATTTGAAGGGTAATGGAGGGACTATTGAAACTTTTTTTATAGGGCAAGAAACAAAATTACTGCGGGCTTTTAATGTATTATGGAATGTTGCTTAAATTAACTGAAAAATTAAACTTGACAGGGGTATTTTGCGACAGCGCCCATATAGGACTCTCGCAAAAAGAAAGGATACCCTCATGAACAATCATATCTCAAATCCATGGACTTTACCAGAAAATATTGCAAATATCCCATTGGACGAAATAGTCCGTAAAGGAGCGCAGAAAATGCTCCAGCAAGCGCTTGAGGTAGAAGTAGAAATGTTCCTGGAAAAATATCAATACATTCTTGATGCCAACGGCAACAGATTGGTTGTACGTAACGGACACGCCAACGAACGCGATATTATTACAGGAGCCGGACAGGTAGAAATACGATCTCCGCGAGTAGATGACCGGATCCTGGATAAGCACAAAGAACAGCGTTTTAGCAGCAGTATTATTCCGCCATCTCTGAGACGTACAAAGAATATCGACGAGTTAATTCCGGTGCTGTATCTCAAAGGTATATCAACCGGAAACTTTACCGAAGCGCTTGAAAAAATATTAGGTAAACAGGTTATAGGATTATCCGCTCAAAATGTCGTACGGCTGAAAAAAGTTTGGGAAGACGAATATAACGAATGGAACAAACGGGATTTATCCGGCGAAGAATACGTTTACTGGTGGGTAGACGGCATATATTTTAATGTACGATTGGATGACGAAAGGCAGTGTATGTTGGTGATAGTGGGCGCGAAGCCTGATGGGACTAAAGAAGTGGTAGCGATATATGACGGATTCAGAGAATCTAAGGAGAGTTGGAGGTCAGTAATACGAGCTTTGAAGCGACAGGGGCTGACTAAATGGCCGCGATTAGCGATAGGTGATGGTGCATTGGGGTTTTGGGCAGCGGCACAAGAAGAACTGCCGACAACAAAACATCAGATGTGCTGGGTGCATAAAACAGCAAATGTTCTGGATAAAATGCCGAAAAGCCTGCAAGGCAAAGCAAAGGCAATGATACAAGACATATATCTGGCACCGACAAAAAAGGATGCCAATATATCGTTTGATGTGTTTATTGAAGAATTCGAAGCGAAGTATCCCAAAGCTGTTGATAGCATGAGAAAGCACAGGGAACGGCTTCTGGAATTTTACAATTATCCGGCGGAACAATGGGTACATATCAGAAGCACGAATGTTATAGAATCCACGTTCGCTACAGTGCGATTAAGAACAGTTAGAACAAAAGGATGCGGAACTCGGATGGCTACACTAACAATGGTTTATAAACTAATCCAATCGGCGCAAAAGCGGTGGACAAAATTACGCGGCAACAAAAAGATCAAGCAGGTATGGAACGGAATAAAGTTTGAAGACGGCATTATGGTTGGCGTGAAAAAGGAGGAACTTGTAACGGCTTAAACAGGTTGGAAGGATGCTCTCAAAAAATACTCAGTCCACAACATTTGACAATAGCTCTCGTCGATATTGGTACACTTTCAAACCGTCGTTCACAAAGGACTTATATAAAGCTCCTGTAAATATTTCAAAAAGTCGGATTTTGCGCTTGCAGTTAGCGCACGAAAAAGGTAAAATAGTCTTAATTAGTTTTATTAAAATATCAATATTAAATGATAAGGGTTATGGAAATTATGCCGGCATTTTTTTGTACTAATATTAAGCTTGAATGTTTCAGGCGCTCAAGGCTGTTTAAGATCAGCGCGTTAGTTGTGCTGGTGTGTTTCTGTGTTACAACAGTATTAAGCGGACCATTGTCTGAAAAAGCATGGGCAGAGCCTATATCTCGTCCCATAATTAATGAAAAGTTAGCGGTAACCGCGGGAACTAATTCTTCTTTTTCAGGGATTGATGTAAATACAGTTGTTGTACCTCAAAATCTTGGAACAATAAAAGACGCGTGGATGCCTTCCTTAAAATCTGCGGGACGTAATAACTCAAATAATGATGTTGTTATACATATTCAGGACGCGCATTGTAATTATCCCGCTCAGAGAAAAATAGCTGAGATCATAAAATATTTTCAGGAAAAATATGGAATTAACACGGTTAATCTTGAAGGAGGGGAAGGTAGTTATGATCTTTCATTTTTTACTGATATAAAAGATCCAATTATTCGTGAGAAGGTTTCAGATTATTTTGCTAAAGAGGGTATAGTAAACGGCGCTGAATATTACGCGATAAATAATCCCGGAAAAGTAGAACTTAATGGAGTCGAAAATACCGAATTATACATAAAAAATCTGAAAGTATACAGAGATTTTTTAAAACATAAACCGAAAACAGAAAAATATATAAAAGAGTTTGAAACTATTCTGTCTAAACTTAAAAAAGAGATCTATTCCGAAGAACTCCTTGAATTTGATGAAAAGTATGACCAGCATAAAGAAAACATCCTGAAATTTGAGGATTATATTGTGTATCTTGAGAGAACAGCGAAAAAAAAAGCTGTATCTATTGAATCTTTTTCTAATATTCTCGTTTTGGTCAAAGCGATTCAAGTGGAAAAAAACATAAATTTTGAAAAAGCCAATAGAGAAAGAGAAATCTTAATAGATGAGCTCAGGTACAGGCTTTCTAAAAATTCAATCAAAGAACTTGTTGAAAAAACAATAGAATTTAAGCAGGAAACAATATTGCCCGCTGAGTTTTACAACTTCTTGATCCGAAAAGCCAGAATAGTTAATATAAGCTTAAATTCTTTTCCTGAACTTCAAAAATATGTTCAATATATAGAACTTTATAGTTCTATGGATAAGACCCTTCTTATGCTGGAGATTTCCTGTTTGGAAGATAAAATAAAAAAAGTTCTTTGCGAAAACAATAAACAGGAAAAACTCAGCCGGTTATCCAAAACCCTTGTTTTAACAAAAAACCTATTTAACATTACGCTTACAAAAGAAGATTACAAATATTACAAAGCAAATAAAAAATCCTTTGACACCAAAAACTATTTTTCATTTATTAACACCTGTCATCCCGGAATTTTGCGAAGCAAAATATCCGGGATCCACAAACTCAATACCTACCGCCGGCATCTCTCTCAATTCTATGAATACTCCTTCAAACGCGACCAAGCATTTTTGGAAAACCTTATTCGGCATTCAGATTGTGACACAACCCCTATTTTGTCATTGTCCGGCTTGACCGGACAATCCAGAAATCAATTGCGGCACAGCCTGAATGACAGAAGCGGATCACAAGGAAACTCGCTCTTACCCCAAGGAGGAGATGGGGAAATAACCCCACTAACCCCTAACGACCAACGACTAACGACTAATAACCAACGACTAACGACTATTCTAGTTACCGGCGGTTTTCACACTGGAAACCTTACCGAACTTTTCAAAAAGAACAATATTTCCTATATAACTGTCATGCCCAATTTTAAGAACGACAATGGCTATGAATCCCCATATTTTAATTTATTATCCGGCGGCAGACAAATGGAAACCTTAAAAGCTTTAGTCCGAGAAAATTCAAACCTGGCTCTTTATTCGAATTTTTGTGAAAACGTGGTAAAAGTTTATTCTCTGGATGAGCTTGAAGCAAAAGCCCTTTGGCGCGAACTTGTACAAGCCGTATTTGAAGAAAAAAAAGACATTATTATCTATGGTCGACAATACTCATTCTCCTGTTATTTTGAGGAAAGCGAAGCCCCCGGTCATTCTGTGGAGGGCAAAGCCCGGTCCCCGCGAAAGCGGGGAAGAATCTCCCATCCCATCAAAGGCTTAACAATAGACGGGAACCAGGTTTATGCTAGTCCCACGCTGAAAAAAAGTACTGGGGGTAACCTTAACCATGAGCGAAAAATAACGAAAAGCTTTTGGGGGAAAATAGTGAAGTCAGGGAAAATTTTAAAAGCATTTTTACCCACCATAATGTTGTTTTCCATTGGGTATTTTGTTTATTATAGGATAGAGGCTGTTATGTATGGTCCAGTTTATTTTCAGTTTTTACGTCCCGGCAGTTTTTTGTATTATTTGGATCGATGGTATTTGAATGATTTTTTGGTGGGACCGTTTATAGCCGTGGCAGTTTATTTTCTGGAAGGATTAAGTGCTGACGGGTACAAGGATGTTGATTATAAAACAGTAGAACGGGATATAAGAATATTTTCAGTTGTTGGAACAATTATATATACGGGAATAGACGAGTGTATTGAACTTTGTTTTCCTGTGTTTGGAACAGCAGATATTTGGGATTTAATGAGCGCAACTTTTGTGGCATGGACTTTTTCCCGATTGCCATGGAGCAGTTGGCTTGAAAAACAGGAACATGCAATTTTTGAAATTAAGTCTGCAATACATAATTTTATTTCCAGGATAGGCAATATTTTTATAAATACAAAGAATAAAAAAGAAAAAGGAAATGATGGAGTTCATTCTCAAACTAGCGAGCTAGAGAGAGCAGAAAAAGCAGAAGAGCCTCCGATTTCTTCACATACTCCTGGAAATAACCCTGTAAAAATGCTTCTTTTCGCTATACCGTTTATCGGAAGTTTTTTAGCAAATAGCCGGGTTGCCCACGCAACGTCTCTTCAAATTGCCGTTAGAAGTACAATAATTCCATGTGGATGGTGGATTGCCGCGTGTCTTTTGGTAGTGGGAATCAGTATTATAGCGTATCGGTTTATACTCGTTCGAAAAAAGACTGAATCGAAATTTTTTGAGGAGGAAGATTCAGAAGAAGATTTTCTGGATGAGCAAGATGAAGATATGGAAATATCCCAAGATTTTGTGCCGGCTTTTTCGCTTTTGACCTGGCCGCTTGTAAAAAAACTTGAAAGCGCGCGGAAAGACTTGACGATTGAAATAGATTGTTCGAACAATAAAAAGGCAAAAGGCAACGCAGTATTGCCGGAAAATCTAAAACTAAACACGTATGAGAAAGAGCAGATTTCGGACTATTTAGATAAACTGCTGGAAGGAAATATCCAAAAGAATACAGCGGGCATAAGAAATCTTTCAGAGTTAGAATTACTGCCGAAAAAGTTTACTATTAATTTTTCAGATCAGGCGATTATACAAAAAGAACAAGATACTATAACTTTGCCGCGATTTTTGTTTAAAGGTTCAGCGGCTCTTAAATATATCCTTGTTTCTGAGTTTAAAAGAGGAGGATTAGGAAGTGAAGAATCCCTTGTTTTTTACCGGTCATTAACATGGAGAGAGCAGGAGGAGATTATCTTTTATATCACAGAGCTTTGTGAAAAGGGCACAACAAACCGGGACATTTTAGATCTTTTAATCAAAGAAAACCAGGCTAAATATAACCTGGATCCGGAATTCATTGTGAATGAAAACAGAAAACTTTTTCTAAATAAAGTCTGCATAGATCCATGGACAGGAGAAGAGAGGTTTAAAACATTATACAAAGAACTGCGCGGTATCGTGGACAGACTTCTTTTGGCAGAAGGCTTGAATTCCGTGTTATATGAATTTCATTTGCTTGACGATTTAGAAGAAAATGCGTTTGTATTCAGATATTCTAACCATATTTATTTGAATTTAGGTTATTTGAAAATGCTGTGCAAATATAAGAGCTTGACAAAAGATATAGCGGCTTCTATTTTTAGCCATGAAATTACGCATATTATACAAGGCAGAAATGAGGTTGATGCCGGAGAAGTAGATTCCAGGTTTCGAAGAAAAAGATTAGATGAATATTTCAACGTATTAAAAGAAGTTTACGCTATGGAATATGACGCGGATTACAGGGCTTTGAAAACATTAGACAGGGCCGGATTTCGTGTCGCGTCCGCTTATAAAGACATGGAGGCTGTAATACGGATGATGAAAGATGAAAATAAAAATGAAACAATGTTTGGCACACAGCCTCAGCTTGAAGAGCGGATACGAAGAATAAAAGAGGAATATTCAAAGTCTTTATATAGTAATTACCGAAAAAAACCGGAGAAATTCAGTAATAAAGCTTTAGGTGAAATATCCGCAAGAGGATTTCATCGTGAATTTGAACTTAGTATATTTAATTGCAAAAATCTTAATGAGATAAACAAGAAGGTTGATGAAGCAAAAAGTTTAAGAGATATAGAGCTGATTAAAAGAATCGGATTGCCTTATATTTTGTATGAGGAAACCCGGGAAATGGCAGGCGAGGTGTATAGTAGGCTTTCTAAAAGTGACAAGCGTTCTTTTGATCAGTTGAAAAAATATCGCAGTAACTCATGGATAAATTTCGGGCACAAGCGTAAGGATGAATATGATGGGATAAGCGATTTTGGGATATTAGCACAGTTTCAAAGTTATGCTATAGAACAAAACGAACAGGATTTTAAAATATTTATCGAAAAGGTTTTATTTAGTTATCTTAGATCATTTTTGCGGGAAGAGAGTTTTCCTTCAATTAAAATTTCGTCATTGAGAAACTATGTACCTTCAAGAAAAGAATTTATACAAAGAAAAGAAAAGTTTTCAAAAGTTTTAAACATTATATCTCCTGAAATTAAAAATGTTGTATCAAAAAAATTCGATAAAACAAAAAACAATTTGATGAAAACATATTCAAATATTGTTAGCAAAGAAAAAGAATTCAGCGCGGTTGAAAAATATATAATAAAAATCTGCGATTTTTCAGAATACCTCAATTTTGCAGAAGGTGAATTTCAGGAAAAAGAGTTTTCTGAAGAAGAAATTAGACGATTAGTAAATAACAAGGAGGTAATGTCAGAATTATTTAAGTTCCCCGTATTTTTTGGTCTAAAGAATTTAGATATAGATGTTATGGAATTTTGCGTTTTAGGCATATTACGTGAGTGGCAGGGTTACTTTGATGAGAAACATAAACGTACAGTTGTTGATCTCATTGCGCAATGGCTGTTTAATAATAAAGAAAAGTTGTCTTTAAAGGATATCTTTGAACTTAGAAGATTGACAAAAGAAAATGGGATAGAAAATATTCCATGGGCAAATTGGTTAATTAATGACAAAATGGCTAAACTTTCCGCGGATGATTTTAAAAAATACCAGGATAAATGGCTTTTTGTTTTGCAAAGTGAAGATACTATGAAATTGAACGCACGCTTTATCGGGTTAATGCAAAAGGACGAGCTGTTTTGTCAAAAAGTATTAGCTGTTTTGTCAAAAAGTGATAACTCTGAATTTTGTGAGACAGTTTCCTGCAGTATAGCTTCTGTATTTGAGCAAAAAACTGATAAACTAAAGTTTTTAGGATTAGGTAATGGCGCTGGCAAAGATTTAGAGAGGCTTACGGTTTTATTTCCAAATTTTAATGAAACAATAATGTATCACTATTTTTTATTGCCGCTAGTAAAATGCTATGGGCTGAATAAAGAAGAAGAAATGCGTCTGCTTGAAAAAGGAATTTGGCTTAGAGACTTAAGGAACAAAAAAAGAGAAGAGAGAAAACTGTTTGGCCAGGACGATCTTTCTCTTTCTCTTCGGGATCTGATTTCAGCCGTCAGTGAGGAATTTATTGATAAAGAGATAGCAGGATGCTTTAAAGACTATGGCGTAGAACCGCAGGCTTTAAAAAGGTTAGATTTTAACGCGAAAAAACTTCTGTATTATCTTAAAGCCGGAGGCATGTTAACGCATGAAACTCTGCGGGAAAAATTCCATGAATTAGAAAAAGATAGTACGAACGATGGGTTGTTATTATTTTACAAATGTTTAAGAATATTAAAAAATGATCAGGCAAAAAGAGGTGTGCCGATTTCTTTTGACGCGAAAGAAGAAGCTGACTTAAATAAAGAAATAACCAGGCAATATTCTTTAAATAACCAGGACACACTTACATCCTTTTTTAGAGTCAGGACTTGGGATGAGTATCTTTTATATATAGGTCAGTATCTTCTTTTTAAGGATAAGGGGCTGGATGTTGAAAAACTGAAAGAATTTAATTTGTTCAACATAGAATTTTCAGGATATAAAGCATTTTTTGGCGAAATGCCGGCGCAGATTAGGCTGTCAAAGGAAAAAGCTTCAAAAGCAGCATTAACAACACAGATAATGGAAAGAAATACGCAGGCATTATTAACCGGACTAGTCCAGGGGTATAATCGGCTGTCAAGACATAAAATCATGCGAAATGAACAGTTTAAAATGTTTGAGTATGTTATAAATTCAGAAAAGGGTTTTGATGAGCTTTTAAAAGAACTTATTACGTTTTTGCCGCGTTCAAGTTATCTTAACTATGCTTTGTACCATCTTTTTATTTTTAAAGTTGTAAGCCCTTTGACAGGACAAAAGATAACTTTAAAAAAGATGTATGATCCGGTTTATATTAAAACACTTATAGATTCCTCTCAACAAAAAGATTGCATAGAAAAATACAGAGAAAAAATCAGAAAATACATGCTGGAAGATAAGCGCGTAGAACTGCTTAATCTGTACCTTTTTCGCGTAAGAATGAAAGAAATAAGTGATTTTTACAGTTTGCTTAATGGAGGACTGGAAGATAAGCGATATATGCGGATTTTTGCTAAAATTATTACCAGAGTTTTAGAGCCGATAGATGTTATTTTGCGTCTTTTGATTCTTAAAGGGTTGTCAAAAATAGCCTCAAGAGATATATCTTCAAAAGAATACAAAAAAGTTTATTATTTAATAAAATTGGGAAATAAGATGGGGATAACGGTTGATAGTTCAGATATAATGAGTTTGCTGAAGTGTTTATTTGCAAAAATGACAGGAAACGATAGTCCTTATTATGGTAAAGGAGAAGATGTTTTAAGGGAACGATTAAAACTATATTTGCAAATTTACTGTTTTTCAGGATTTAACCAGGAAAAGTTTCAGTTAAAGATGTTTCTAAACCATTTCATATTTCAAAAACTGCGTATTTTTCCGTTTTTTGAAAAGTATTTCCAACGTAATTCTGCTAAATTAGAAGATTCCGAAACAGGCGGGATAGATTCACAGTTAGATATACTCTTGGCATGCCAGAGCGATTCAGTCCCCTTTATTCTGAGCAAAGCGAAGGATCTAAAGAAAAACATTCTTTGGTTCCAGAATGACGAAATACAGGTTTGGCAGGACAAATATGAAAATCAAATCAAAAAGTATTTTCCACGGAGCTCCAACACAAGAGACTATCTCATTAAAACTCTTATAGAATCGCATATTAACGAATTATCCTGTGAAGAACTACATGATTTAACAAAAGAATTCTATCAATTGTCTCTTCGTGAAAAGTATAATCTCAAAGCTATTGAAAAAGACAGAACAGCCAATCCCCAGGACTTTGAAGGATTTGATAAAGAATTTAGCAAAATACGCGAAGTTTATTTTCCTGATTACAGTTATACTCGGGATGATCTTTTATTACAGCTTATAGAAGAAAAAGTTATAAGCAGGCGGCAGTATGAAAAAGTTTCCAGCGTGTTACTTTTGAATCAGGATAACCTTAAAAAAGAGGAAATCCAGAACCATCTTTTTTGGGGAGATAAGTTTAAATGGATGGTAAAAGAGATGTCTGCCAGAGATAAGGCGGATTTTTTATTGTGGGTTTTAGACGCCAGGAAAAAACCAGAACTTATTTTCGCGATTGAAACAGATTTAAATATAACCCTGGATCATTTAAAAGAGCTTTTTGCTTCTACTCATAAAGGTTATTATACCCGCATAGGCATGAGTTTGCGTAAAGATTTATTGCCGACACTTTTATACGGCAATGGTGGAATATTTACAAACACAAAGATAGAGCAGTATTTCTTAGACAATCTCTTTAAAGGCCTTATTCCAAAAAGAACAAAAAATAAAGATGTTTACAAAAAGGTATGGAACGCTGTTTTTAATATAGTAGATTTGGACATGAAAATTGATATTATGGTGAATTTATCAAAAGCTTTTTCCGAAATTCCAAAAGATAAATCCGGAAAAATCGAAAAAGACAGCGAAGGGCTGATTATTAAAGTGTTTTTGGAATCATGCGGCATAATAGGCGTAAAACTGGGTCAGATACTTTATAGTATGGATATTGATATGTCTTCAAACATAAGAAAGGAGTTGGGAAGTTTAACCGGTTCTGCTAGTCCGCTTGCTAAAGCGACTACATTCTCAGTTATGGACAGCGTGTTTGGCGAGTTCCAGACCTATTATCTGGAATTATTAGAACCTTTAGGAAGCGCTTCAATAAAAATGGTATATAAAGCAAAACAGCCGGAAGATTTGATTGAAGATGCCATGGCGTTAAAGATAAAAAAACCGGAAATCGAACAGAAAATAAACCAGGAACTAACATATTTAAGTAAAATTCTGGAAGTTTTAAGGACTCAAAGAGCGCTAGATGTGCCGAAAAATTTAGAAGAAAAAATAATAAAACAAATTAAAAAAGAACTGGATTTTTATTTAGAATGGGAAAATCAAAAGGTATTAAACAAAATAGCCCTGGAATTTTCAGAAACAGATATACCTGAGACTCCTAAAGTAGCCCGGAATTTTATTAGTGATATATTAAAAGAAATAGATGCGGAGTTTATTGACAGGATCATGGCACAGCTGCAAAACGCTCATTCTGGTCAATCCGCCGATCTTAGTAATTCCCGCGTTTTCAGTAATTCCAGCGAAAGCGGGAATCTAAAAATTAACATCGAAGTCCCTGTAGCTAATGCTGTAATGGGCAAAAACAAGGGCCAGGCAATGCTTGAGCCTATGGCAAAAGGCAAACCGTTAGAAAAATTAGAAACAAATTCAGATAAAATATCCGAAGAAGCGCTTATACAAATAAAACGAAGAAACGCGATATTCCTTTTATTTCAAATATTTGGAAAGGGCGTGTTTCATGGAGACTTACATGACGGAAATTTGTTTGTAAATCGAGATAGTGAAGAACAGGACATTTTTACCTCTTCGATTATTGATCTGGGTTCTGTAGGTAATATCTCTCTTGACGAAAGTATGGAATTTTTGCGCATATATTTAGCGCTTAATATCAACAGTTTTAGTAACGGAGTCTTTAGTATACCGGTTTTAGGAAATATAGTTGCGTATAATAAATTACGCCCGGAAGCTCAAACGCAGATAGTTGAAACTGTAAAAAAATACAATTCAAAAAAATCACCGGGACAAATAAACAGAGAAATAAAATCATTCTTAAGAAAGGACAGGGCGCAAAAAGACAAAGCAAGGTCTCTACATAAACTATTTGCCAGACTTGACAACAAAGGCATTAGCATACCTGAATCTTTCTTAGCCTTATCAAAGGCAATGACAGCCGCGAACTCCATATTTAAAGACAGCGCAAGAAACGATATTCTGTCTCCACATGAAACCCTTGGTCTTATCCAAACATTTATAGAATATCGCAGGCAAAACAAAGTCCGAGGTTCACCAGTTTGTGGAACTAACATCACCGGAAACATTGTCAGCGGTTTTACGCCTGATGAAGAGGATGCCCTGCGAGAAAAAATAAAGAAAAATAGTAATAAAGTTAGGGCGGAGAATGAGGATGTTGTTAAGTTTGCGAAGGAAAGGTGCGCGGTATTATTGCAAGATAAAGGGAACATTGAGTATTTGTTGAAAAATAAAAACATTCCAGACTACCAGATAAGCAAGGCTATTTACGCTCTGGAGAATCCAGGAGAGGCTTTTAAATGGTTTGAGGCAATAGTTGAAGAAGAAGAAAAATATTTACTTGGGCATGAAAGCGCCCTGGCAGTAAACATTATAAGGTTTTTGGGTGAAAAAGAAACGGAATGGGGAATCAATAATCTTATTGATGAATATGTTTTTCATGAGGCATTAGAAAATACAAATTTAAAGCATAGCGATATTATTAATTTTACAAATGCCTTTTTTCGAAGAACGAGCCATGAGGTTCCATATAAAACCAAAACACCCTTAGGCAGGGCACTAAGGATGTTTATACAAGAGTCTGTTATGCCAGTGCAGGGTGAATTAAGGCTGTTGCGAAACCCCAAAATTGGTCATTCCCGCGAAAGCGGGAATCTACAACCAACGCAAAATGAAAGAGTTATGGATTCCCATTTTCATGGGAATGACACTTTGGGGGACAGTCGCGAGCCTTTAGTATTTGAGCGTAAGGATAATATTGCTAGAAAAACGCAGGATGAGAATATACCCGCTGGTTCTTCTGTTCGTGTAAAACAAGCAAAATTTAAGCTGTTGTTTCCAAATATTCCAACAGCACAGTTTGACGCGGGTATTTTTAGAGAAGAACAGAAAAAAAACCCACTTGCCCATGCAGAAAGTATGCCGGTTGAAAACGCTCAGCCGATTTCAAAGAACGGGGTTACAGATATAAGCCGGATTAAAGAGAATGTTAAACAGAATTCTTTTCTTTCTGCCATTCCTGACCCTTCTGTCATCCTGAGCGAGCTAGAGGCGAGCGAAGGATCTAAAATTCCAGTAACTATTCATATTGATAACGACCTTATCGGGCAATATAAAGCCTTTGGATTTAAGAATCGAGACGCATTTATAAAATGTTTTGGGTGGAAGATTCTTGCTAAAACACGGAAACTTTCGGGTGGATCTATAACATCTTGGCAGGTGGATAATACAGATCAGTGCGTGACTGAATATGCGGCTTGTAATCCGAGTGAAGATTTTTGTGACAGTATGGTAGCTGCTATTGCAAATCCGACAGCTTTGAGAACCATGAACGATAAAAAGTTTGAGTTTTTGAAAGAAAAATATCTGAAACAATTACTCGATTCAAACAGGTTAAGTAGCATTAGGTGTAATGTCTCTCGGGTTGCGGGCAACGCTGTAAAGCTACCAAGGCGTGATGATCTGGCAATGTTTAAGCGGCTCGGGTTTAAGATTAAATTCGGGAAGGATAAAAATATGCCAGTGGATGATAGTAACATGCCTAAATTTAAAGAGCCGGAGTTTCCGGATTTGACTAAAACAGAGCCGGTTCTTACAATTAAAAAAGACACTATCCAATCCCGCCAAACAGCGATAGTTGAGGCTTTGAATAGTCTGCCGCAAAACAAGGCATTAGATCCCATAGCTTTGGTAGGTTTGCCTGAAAACATACATAGCCAGGTGAATCTTGAAGATTTAAAAAGGGAGATAGGCAGAGGGTTGGCAAGGGCAGGTCATGGAAAGCCGCGGGATACGCATAAGGTTGATTTCTTTTTTATAAGTCAGGATAAACTAAAAGAAACAGAAAACAGCATAACGGATATTTTGAGCAAATATAAAGATGAAGGCCGGCAGCTTGTTTTATTCATGCCTGAAATGACGGGATTGGAAATTAATTCGGATAAGTTATATCGAAAAAAACTGGAAACTGAGTTTAAGGATATGCTTGCAAAGGATATGCTTACGATTGTAGCTGACGCGTACAGTGACCTTGATTTCGCGGTAAAAGATAAGTTTGTTGATATCGACAGCCGTATTGCCATAGCGCGGTTGATCGGGTGGTATCATGAAGCTGAAGGAAACAAGACGGATCACAGCAGGATAGACGCCCAGGAAGAGGCGATGAGAATTTTAACGGAACTTATTAAACAAATTACAGGAGAAGATAGAACATCGGAAAAAGATCTAAACAAACTTTTAAGCGTGCTGCTCTTAAAAATCAGGCCCGTTGATTATTCCGGTGATATCAAAAGATGGGAAGAGGCCCAAAAAGCTATTGCTACGTCACTGTAAGATTCAAATATAGCGAGCCTAATCGCGAATGGACCCGGTTTTTATGATAATTCATCTTCAAGTTCTTTTGAAAATAATAGGGACGTCCGCTTTTCAGACTGTGTCATAACGTCTTTGCGAGCCCATGGAATGGGCGAAGCAATCTCAAATAGCAATAAAAATATAAACTTTATGAGTAATTCCTATTATTGCCGCGGTCGCTCTCGCTCCCTCGCAAAGACGAAAATTGAGAATTATTACACAGCCTGTTCGCGGGAATGACAAATTTTGAGAATTTTCTCCGGACAGCAATGATACCATATAGTGTGCACTTTTTAAACCTTTTTAAAATGCATAATTAAGGGTTTGACAAAGATGGCGTTTATGTGTATACTTGGTGTGTAGGTGGAACAAAGTGGAGGAAAGTGGAATGTTTTATGGAGAATACTCACATACTTTAGATAAAAAGAATCGCCTGATTATTCCGGCAAGGTTCAGGGATTTTATTACAGATACCGGTATAGAAAAACTATATATAACACGCGGTTTGGATGAATGTCTTTTTATGTTTTCTGAAGACGAATGGCGTACTCAGGAAAACAAATTTAAAGCAATGCCGTTCACTAAAAAGGAGGTAAGGAAATTCAAGCGGCTTTTCTTTTCCGGTGCTACAGAGGCTGTTCCTGATAAGCAGTGGAGGATATTGATACCGGATTATTTGTGTGATTACGCGAAGCTTTCAAAAAATATTATGATAGTAGGTATTTCCAACCGTATAGAAATATGGGATAAGAAAAAATGGAGCGCGTTTTATGAATCTTCAAAAGAGAACTATGAAGAGATCGCGGAAAAACTTTTTGACGAAGAATAAAGAAAAGCAGGATAAGAAAATATGAAAAAATTAATCGCAGAGTATAGAGAGAGCAAAAATATCGCGGAGAAAAACAATACTCTGTGTTTTTTGAAGTTTTCCGGAAAGATTTCTAAATTTTATGATTTTAAAATATTTCTCAGTGATCTCTGTGTTTAGTTTTAGGTAAGCGCAAATAGAATGAAAGGAGGTGTGATATGTATAGACAATGCGCGATCAAATTTCACAAAAAGCAAGTACAGTTTATTAATTGTGTCAATATGGTAGAGAGGGTAAAAAAAGCGAGGGCGCTTCCTTCAGGAACCTCACACCTGGGAGTTAAGCGTTATGTAGTTTCATCTTCAGGCGACGGCAATGAGAACCGTATTTCTGTTAAAAAATGTAAGTAAAAACATGCGCGGAGGCTCCAATGAAAAGAAAAAAGAAATTTTTACAGGCATGTGAATTTAACGATTCAATCTATGGCACGAAAAGAATTGCTGGCAAAAGAAACGAAGCGGATAAACAGGTTTTTGATGGGAATGATCTTATCGCTTCGTATAATAAGCTTTATAAAACTCAGTTTGACGCAATGAGTAAGATTTTCAAAAAATCACGATAAATTTTAAAGAGGTTATTTTTGCATATTTCTGTTCTTTTAAACGAAGTAATCGAGTTTCTTTCTCTGAAAGACGGGGATATTATTTTTGACGGGACTTTAGGCGGAGGCGGTCACGCAGAGGAGATTCTTAAAAGGATCTCACCGAATGGAAGGCTTATCGGTGTTGATAAAGATTCTGCGGCGATTGAAAGGGTAAAAAAGAAATTATCAAAATTCAAGGAAAATTTGATATTAGAAAACGATGATTTTCGGAATGTTGATGAAATATTAAAAAAAATAGGCATAAAAAGTATTAACGGCGCGATATTTGATCTGGGGATGTCGTCTTATCAGGTGGATGACAAGGAAAGAGGATTTAGTTTTTTGCATGACGGGCCGCTGGATATGAGGTTTGACCGGGAACAGAAAATGTCAGCGCGTTATATTGTAAATACTTTCAGTAAAAGCGAACTTACGGATATTATCAGGACTTTCGGAGAAGAACGTTATTCCGGACAAATAGCAGGAGCTATATGCGCGGCAAGGCAGAAGAAAGCTATAAATACGACATCTGAGCTGGCCGGTGTAATAAAACGCAGTGTAGGAGGAAAATACCGAAAACAAAGGATAAATCCCGCGGCCAGAACTTTTCAGGCGTTAAGGATATACGTTAATGACGAACTTGGCAGTCTTGAGGCTGTAATCGGAAAAACTGTTCAATGTTTGGCGCCGGGAGCGAAGATATGTTTAATATCTTTTCATTCTCTCGAAGATAGGATTGTAAAAAGGGCGTTTAGAGCTCTGGCAAAAGAAGGGCTTTTAACTATTATAACAAAAAAACCTTTAATTTCCGGCCGGGACGAGATTAAAGATAATCCCAGAGCTAGAAGCGCGAAATTGCGGGTAGCGGAGAAAAAAAATGAGATTTCATAGGTTTATTTTTAGTATTATTATAGTGACGTTTTTCGCGGTTTGTCATGTCCATCAGAGGGTGGAGATGGTTAAGGCCGGGTATGATTTGCAAAGGAATATGGGATATCTTGCCAGTCTTACTGATAAGAACGCGGAATTGCTTTTCAAATTATCAAAAGTGGAGTCTCCCAAATATTTGCTCGCGTCGTTTGATGACGAAGAAATACAATTCGCTGATTATCGTATACCTCAACAAAATGGTTACAGGATAGCTCTTGCTGACCATGTTAACGGCGGTGCCAATGAAAGTTTTATAGGTAAATTCCTTGATTTGTTTACTTTGAGTGCTGAAGCACGTCCTCGTGAATAGATCGATATAGAAGGGAAAAAGAGCATGGCGCGTCGTTATCTTATATTTTGGTTATTAGTTTTATTCTTCTTTTTTGCTATTATTCGTCTTTTCTATTTTCAAATAATAAGATTTCAAAAGTTTTCCGATTTAGCCGAGGGACAGCATAATCAGAAAGTCGAAATACAGCCCAATCGTGGTATGATTTTTGACAGATATATGGAGCCTTTAGCTATAAATTTAGAGGCGTTGAGTCTTTATTGCAATTGTCTTCTGCTCGAAAACAAAGAAGAGACAGCTAAGACGCTTTCCGAAATGTTGGAAATAGACAGAGATGTTCTTTTGGGGAAATTTAATAGCAATAAGTCATTTGTATGGATCAAACGAAAACTCGATCCTGTGACAGCTGAAAAAATAAGAAAAAGAGCATATCCGGGTATATACTTTTTAAGTGAAAGTAAAAGAAAGTATCCTAACGATAATATGGCCTGCCATGTTATTGGTTTTGTAGACATTGATAATAAAGGGCTTGAGGGGATAGAGCTAAAATTCAATGATCAGCTTAAAGGTAAAACGGGAAGCGCTTATCTGGTCAGAGACGCTCGAAAGAAGACTGTTCTTCTGAACGAAGAAGAGTCAGTACCGCCGCAAAACGGGCATAATATAGTGCTTACTATTGACAGTGTTGTTCAGTACATTGTAGAAGATGAACTCAAAAAAATGACGGAAAGATACGGCCCTTCAAGTGCTTCCGCGATAGTTATGGACCCTTTTACCGGCAGGATACTTGCTATGGCCAATTATCCCGATTATGATCTGAATCAATTCCAGAAGGCATCGCAGGGACAAATAAAAAATATAGCAGTATCGAATGTTTATGAACCGGGAAGTGTTTTTAAAGTGGTGACTGCCAGCGCGGCTTTAAACGAGGGGATAGTCTCTCTGGATGATCGTATTTATTGCGAAAGAGGAACATATAAGAGTAAAGGCCGGGTATTGCACGATTATCATAAATATGGAGATCTTTCATTTCGAGAAGTTATAGCAAAATCCAGTAATATCGGTACTGTAAAAATTGCTCAGAAATTAGGCGCTGAAAAACTTTATAAATATATCGAGGCTTTTGGGTTTGGGCAGAAGACCGGAATAGAACTCCCCGGTGAAATAGGCGGGATATGCCGGCATTTCAAGAATTGGGACAGAAGTGACATTACTACTATACCGATTGGACAGGGGATAGCAGTGACGCCTTTACAGCTTTTGTGCGCCATAAGTGTAATAGCAAACGGGGGTTACCTTATTTGTCCGTATCTGGTGGATCATCTGCTTGCCAGTGAAGGCGGAATATACAAGGAATTTGAGCCGGTTACGAGGCGCAGAATATTGAAGGAAGAGACTTGCAGTAAGATGAAAGATGCTTTAAAGTATGTAGTAGAGATCGGGACCGGAAGGCATGCCAAATCAGAGTTGTACGATTTATGCGGAAAAACAGGGACAGCTCAAATGGTCGACCCTGACGGCGGGTATTATAAAAATAAATATGATGCGACTTTTATGGGATTTGCTCCGGCTGAGGATCCGCGTATCAGTATAGTCATAACAGCGGCTGATCCTGGTCCTGTTTATTTCGGAGGAAGAGTTGCCGGGCCGGCGTTCAAAAATATGGCTGAACGGATAATACAGTATTTAGAGATGAATAGTGAATCATAAATAGTGAATTGTAATTAGTGGCGTCTTGTCCTGAAAAAAAAGAGATTGCCGCGCCGCTCGCCTGGCTCGCCGCTCGCAATGACAAAATCTTCTTCGTCATTGCGAAGCGAGAGGGAAACGAGTGCTGTGGCAATCCCGGTAAAACAAAAAACTAGTATTAATAGCACTAAGGAAAATTTAAATGTACACTTCGATAGATGAATTATTAAGTACTGTTCCCTTTTCCCGAGACAATATAAAAACCGATTCCCGGAAGGTTAATAATGGAGATGTGTTTGTGGCAATAAAAGGGACTGTGGATGACGGACATGATTATGTTTATGAAGCGCTTGAAAAAGGCGCGTCCATGATCTTGTGTGAAAGAAAGATTGTTGGTGTTTTGCCTGAAGTTTTAAACAAAACAAGAATAGTGAAAAATGTGCGGGAAGTACTTGGTCATATAGCAAAGCATGTTTTTGACGATCCTTCGAGTTCTCTCGCGGTATACGGAGTTACAGGAACAAACGGGAAGACGACCACGGTTTTTCTCATAGATAGTATGTTGAATTGTTCAGGGCAAAAGAGCGGACTTATAAGTACGGTTTTCAATAAGACTTCAGGAAATGATATTCAAAGGTCTTTTCTTACAACTCCGGATTTGATCACAATAAATAAATTTTTTTCTGAGATAAAAGAAGACGGTAAACAAGCTGTTGTTCTTGAAATTTCCAGTCATGCGCTGAGTCAGCAAAGAATAGCGGGATTACGGCTTGATAGTGCTGTAGTTACCAATATAACTCCGGAACATATGGATTATCATAAAAGCATGGGAAGATATTTAAATGATAAGACTAAAATATTTAAAAACTTGAAGACAGACGGTATAGCGGTTTTAAATTATGATGATCCGCTTGTCAGCGGGTTAGGAAGGACAATAGAAGCGTCTTCTGTTATAACTTTTGGGTTTGACCGGAAAGCTGATGTAAGAGCGGAAAATGTTTATTTGTCCAAAGATTTTACGGAATTTGATCTTGTAACAGAAAAAAGAGGGACGATTCAAATAAGGAGTCCGCTTTTAGGAAAATATAATGTTTATAATATTCTTGCGGCAATAAGCGCGTTGATGAAAAGTCAGATAGATCTTGAAGATATGGCAAAGGGGATAAAAAAAGCTTTACCGGTTTCAGGCCGGTTAGAAATTGCAAAAGAGACGAGCCGGGTTAAAGTCTTTATAGATTATGCTCATACTCCTCATGCGCTGGAAAATGTTCTATTGTGTTTAAAATATCTTACGGAAAAAGGTTTAATATGTGTGTTTGGATGCGGCGGCGATAGGGACAGAACAAAACGGCCTGTTATGGGACAAATAGCGGCGCGTTTATGCGATCGGGTTATCCTTACAAGCGATAATCCAAGAACAGAAGATCCAAAAGAAATTCTGGCTGAGATTGAAAACGGTATGGCAGGTAAACATAATTATATTGTTATTGAGAATAGAAAAGATGCGATAAGAGAGGCAATAAAAAGTTCGAGAAAAGGGGATATTGTAATTATTGCCGGCAAAGGACATGAGGATTATCAGGTAATCGGGGATAAAGTCGAACACTTTGATGACAAAGAAGCGGCTAGACAGGTTTTGGAAGAGTTGGGATGGTGAATGGTGTTTTGTCCTGAAAAAGGTTAAAAGAAAGAGATGGGATGGCTGGCTGGAAGGGCAAACATTCCGTGCTCAAACAATTTGCCTTCACTGAGTTCAGGCAAAAACTGCGCTCCTCGCAAAGACGGAGAAAGATTGCCGCGCCACTCGCTAGGCTCATGGCTTGCAGAGACAAAATCTTGTCCGTCATTGCGAAGGCCGAGGCAAACGAGGCCTGCGGCAATCTCAAAAAAGTGTCAACTTTTTTAGGACGATATATGGTGTCTTGTTCTAAAAATAGACAAAGGGAGATTGCCGCGGTCGCTTTAGCGACCTCGCAAAGACAAAATTTAAATTGCGACACAGTCTGAATGACAAAAATCTATTCATCATTGCATCTGGGAAGGAATATATGCTGGAAGTTAGCGTAAAAAGAATTGCGGAAATCACAGGCGGAGAATTTATTTCTTCTGCTCCTGATAGTATTGTCGAAGGTTTTTCAATTGATTCCAGGGCAGTAAGAGAGGGCCAATTTTTTATAGCATTAAACGGGAAAAATTTTAACGGCCATGATTTTGTCGAACATGCTTTAAAATCAGGAGCAAAAGGAGTGATTGTAGAAAAAAACAGCAATGTTAAAATAGGTGAAAGGGACATGCCGGTAATAACAGTTAATGACACGTACCAGGCGATGTCTAAACTGGCAGGTTGGTCAAGAAAACAGAGAAATATTCCCATTATATGTATTACAGGGACAAACGGCAAGACAACAGTAAAGGATATGTTGTCCTTTATTTTATCTTCCAAATATAATGTTCTTTTCAGTAAAAGGTCGTATAATAACATTGTAGGACTTAGCTTGACTTTGCTGGAACTTGATAAATTACATGATATAGCGGTACTGGAGATCGGATCAAATCATCCCGGGGAAATAAAAGAACTGGCAGAAATGGCATGTCCGGATGTAGGTATTATTACAAACATAGGAAACGGACATCTGGAGTTTTTCGGTAATAAGGACGCTGTTTTTTTTGAAAAAACAAGCTTAATAAATGTTATGGCAGAGAAAGGCGCGCTATTTTTAGGCGGAGATGATATTTATCTGCGAAAACTGCGGGCCTTTTCGGCTCAAAACAAGTTTTACGGATGTTCTGCGGATTGTGATTTTATTATTGATAAGATTAAACAGCAGGATGAGGGTTATACATTTTTTGTTAATGGCATGGAATTTATGATCGCTGTCGATGGTGTGCATAATGTGCATAATGCTGTTGCGGCGATTGCTACAGCTCTTTATCTTGGTATGGGGCACGAAGAAATAAGGGTAAGGCTGAAGGACTTTTCTTTACGGGGAATGCGGCTTCAAAAGATCAGGATTCATGGAGTGACATTTATAAATGATGCGTATAATTCCAATCCGGATTCTTTTGAAGCCGCGCTTAAGACTCTTCAAGAGGTCTCAGGAAAAGATAAGAAAGGTATAGTAGCCGGGGACATGATCGAATTGGGGGAAGAGGCTGAAAAATTTCACCGTATGATCGGTAAAAGTATTGCTGATAAAGGATTTGATTTTTTAGTGGTACTGGGCGAAAGGGCCGGAATTATAGCGGATGCCGCGTATCAGGCAGGTATGAATAAGGATTCTATTTTTTATGCTTCCGATCATAAGCACGCCGCTGAAATAGTCAGAGAAAACGTGTCGATGGACAGTGTTGTTCTTGTCAAAGGATCTCGCGAGTTAAAAATGGAGGAAGTAATCGAGTGTTTTACCAATTGCTGTATTCTTTAAAAGATTTTTGGTTCGGATTTAATATTTTTAAATATATAACTTTCCGCGCGAGTATGGCCGCGGTTATGTCTTTTGTTATATGTGTTTTTCTGGGGCCTGTAGTGATAAGGCTACTTAAGCGGTTTAATGTGGGGCAGTATGTGCGAAAGGAAAACGTCGAGGATATATACGATTTACATAAAAACAAACAGGGAACTCCTACGATGGGAGGGCTTTTAATCTTGGTTTCAGTAGGATTGTCCACTTTGTTCTGGTGCCGGCTGGATAATGATTATGTACTGCTTGCTCTAGCCGGGATGATCTGGCTGGGAGGGGTGGGTTTTATAGACGATTTTATGAAAATGCGCAATAAAAGTCCGCAGGGGATACAGGCTGTTACAAAGTTGGCCGGTCAGATTTTGCTTTCTTTGATAGTAGGTTTGTTTGTAATAAATGATAAGAATATAGGTGCCGGTTTATATGTCCCGTTTATAAAAAATGTTGTTATTAATCTGGGGATATTCTATATCTTTTTTGTCCTGCTTGTTGTGACGGGAGCTTCTAACGCGGTGAATCTTACTGATGGACTTGATGGCCTGGCCGTAGGTTCCGCGGTTTTTGTAGCGTTTACATATGCTGTTATAAGCTATATTACGGGGCATGCAGATATAAGTAAATATTTGCATATTTTTTATCTGCCCGGAGCAGGAGAACTTACTGTTTTTTGCGCGGCTTTAACCGGGGCTTGTCTTGGTTTCCTTTGGTTTAACAGTTACCCCGCGACTGTTTTTATGGGAGACACCGGTTCTTTGTCAATAGGAGGCGCTGTTGCTATTGTGAGTGTTATTCTCAAAAAAGAGGTTTTATTACTGCTTTGCGGCGGTATATTTGTAATGGAAGCTGTCTCTGTTATTTTGCAGGTATTTTCATATAAAACGAGAAAGAAAAGAATTTTTTTAATGGCTCCGGTTCATCATCATTTTCAGATAAAAGGGTGGCAGGAACCGAAAATCATTATGCGTTTTTTGATTATCGCGGCAGTACTCGCGCTTTTGAGTATTGCCACGCTCAAAATCCAATAAGTGATTTACTCATAGTATTTTGAGTTAAGGCGAAAAACATGAGTCCGGATAAATTATGGAAAGATTTAAAGTTTAAATAAATATATGTTTAACGTAAAAGGTAAAGATGTTTTAGTTCTGGGTCTGGGCGCGAGCGGATATTCCAGCTGTGAACTTTTGATCCGAAACGGCGCGAAAGTAAGAATAAGCGAAAGTTCGGAACATGAAAGTATTTGTCAACGAATTAATCTGCTGGGACCGTGTTTAGCCGGATATGAGACAGGCGGACATACTCCTTTGTTTTGTTCGAAAGCAGAAATTGTGGTTATAAGTCCGGGAATAGATCCTGAACCTTTGTATTTAAAAGGTATTCTTGGAAAAAAAAGTTTAGTAATAAGTGAACTGGAACTGGGATATTTATTCTGCCCGGCGCCTATTATCGCTATAACCGGTACTAACGGAAAAAGTACTACTACAAAACTTATCGGCCATATACTTGATGTTTTTGGCAGGCATACGGTTGTATGCGGCAATATCGGAAATCCTTTAACCGGTGAAGTCGGAAAAATGACTGAGCAAAGTATTGCTGTCGTAGAAGTTAGTTCGTTTCAGCTCGAGGCCATAAGAGCGTTTAATCCTTATATTGCTATTCTTCTAAATGTTTCTGAAGATCATTATGAAAGACATGGTGACTATGAGGGGTATAAAAATGAAAAATTTAAGATTTTTCAAAATCAGACTTCTTCTGAATGGGCGGTTCTTAACGCGGAGTTTCAGAGAGATAAGCGAGCCGGAGAGATAAAAGGACAAACTGTTTTTTGGGGAGATGAACAGACCTCGGCTTTTGTTTGTGACGGAAAAATTTTTTCTAATATGCACAAAAAAAAGACAACTGTTATGAGTGTGAAAGATATTCCCGTTAAAGGTAATCATAACCTTGAAAATATCCTTGCCAGTATTGTAGCCGCGAAGATAATGGGTGTAGACGATGAAATTATTCGTGAAGGTATAATTGGGTTTAAAGCCTTAAAGCACCGTTTTGAGAAAATAGCTGACTTCAAAGGCATAGAGATCTTTGATGATTCTAAAGCTACTAATATAGATGCCGCAAGCAGGGCTTTAGAGTTTGTAAATAAAAAAGCGATTCTAATAGCGGGAGGCAGGGATAAAGGCGGAGATTATAGTTTGATATTGCCGCTTGCGCTAGAAAAAGTTAAGACAATGGTACTTATTGGAGAAGCAGCGGACAAAATAGAAAAGGTTTTTTCTTCGATAGTACCGTGTTTAAAGGCTAAAGATATGGCTGAAGCCGTAAGAATCGGATTTAACGAAGCCGGTGAAGGCGACTGTCTCTTACTTTCTCCGATGTGTTCAAGTTTTGATATGTACACAAGTTACAAAGAAAGAGGAGAGGCGTTCAGACGGGAAGTTTTTTCATGCATAGAGGATAATCAGTGAATAGTAGTTAGTTATTCGGTTGACAGTTGACGGTTAGTTGGTTGATGGTTAAGGGGAAAGGCTTTTGACGGGTAAACAGTCAACGAACTAACGATCAAC
>JBDRBG010000039.1:0-19734 GCA_043823005.1 Candidatus Omnitrophota bacterium
ATAAAAAAAGGCGCGACAAGAGCAGTCTCAGTCAAACTACCATTGTCGCATCCAAAACAATATGCAAAAAGTTCTCGCTTATCCATAATATATCGCAGTTCTATATTTTTATCAGAGATTGCCGCGGTCGCTCTTGCTCCCGCACCAAAATGTTGTGGCATAGTCTGAATTACAAAACAAGTTCTCCGGCTGTTAACCATCAACCAACTAACGACAAACGACCAACGACTAACGACTCTTAATCCGCGGTTTTCCGCAAGTATCACATTCTTTTGCAAGTTCCGGATTATCAGAAAAACAATATCTGCATACCCAAAAACCTTCAGGCGGATATTTTAAATACCGCTGTTTTTTTAAAAAAGGCAGTAAAAAAGTATTGATAAGCATGTAAATACCGGAAATAGCTCCGGCCAGAAGAACCGGCAAAAGAAAAATCGGAAAAGTAAAAACAGGCATTACTCTGTTAAGATCTATTCCCATATGCTGTAATCTTTGCTCAACAAGGAAACGCGCTGTACTGTATTGTTCTATCGGACCGGATGAAAATCCCCGTATCATAGGCCCTGATATCCGATATATGCCGTTATGTAGATCTTTTAATTTGTTAAGATAACTTTTATAATATCTTGCGGCAGTGGGGTAATCGCCATATTCCTCATATATAAGAGCGATTAAAAAATCCGTTCCGTAATATTCGGGCCAGCCTTGCCGGGCTTCTTTTAAATATTTTTCAGCTTTTTGCGGCTGTCTTACAGAAAGATAATCCAACCCCTTTTCAAACTTTCCGGTAAAGTCTTTTAAAAGCTGTTGGATCTTATCTTTTGGTGAAACTTTTGATATGATCTTTGGTGTAAAATAAAACCTGTCGTAGGAAAAAAAATCTTCTTTTTCGGCAAACAGACAAACATGCGAACATATACATATTGCGAAGATTACGAATATTTGCGTCAGTCTTTTGATAAACATTCTCGTGATTTTATAATTTAAAGAAATGCCTTCTTAATTTCGGGTTCATTTCCCTTCTGTATCCTGTAATAGTCCCAGTACTTTATTGATCTCAAAAGGTTTATATATAATTTCTGAAGCCTTTTCCTCAAGCGCTTTATGCACCATCTCATCCACAGAATACCCGGTCATTATAATAACAGTCATATTTTCATCTATCTTTTTTATCTCGCGTAAAGTTTCCACCCCATCCATCTCAGGCATTCTCATGTCGAGAAAAACAACATCAAATTTATTACCCTTGACCAATTCCAAAGCGGATTTTCCGCTGTAACAACATTCTGCTTTATATCCATTTGCTTCTAAAATATCCGAAAAAACATCCGCAAAATCTTTATTATCATCAACAACCAGTATTTTATGTTCTTTCATTTTTCCTCCATATTATTCTTTGGTCTCCGAAGCTTCCTTTACAAGCCTTACCCTGTACCGACCGATATTTTAACCATTAAAAGTTAAATTTCTTATCAATTCTACACTAAGAGCCTCTATTTGTCGACAGATTATTTAAAAATCGATTATTCTTCCTCAGCGCGCTTCTTCTCAACATCCCATTTTATGAATGTTTTTAAGTCCCTCGACTTATCGGTTAGCACCTCTTTTGTGCGATCCGTCATTTCTATACTCTTATCAGCCGTTTTTTTTACCGCATTTTCAAAAAAAGCCGCTCCCTTCTCGTATACGTCTTTTAATGTAGCGCTTATATCATCCATTGACGGCATTTTAATAATATTTGCTATTGCTGCTCTTTTCCATACTTTTGATGTCAGCATTTGCATGAAACTATAAAAATCATCGATATTCTCGTACTTTTCTTCTATTAGACTTACGTCAAATTCCTGAACAAAAGGAAAAGGAGCTTTGGTATAATCTTTATAAAAGACCTTGTCCACTTTAAAATACAGTTTATTAACAACTATAGCAGGTATTCTTGCTTTAGGCTTTTCTTGTTTTTCCGTTGTCCGAGATCCCTGTTTCTTCGACTTAAAATAGTCGACATTTACCACATTTTTCTCATCCCGAATAACATTTAATTCCCGCAAATGGATTCTAAGTTCTTCCAACTGTATATTATTCTTCAAAAGTTCCGACAGATCATAATCAATATAAATTTCCGGAACATCTGCCATAAGCCTATCCTTATATTCCTTCGGGTTATACAGCTTCATCTCTTTTATAAGAATATCCGTGTCCAGAATCCCTATATTCATCTGTTGGATGCTGAGTTCTACTCCGGTAATCAGCTTACACAACTTTTCAACAGATATTTCTATAAGTTTATCCTTTGCAAGGATTAGACCCATGAATATTATGCTTATCACTAATAATGTTTTTAATAATATTTTCTTCATGAATCATGTTCTCCACTCAGATTGCCACGGCACTCACATGGTTCGTGCCTCGCAATGACGAAATATCTCTCTGTTTTATCCTTTTCCCTTTTTCCTTTTCAGGGAGGGGCATGCCCCTCCCCTACCGACTATCTAAACTGCTTAAATTTAATAAACGTACGTGTATGTAATATATATTTAAATAATGTTCTTAATATTCCCATACCATATATACAACTCGGCAAAAACTTTATAGTCGAAGCCTCATCAAAATAACGCGTGCGTATAGGGATCTCTTCTATTTTAAAATTATGTAAAAGTGTTTGCGTTATTATCTCTGTATCAAACACAAAACCGTCACTATTATCCTGAAATTTTATTGTCCGCAAAAGTTTAGCTGAATATGCCCTGAACCCTGAATGATATTCGCTTAAAAAAGTTCCAAAAACAATATTCTCAAGCGCTGTAAGAAGAATATTGCTGTTATGTTTCCAAAGCGGCATACCTCCTTCCAGCGCTCCGCCTTTAAGCATCCTTGAGCCCAGAACAGCATCAGCCCGGCCTTCCTTTATAGATTCAACAAGCCGTGTTATCATTTTAGGATCATACTGATAATCAGGATGCACCATTACAACAATATCAGCCCCGCTTTCTAATGCTTTCTTATAACACGTCTTTTGGTTCCCGCCGTACCCTGTGTTCTTTTCATGAACAAAAACATTAAGCCCCAGTTCTTTTGCTATTGTAACGGTATTATCACTGCTTACGTCATCTACAAGAATAATTTCATCAACAGTTTCCCGGGGAATATCTTTAACTGTTTTTTCCAGTGTTTTGGCCGCGTTATAAGCCGGAAGAACCGCGACAACTTTCATTTTTTCTTTTTTTTCAGCAAACGGCATACTTTCAAGCTCCTCCAGATACTCCATTTTGCGCAGTTTACGGCCATATATCTCTATCTGATCCCTCAGATTGATCTTTAAAAGTTCCTTACGAAAAACACCGCATTTCACTAAAAAACTAAAAAGCCCATAAATACGGCTGTTATATTCCTTTAGCTTATCTGACCAGTATTCTACACTGAAGATCCGGCTGCACGGCCTTATTAAAACCGGCATAAAACCGCTGGCATTCAACATTTTAGTTAATGTCCTGCGGCTGAAATAATAAAGATGTGCCTGTTTAATGCCCCACCATCGAGCTTTCAAAACTTTACTCGCCAGACTATCAATGTCTGGAGTATTTACACACAGTATCCCATCGGGTTTTAATATCCTCCTCGCTTCTATAAGAATCTCCATAGGATCCGGAAGATGTTCAATGGTATCCTTGAGTACAACTACATCAAAAAAATTATCAGGGTATTTCGCATCCTTAAGTGTGCCCTGAAACACATTATCCAATCCTAATTTATCTTTCGCATAACCGCTTGCCCATTCAGACAATTCAATACCATAAACATCCCACCCCTCTTTTTTAGCTTCACTCAAAAGAAAACCAACAGCACATCCGACATCCAAAAGTTTACCGCTTTTCCTTAATTTTCGCAATGTTTTGAGGACAACCCGGCTAGACATCCGGCGTCCTTTTTCTTCTTCTACATAAACCGTATCCACCATTTGAATATAAACATGTCTTAAGTGCTGCATCGAAATCCGAGGATTAGTATATATTAGCCCGCATTTAAGACATCTTACCAACCGTACCCTTAAATCCGGTAAATGCTCTGTAATTCTATAATCATCTGCACTAGCAGTAATATCTCCTATATAAGTTTTATATACAACAATATATCTATCAGAACCGCACAGATTACATTTTACTTTTTCCAGCATATTATTACACCTCGCATTTTTTAAGCTTTGAATAATCAGAGAAATAAAAAATTACAGTTTACCTTTTATCGTCTTTTCACATTATTTCCCCGAACAATTTTGAGTATCTCACTTTTCTATTATCGAGGATTCTCTCTTATGTATCGCACCGACAAATCCGGTATTTCCGGATTTATAAATACGTTTTTAAAATAAAAATAATCCCCCATAGCTCCGAGAAACAGCACTATGATTAAAACCGAAACCATAACATTACATCTATTTTTACTAAGTTCTTTTCGCAAATACAGGACAATATGCCAGAATCCCAATCCGCCGATTAAGTAAAAAGGAACAAATACAGTGCTAATATACCTTATATTCTGACAATGCGGCATTGCCACGGCTATTGCCGTAAAAATAAGCGTATAAACCATCATATCCCTGACCACAAAAAACCCGTTGTTGGCATACAGGTCTTTATCTTTAAAAAAAAGAGTTATCCTTTTTCCGAAAAGAGAAATAAGAACCCCTACCGCGAATAAAACCATATTGACGGGGCCCATTATCCAAATGCCTTCCAGAAAATAATACCACGGACCGGACTGATAGTTAACCGCGTATTGGTTAAACGGCCATCCTTCCTTAATATGAATCAATACTTTCAATACATCCCCAGGACCGCCTGTAAGATAAAAAAGCAATCCCATGCTTATCCCTGCGCCTAAAACAGCGCCTGCTATCAATTTAACTGCTTTACCTGTATCCCTTTCTCTTTTCAAAAGTACCCATAATACCCATAACATACAAAGCCCGTAAACCAGAAGACTCGTTTCCTTGACCAAAAAATAATAACTTCCAGTTATCACAAAAAGTATATACCACAATATCCTTTTGGAATTGGCCGTAATTTCACAACAAAAATAAATAAGTAAAAACCCTAAAAATCCTGCCATTGAATCCTGCCATGTACGTCGAGCAATGGCAATATCCATAGGCGAAACAGACATAAAAACAACCGAATATAAGGTTATACCGGGGTTTAAAAATCTCAACCCGAAAACTATTAAAAGCAGAATCGAAAGAACACTAAAAAACAGCGACATGCAGGCTCCCACTTCAACATCCAGTATATTAGTTCTGCCCATTAATTTCATTACAAAACTCAAGGGCAGATAATACCCCACTCTTGTCGGCGGAGGATATGCCCAAAGTTCTTTATTCTTATGATGCTCTTGCACCAAAAACCGCACACTTTTAACCCCATTATTTATTACCACTGCGGATTGATAAGTATATATTTTTTCATCAGGACTGCGCATAGACACATTATTAAGATTAATCCACCGTAATATTACCCCTAATATAAACGCGGCTATAATAAATGCAAAAACCACATTTTTCTTTTTTGATATTCCGGCCATACTATCCATTGTTTCCCTTTATTTACTTTGAAAAAGTTGACACTTTTTTAGAGATTGCCGCGGTGCTCGTTTGCCTCGCACCTCGCAATGACTTATTTAGTTGACCGTTTACCATCAACCAACCGACAACTGTCAACCAATCATCATTATCGTTTTTACTTGCCGGGACGGTTCACGAACCGCCCCCTAGCTAACGACCAACGACTAACCAACGACTAATGCTACTTCCTTCTCATTATATCCGTATTACCAAAAGACTTCTCAACTATATAATTCTTCTGGATATAATCTATGACTTCAGGCAAAAGTTCTTTTGTACTCTTTATCGCCTTAGCTAAATTGGAAAGCTCTCGATTATAAATTATGTACCTCGGTTTTTCTTTTTTCACCGCTAAAACCAATTCCTGCCTCCACTTAGGTGCTGTATATGCAACCGTCGGCACTCCGAACCGTCCTACACACGGCCTGTCTGCCAAAAAATTATAAATGCCATGTTCCGGAAAAGCTAAAACACTTTCGCCAGAAACAGTCACAGCCTTAATATATCCAGTAACCATTTCCATTTCTTCAGCCTGGAACTCCGGAACTAACACTCCTTTGGCGCGCTTTATATTTAACGCTTTCCATTTTACTGCTGATACCGGCACCACTCCCGAATATACGGGCATTAATTGCTCTTTATTTTTCTGATAATAAACCCATTTTTTAAGATTTCCGAAAAATCTTTTTTCTGAAAAAACAGCGTAGGATATCCCGAAAATAAAAATAAATACATATATTACCAGTCTAATAACATTTTTTTTATTCAAATTCGACTGTCGCGGCAAAATTCTCAACCCCCGGATAAGCTCACTAATGCGATTAAATACATTTTCTAAAAACACAAATCCCAAAACTATAACCGGCTGTAACGCTACCTGAAACTGCGGCCCTGTCATTATCCGAAAGCCATGTTTATACATTAATGCCCCGTATATGGAAAGCCCCGCTATACTGTAATCCTTTAGATTTATTTTCTTTTTTCTTGCACGCTGTATTAGATAGACAACAGAAAAAATATATATAATAGCCGGAAAGATATATTTAAAATCAAACCTGAAAATCCGATCCGGCCTTATAATATCCCAATTTCTCAGAGACACGCCTTCCTGTGTCCAGGCACCCCCATGATGTTTAAGTAACCCCGCAATAGTATCGATATAAGCTCCTGCCATCCCCGTTACAATAAAATAGAAAAGAAAACATCCTAAAACACCTGCCGCGCTTACACTAAATATTGTTACAGGCCTTAAGTCCAATTTTCCGGTCTTTAAAAATTCACATGCCGTGTAAATCAAAAAAGCCGCGCCTATTGACGTTAAAGCTATAGTTCCTACATCAAAAGTTATCAAAAAAGCAATTGCAGCCAAAACTCCCGCGAAAAAAATCGCTCTTCTTTGTTTCGTTTTAAAAAAAATAACCATACAAAGTAAAGCTAAAAGCCCGGCCCCAAACCTAAAACCGCCCCACCGGGTCATCCAAAAAGGATGAACAGTTTCAGTTATAAGGAAAAAAGCTATAGCACAGGCAAAAAACCGTGTACGGCACAATATCCGACCAATCCAATAGGTCGCAATTAAACTAACCATAGTCCCCGCATAAAAATACCATCTTAACACAACCAGAGTTTTACCAAATAAACTCATAAAAAACGCTTGAAAATAAAGATTAAGAGGTCCAAACAGCTGGAATATCTCTTTATAAGGCAATCTCCCGTAAAAAACCTCATTTATACACACCAGCTCTTTCCCAGCTTCAAAGTGATCAATGTAACCGTGTATAAAATTCGGCTGAAAAACAAAAAAAAGCATAACCCCGGGGATAATAATATAATCACACAAATATCCAAGTATGTCTGGAAACCATTTTTTCATATCTTCCTTTGCTATGTTTTGAATAAATGCGGCTTGAACCATCTATGCGTCCTTTTTAAATACAAGTCCTGCTGACTTGAAAGCAAAAATAAAAGTACGTACCGGGTCTCTTGCTTCTGCCCGCATAAAAATGAAAAAATAAATAAGCGCCCACCACATTTTAAATAAAATATTAGGAGGAAACTTAACAAGTCTTTTTATGGTTCCTAAAAGGAACGGAAAAATAACAGCTGTCTGAAAAAAACAGTGAAGATTATACAACTGACGCGGCTCAGCTACTTCAAAAGATATCTCTCCCTGCTGATCCGCGCTGTGCACGTCATCAATCGTTATTTTCTTTTTCATCCGTTCCGCGATCTTTGTGCCCGGATACGGGGTTAAGATCGAGCAACGAGGATAATCCGTGCCGATTCTAATATTTAATTCGACTGTTTTAAACGCATCCGTTATTGTTTCATCCGGTAAACCCAGCATATTAAATGTCATAAATTTCAGTCTGTGTTTTTTTAAAAGACAGGCTACTTTTTCAATCTGATCGTTAGTAATATTTTTATTAAGAAGTTCTCTTCGTTTTTTTTCATCCCCTGTTTCTATCCCAAAACTAACAGAATAACATCCCGCGGATTTCAGCATTAATATAACTTCTTCGTTCAAAGTATTTACATTGGATGAACATACAAACGGTTTTTTTACTTCTTTTTCATACAAATCAGTAAATCGCTTTAACCATCCAGGGTCCAGAACAAAAAGATCATCCGCAAAGTATACGTTTTTGAGGCCATACCGGCCTTCTACATCTTTTATCTCATCAATCAGGTTCTCAGGGCTTCGAAACCTTATATGCCTTCCTTTTCCTTCGTATATGGTCCTGAGTTTTTCGTTAAAACAAAAACTGCAGAAAAAAGGACATCCCCGGCTCGCCATAAAAGGTTTTAAGAAACTGCGGCGCAGGGATCTATGCCTCCGGTAATAAATTTCACGATCAGAATAAGGTAACGCGTCCAGATCAGCAACAAGTTCTCTTACCTCGTTCTTTTTTATAATTCCTTCATGTTTGACCCACAAATTCGGGATATTACTATAATCCGAACTTTTATCTATTGCATCTGCCAGATCTCGAAAAGCAAACTCTCCTTCTCCGCGGCAGATCACATCAACTCCGGAATGTTCTATCATTTCCGGGAAATAAGTAGGATGAGGTCCTCCAAAAACAGTAAGAATATTTTTCTTATTCTTCAATTCTAATGCAATATTACACGCCCAATGGTGTTCCCCGCTCATCGTAGAAAAAGCAACAATGTCATTATCCCGAATATGCTTTAAAAAAGTATCCGTTTTCCTGCCAATAAGAAGATCAGTTTCATGAGAATGTTGTTTTAAAACAGCGGAAATTATCTCCGGCCCGCCGTATTCATACCATAATCTTTGAAGAAATATTATTCTAGCCATTATTTAATACCTAACAATTCTTTTATTCAACTAACAACCAATTCACCATTCACCCTGTATCGTCCTAGAAAAGTTGACACTTTTTATTCACTATCAAATCACCCGTTTGTTGACGGTTGATCGTTAGTTCGTTGACTGTTTACCCGGCAAGAGCCTTTTCCCTTAACCATCAACCAACTAACCATCAACTGTCAACCGAATAACTATTCACTAATTATTTCCACAGACGTATGCCCGAATTCCTGAAACCGGTTAGTCTTTACTTTAATATCACATGGATTACAATAACCGTAATTATCACAACGCGTGTATTCATATTTCAATTCAAATCGCGGATCCAAAAGAGACCCAACCGCATTTGATCCCGAATAAAGATCACTGTGACACCGGTACCCCTTAAGATCCGGAGCGATTAAAAATTCCGTTGTTCTGCACAATACACTACGTCTCTCTTTTCGAAGACATGCGTCTTTATATCTGTAAGAACCGTATAATTTACCGTTATAATACCCCAGAAAATCCTTTGTCCTGAAATCAATACCTTTTTTTCGGCATTTTTCCTGAGCTTTAAGTATTGTTTCTTGCTGTTCAGGATGAAGCACCCCCCATATTCCTACATAAAAACCCTTGTCCTGTAATTTAAGCGTCTTTTTCATTGTTTCATCAAGATCCATTGCCTCGGGATGGAAACTTACCCGAATAGAAGCATAAGGAGCCTTACGCTTTACTCTTTGAGGATCTATTTTAGAAGCAAATTCATCCGCATCAAACGAAAGGTTTGTCAAAATATCAATATTGAGTTCCGGTTTAATATTGTTTACTATATAATAAAAATCTTTATGAAGACTGGGTTCACCTCCCTGCAAAGTAACTGGCAGATCATTTCTGGAAACCAGCCGGTTAACGCCCTTCACCCAATCTTCGCCCGAAACGTCCGACATAAGTAATTTCTGATCCAAAAAATAATTTATACAGTAACTGCACATATAGTTGCATCTTAAAGTCAAAAACGCTCCGATATAGTTATATGTTTCCGGTATTTTTATGGATTTCATTATTTCCTTCCCCTGTTCTAAAAATACTTAATTTAAAATCTTAGCATTTCATAATCTCATCTCATTAAAACAGCTATTTTGTTATCACGATAAACCCTCTAGTTTAATTTTTGCATCAATTCATTACTTTTCGAAACAAAGCGAATTATCCTTTATTTTAAAAAGGTACAGATTAAAAGCTACCCAGCATAAAAACATACAAACACAATGAATATACATCAAAAATGTATACAAGCTAACAAATTTAAAAACCACTTTATGTTCACCTTCAGGCATTCTAATAGCCTGAAAAGCATAATTCGCCCTGTAAACCGTTACCCTTTGCCCGTCAACATACGCCTGCCATCCACGATGAAAATTTTCAAGTCTTACCAGATACCCGTCCTGAGGAGCTTTGATCAAAAGTTCCAACCCATTAGGATTATCTCTTTTTGTATATTTGATCTCCGCCGCCTTTATGCTTTTCGCGCTCTCTTTAGCATTAAAATCAATATCTTTTTCTAAAAAAAATACGTTTCTATCCTTAAGCAAAACATTACCCCCTGAATCTTCATAAATAACTTTTATGAAATCTTCCTTCAAAATATTTTCCGGTAATATTTTCTCTTGAGCAGTAAAATAAATTATTGAATCGTTTACCCCTAACGCTCGTTCATATCCTGATTCCGGAACAAAAAATTTAAACATATCATTAAGTTTTTTGTATCTAAAAAATGTGAAATTTTCATTAGGATGCGTAAGCGCCGCCTTTTTATAAGCCAGGGAAGAAATATCCGGCGGCAAAAAATGCTGATTTGAAGGAAAAAGCGTTCTTGTAAGCGGATATTTCATATCATAAGAAATGGGTAGTGGTTTCTTGTAAAAATTATTTGTTGATTGGTTATTATAAAATACCGTCATATTAATAAATATTAATAAAATAAGCGCTGTATATAAAACGTTCTCGACACCCCTTCTTCTTTTACCCGAAGTAAAGTGTTTCCCGATAATAAGTAAAATCAGAAAACTGCCTCCGGGAATGCCGAATCTAACGATATCTGTTGTTGATGAAACCCTTAATCCGATCAAAAAAACAATAATGACTAAAATTATTGCCGCCAGAGAAACTTTTTTGCTTAACTCTTTACGTAGAAGTTCCTTAATACCGTATCCGGCTAAACATATTAAGAAAAAGCTAAAAACCTGCGCATAAACAAAAGAATGCCGCATGAGATTAAAAGTAGGAATGTGTTTTATTAAAAACCGATATCCACAAAAAGAAGTGCCGCACCCCAAAAATAATACTATAACACTGGTAAAAAAAATCGGCCAAACAGGTTTATCCTTTACCCGCAACAAAGCAATAGGAACAAGAAAAAGAGGTATAATACCAAAATAAAAAGCGTGATGCACATTCAACGCATATGAAATTGCTCGATCAAAGAAAATACGGTATCCCCATAAAGGAGCATTCACACAAGGCTGAGATCCCGTATTGTTACATTTAATTCCCTCCTGCACCCCCACTCCCCCTCTTGTCGGGGAAACATAATCCTGCATTTCAATATAGGAAAATATCGCGGGCGAAAGCAAAAGCAGTGAAACAGTTAAAACAAGAAGAACAAGCCGGTATCGCAGAAAAAATAATCTCAATGATAACAATAACAGTCTGCAATCAAACAGGGTAAGGAAAAAGACAAACACCCCTACGATTATAGTGATATAAGGCGGCAAATACTGGTTATAGGCTATGGATAAAAAAAGAATTGAAAAAAGAATACCGTTAATATTTCTTTTTTTAAAAGACAATACAATGCTAAAAAGTATATACGGTAACAGATACATCAAAAACAATCCCGCGGGCTGGCCTAAATTCATAAAAAACATGCCACTGAACATTAAAGATATAAAACAAAACAAGGCCGCCTTGAAATTATCATATAAAGCTAAAAATAAAAGAAACGAGCCGATGCAAAAACTAACAAAAATGTAAATCCAAAATAAATTAAATAAAACATAAGGATTAAGAGCAACTACTTTATTTATCCAACAGAAGAAAACCCAAGGAGCCCAAAGAAAAATATTCGAAAACAAACAAAACGGTTCCCCCGCGTTCATGTAAGGGTTCCATCCAAGCGGAATCCCCGCATCTAACCACTGTTTTAAAATCATCAAAAGATTCTCTACTTGTCTCGTGTCATGATAAACAGCTAAATTACCCCATATCAGATTTTTACATAACACAAAAAAATAGATTATCACACCGCAAAGCATAAACACTTCGCCCCATTTTCGCCTAAACAAATAAACAGGTAAAAGGCTAATTATTAAAATAGCAATCAAATAAAATACCACTTTAAAACTATACATAATCTCCATAGTATTAATTATTTCTTTAATAACTTTTCCTGAAATCCCAAAACAATCCGAGCACACCCAAAAAAGACATTTTTCTCTCTGCTTTATATCGATAAATAAAACTCACAGCAAATAATAGAAAAAATAATTTCCCCCAGTTTTTTCTTGCCAACCAACGAAAAAATTTTTCGTACCGAGGAAATTTCATGGCAATATAAGAAATTTTATGAATATTTTCCAATATTCTGATATCTTTAAAATCAAAAATACTTTTCGAATGAAACGATACGGGCATTTGAGTATAGTCATAATTGTCTGGTAAAATATTTTGTTCTCTAGCCATCTTCTCAAGGCCTGTTTTAGGCAAAGGCATCATTAAAGTGGAAAACATATAATCCGTCTTTATTTCCGAATTTAATCGTATTGTTTCAAAAGCGTCATCTACTGTTTCCCCCGGAAAAGCGAATATATTGGAAGTCTGAATCTTTATTCCATATTTTTTTAATATCCCTGCGCATTTTCTTATCTCGTCATTGGATATATTTTTGTTTAGTATCTTTCGCCTTTTTTCTTCACTGCCCGTCTCTATGCCGAAACTAATACAATTACACCCTGCCTTCTTTAATACCTCTGCCACATTTTCAGTAACCAAATTAGCTGTTGCCGCGCACATAAAAGAAAGCCCTATTTCTCGAGTATAAATCTCACAAAATTCACTCAGCCATTTTAAATCCAAAGTAAAAAGATCATCAGCAAAAAACAGTGATTTCAAGTTATACTTTTCCCGAACTCGCTTTATCTCTTCAACAAAATAACCGGGTGATTTCCTCCTGACATATTCTCCTTTGCCTTTAAATAAAGTTTTATAAAACGAATTAAAACAAAAATTGCAATCAAAAGGACATCCTCTTCCCGAAATAAATTGTTTTAACGGCGTATTTCTCAAACCGGAATATCGTCTATAATAAATATCCCTGTCTTCAAATGGCAATTCATCTAAAACATCGATTAATTTGCCGGCATTATAATAAGATTCTTTCCCAGTAAATTTTGTTATTACCCCGTCAATCACGGGTGTTTTATTTCCTTTAAAAAATTCCGTCACAAATCGCAAAAACACATATTCGCCTTCTCCAATTATCACATAATCGATATTGGGATCTTCAATGATTTCCGGACAAGAACTAGCGTGAACTCCCCCGGCCACAATAGAAACATCCATCTTTTTTTTAATTTGACCGGACAAATTGCGCAACCAACTTTCATCCGAACTCATTATTGAAAAGCCGATTATATCCGGCGATATTTCCTCAATTTTCCTTAAAATATCTTTTTCTAACAAACCGATCAAGACTTCCGTCTGAAAATTATGCCGCGTTAACACTCCAGAAATCGACATTATCCCAAAATAAGGAAATGGATGCTGCTGCAAAAAAAGAATTTTTTGCCCTTTCAAAATAAACCGCCCTTGTTATCTAGCTTCCTATTTTGCCACTGCTTTTTTGATATCGTAAAATTTCTTGCTGTAAAAATACGCATTTTATATCCGAATGACTAATACTAAAATGTCGTTGCTTTTCTCTTAACGCCAACAAAATCATTAAAAAGCATTAACAAAAATAATATAAAACTAAAAATAGAAATTGCAGTGCCAATGAGAAATGATCGGGGTTTATAAATCCAATCAACTTTATGCTGGCCTGACGTTTCTACTCGATATCCTCTAAATCCGTTCGCATCAAAACCTTTAACTTCTTTGCCATTATCAAAACATCTCCATCCCGGAAACCATGAATCAGCTAAGATAAGAGTATCGCCGGCATCTGCATTTACCGAAATTTCCACATGGGAATTGGTATTTTTAAGTATATCGGCTCCTTTAAGAATAGCCCCTTCCCGATCAGCAATATATGCACGTCCTATATACTTCAAATTTTTATATATCATCACAGAACCGTACATTTTAAAAGGTTCCCACCCTTTTTCGAGAAGATTAAAACTCGAGTTGCCTACCAAATATAAAACTCCATATTTAGCCAAAATATCAGCATTTAAAACATTATTATTTTTGAAATGAGTAGCAGCATGACGATTATAAGGCAAAATTTTATCTTTTTTCATTCTACAAAATATTGAACGCGGAAAAAATGAGCCATACCCGCCTAACGCCCTGATCCTATTGTATATTCCCCAGTCTTCCAAATAACCCGCCGGCTGTCTTATATCCACAAATCTTCCTTCACCAGAAAATAATTGTACGGGTAATTTCTCTTTCTCCCATCGATTCAGCGTTGACATTCTCTCGTGTTGAACATTGCTCTTCAGATACGATTTAGCGGCAGGAAAACAATTAACGGCCATTAAGACAATAAGCCAGCATGATAAAATCGTTATTTTCAAATTGAGCCGGCATTTCAAAAAACCTTTGTTGAAAAGTATTGACACTATAAACCCTAAGATTATCAAAACACTCAAAACATTAGCAATGCATCTATAGTCATAATTCTTATTGCCGTATAACCCTATGAAAAATAAAATCGGAGCCAAAATTAAAAGCTCAAAAGGAGGCAATACCGCTCCATTCTCCTTCCTTAAACTGTTCAGATATTTTTCGCTTCCCGCTGCGGCTAATAAAGATAAAGCAAAAATAAAAACAAACATACTTCGAAAAGGATCTGACTGTATTCCAAACTGAAAGTTTGTCGGTAATATTTTCCAATAAATAGTGCTTAAGATAGCAAGAGGAAAAAGGGAATAAATAAAATAGGGGCAACATATTGTTTTTTTAAAGTTTTTTCTTAACCCGAAAATAGCCAACGCAAGTAAAATTGCACCTATATAATAAAAATAATTGGGATAATGATGGCCGCCCCTGGAATCACCCAAAAAAAACATGAGCAGTAAAGGAAATTTTCGAGGCAAAAGGCCTTCAAAATAGGGAATAAGTTTTCTGTGGCTGAATACAGCCGATTCAATCGTCGGTAATATAATAGCTGAAGCCGATAATAGCGCTAATAATACCGTAAAAAACCGGTTTCTTATAACTTTTTTTATGCTTTCAAACGAAAACTTTTCAATTCCTTCGATAAGGATAGCTAGCATTGCAATAAACACAAACTGTACAAACCCCCCTAACGCAGAAATAGCTATTAAAATAAAAGCAAGGATTTTCCACCTTACCCGAAAAAAATAAAGCGTTAAGGAGTTCTGCCCATTTATATTTGCATTTTCCATTCTCCTAAAAGCGACTAATATTGCCGGGAACAACGCCAAAGATAAATTCATACCATGATACAAACTCCAAAATATAATTTGTCCGCCAAAAACATATCCAATTGTTCCTATCATTGAAGCTGTTCCGGAAAACCCTCTTTCTCTAAAGTAGCACCAAGTGCCCGCGATTAAAATGAAAAATATAATTATAACCCCCGTGGTATACGCCCAACGCGGATCCATGAAAAAGTAAAAAATTACTGAAAAATTAAAGATATTAGTATTGCCATCAGCCAAAAAACTTGTTCCGCAAAACTGAAATTCATTCCATAAAGGAATTTGTCCTTTCCCGATTTCGCTCACAGCATGAAAAAGTCTTGGCACCCACACAAAACAACCATCAGAAATTTGAACAAAAGGAAACGGCTTAATTGAAAATACAAACCATGAAAATAAAAAAATTAGCATTAAATGCTCTATTTTTATTTTATTAAAAACTACCAAAATTTTCTTGAAACTATTTTTTTTCAATTTTCTTTTTCCCTGTCAATCTAAACACCATATGCTTAAAAGGATACCACACCGGATAAATAAGCTTCCCGCTTTCACAATTAAACCCAAGTTCCTCAAACAAAACATACCATTCTTCTCTCGTTTTAAAATTCACCGGCAATGGCATTTTATACGAATAGAAAAAATTAAAAATTATGTCAGTAATATATAATAGAAAACTTGGTTTATCCTCAAAAATCAGCAAACACTTTGCTATTCTTTTCCCCTCAACAATTAATGATACTACGTCTTTTGAATGATGCAAAACATCGTTAAATATAACATAATCAAAAGATAAATCGTCAAAAGGAAGTTTGTCTATTCTGTCCATTTTCCTAAAAGGAATATTCACCTTTCGATAATCGATTATATCGGTTCCGCATAAATTCAAACCGAATTTCTCCTCTAGAATTTTTGACACTACCCCATTGCCGCATCCGACATCAAGGACTTTTTTGCCGCAAATTCCCCAGTTTTTATAACACGCTACAATTATTTTAGCGCGGATTTTCTGTGTAATACTCATCTCTGTTTAACCTCAATATTCCCCTAAGAGCTTTAAAATAATTACGTATATTATTTGGCCTAATTTCAAAAATTTTTTTGCATATAAATCTTGGAGAAAAAAAGAATTGGCGATACGCCTTAATTATCCATTTTTCTGTATCTTTAAACAAATAAGAAACTCGTCTATGTTTTTCATTCAATAAAAATTTCTTCCAATAATCCGGCTCTATTACTCCAGCTTCTACTGCTTGTTCAAAAAGTCTTGTAGTCGGAAGCGGAGTTGCGATATTGTACATAAGCAAATCCGCTTTTAACTTTTTCACAAACTCAAGTGTCTCCTTTATCGTTCCCTCTGTTTCATGTAAATATCCTATTATCAGATAAGCGAAAGTTTCTATTTTTGCTTCTCTTGCCCACTTGAATGCTTGTACAACCCTATCTTTATTAGTATCTTTTCCCATAAGTTTAAGTATTCGAGCCGACCCGCTTTCGACTCCAAACCTAAGACTTCTACACCCAGCCCGTTTCATCAATTTAAGCAGTTCAGGGGTAACACAATCTGCTCTCGTAGGCGCTAACCATGACACTTCAACCCTTCTATCTATTAATTCCTGAGAAAGGCTTATTATAAAATCTTTATTTACCGTAAAAGTGTCTGAAACAAAATTTATTTCATTAATGCCATTCTTATTGATAAGTTCTTCGATTTCATCTACAATCAATTTTGGATTTCTATATCGTATCTCTCTATCAGAAGGCTGCTTAAAACAAAAACCGCAAGTAAAAGGACAACCCCTTCCTGGACAAACTGTAGCTAATCTCCCTTTAGATATTATAGAAAAATAACGCTCATAAGGCAGAAGGTCTCTTGCAGGTACAGGTAATTCATCCAGATTTTGATGAATATATGGCGGTTTCATAATTATTTTTTCATTTTCATCCTTATAAATAATCCCCGGAACAGTATCAAGAGATAAATTTTTATCTAACGCCTCTACTAATTTAAATGTCGGATATTCGCCTTCCCCCAAGATCCCAAAATCAATGGGGAAAATCTGCATCATTTCTTTAGGCATAGCATTTATTTGCGGGCCGCCCATAACAACCTTTATTCCCAAACTTTTAGCAACTCTTGCAACCGCGACATCATCATGAACCGTAGGAGTCATACTTGTTATGCCAACTATATCCGGGTTAAGTTTAATTATACTTTTTCTTATTTGCTCAAGAGACAACTCCTCAACCTCAGCATCAATAATGCTTACAGGAATACCTTTTTCCCTCAAATATGCCGCAATAGAAGCAAGCCCCAACGGCATTACATAGCCTATTTCATTTGCTAAACTTTTAGGAAGTCTGGTATTTTCTACCCTAGTAGGCCTTGAACGGATTAACAATACTTTCATATCTCTGTCCCATATTATTTTCCCTTAAAAAAAGATTCTCTTATGAAATCTTTTTATCCTCCTTCTCCTATATTTAAATAATTTTTCAGAAATCGAAAAACTTTTGCCGAAATTTGTCCGCTACGCCGGTTCCGGTAAAACCCTGATTCCTCAACAATATATTTACTGTCCACCAGATGTTGCATTCTTCGGGAAAAAATATATTCTGGTTTATATATCTTTTGTATTTGATCCATGGAGAGCTTCTTATCAGGAGTCTTTTCCAGCTCAATCATTATCCTTACGGATATTGACCTATCAATTATAAAATAAAACTGACAATATCCAAAAAAGAGAAAAAGATATACCCAGAGGCCCAATAAAAAATTAAAAATTTTTGAAAGCCCGATTACTGCACCGGACGTTATTTGAGAATCAGCCGGCATTATAATTATCGCTTCCTCCGGAATCAGGAAATATATTAAAACATATAGTCCTAATAAACCGCAAAAAATCTGTGTCAACACAATAAAACGTCTCTGTATTTTTCTGCAATGAAAAATAATCACATGTAAGATCATAAACATAAAAAAACAGAAAAAACCAATTATAAATCCCTTTAACATCTTGACTCCTTTTCACTGATAAGTATCCATCAAATAAAATTAACATGCATAGGCGATTCAGCTCTCGGATCACCAAGAGAAATTTTTCCCTGTTTAAGATCCCATAAAAACTCATTCACTTTATGCTGAAGACATAAACTGCCGCATTCTTTTTGCGCGTTAAATTTATTGGAAGCGATAAGATCCATGACTTGCCAGTATCTATCACTTTTCCATATCTCTTTAAACGGAGTATCCACTATGTTCCCAATATGAAATTTTTTAAATCTTTCATTAAAAAGCATACCGCAAGGAGCAACAAGACCGGAACCGGAAAGTTGTATAATAAAAGGCGGGCCATAACAACACTTATATTGTCTTTTTCCTCCGCTTAACACTTTGGACCACTTTACCCTTACAAGATAATCCTTAGTCGAATACCCTTCCGCTTCTTTCAGCACATCAACCAGATCGAAATATTTGGAATAATCTATGCCTAGACTTCCTTTTTCATCGTCACTGCAATGTTTAATAACAGCATAATCCACGCCCAGTTGTTTGCCAAGATTAACAAAAGGTATAATCTGATCCGCAAACTGCGGCATCAGAACCATCTGCATCCCAAGCGTAACTTCCAGTTTTTTTTCTTGTTTTATACGAACACATTCTTTTATAGTATTACACACTTTATTAAAAGCATTTTGAGGAGCTCCCATAATCTGAACATATCTGACAGGATCTCCGGCTGAAATATTAAACCTGAGATAAGTAAGCGCGGGCAGAATATCCTCAAGGCGTTCGTCTTTCAAAAGATAACCGTTAGTCCCAAGAGCCATATCCAGTCCGTTTGATTTGCCTCTTAATATAGCGTCATATAAATGCGGAGAACAAGTGCTTTCTCCGTCGCTTACAAAACTGATGGCTTTGACTCCGATCTCAGCGGCATCGTCAAGAAAGCGAAAGATAACGTCCTTTGTCATCCTCTTTTCGTCATTAGCCTGCAATTGACCGTAACAATAAACACACTTATACGTACAACGTCTGGTTAAAGCCGCATCAATGGTTATAGGAGCAATGCGCTCACCTTTTAACCATGCTTGCACCCGATCTCTGTGCCAGTTTAGTTTATGTCCATCAAGAATAA
>JBDRBG010000040.1:0-2438 GCA_043823005.1 Candidatus Omnitrophota bacterium
AAAATATTAAAAACGCTTCCTTCTCTGATCTTGCAAAAGAAAATTGAATCGCGAAAAGCCAGAGGCATGGAAATTACCGAGGAAGTTGCCGAGCAAATAAAAGAAACAAGTGACTACAAGTTTCTTAAAAACGTAATCGCGTCCGCAATTGTTATTGTAGATGAAAATACGGAACGAGTGAACGTATACCTGGAAAGCGAAGAAGTTGGCAGATGGATGTACAGTGTTAAAGTCATGGACGCAAAAGAAGGCGAAAAGGAACAGCTTGACATCGAAGTAATTAAAAATGTTCCTCAAAAAGCATTTGAAGAAGCAAAATTTGTTCAATCACTTCAGGACGCCAAGTTCGCGGCAGAAAGAGCAATAACTGAAGGTACATCACTTTCCGAAAAAGTGCAAAATCAGCTGATATCCGCACTTCAGAAAAAAGTAGAAATATACCTGCAAAATATTATCTCAACTTATGGGGATAAAGCAGATTTAGGAGAGGCACTTGACGAAGAAACCATTACAGCGCTAGCCGGACGAATTGGCATTAAAAAGGGTGACCCGATAATCGAACAGTTCATAACTCACAAAAAAGATTTAATGATTGCAAACGCGCGCGGAGAAATTAGCAGTATAACTAAAACCCAAACTGATGTTATACAACCAGCGGTCATCGAAGTGTCTCATCTTTCGGCTGATGAGAACGCGGAAACTGGTTACTCAATGAAGCGCCTAGGAACTGATGAAGATACAGGTGAAAAAGCGCGTCTCTTTTTCACAAAAGAAAAGAAAGCAGAATTTGAAAAACTTGCGGAGCAAATTGAGGAAAAAGAAACGCATGGCACGCGAGCAAAAGTCATTACCGCTAATCTTGAAGATGTTTCCGCAGGATATCAGTTCACGGCTTCTGACAACAAAACAACAATAATTGTGCTAAATGATAATCCGGTTTTTCTAAAAAATGTCTCTGGAAACGCGAATGTCACGGAGAAGGAGATTCAAGAAGAGACAATATACCATGAAGCAAGGGAAGCATTTTGGAAATCTTACAAGGAGGCGCACCGGATAGCCTGCGCTGAACAAACAAAGCGTTTTGGCAAAGAGTATAAACTCACTCCTTATCATCATTCGGAACTTAAAAGAATGACTATACAGGAACTTTTGTCTCTCCTTAAGGAAGATAGATCCAAACACTTGGATTTTTTTAAAAATAATAGTAATCCGGAAATACGTGATTTAGCAGAATTTGCCGAAAAATATGAAACACTTCTGCAAAACGAAGTAAAACTTGAAATTTTCCGCCGTCAATGCGTTCATACAGAACATTATTTAAGTCACCTTCAAGAAAACATCGATAAACTAAACGCGGAACTTAGTAAAATAAGCCGATCCCCGAGCCTTCGCCCGAAATTGGAACAGCGAAAAGATGATTTGTTAAAACGCATCGAAACCGCTAAAAATTTACTTAAAGAAAAAACCGAACAGTTTAATATTTCGGCGCGAAAAATAGACGTATTGGCGGAAGAACAAGATAAAACTACAATAAAAAAATTGGACGCAGATTTAAAAACTGCCCGATTAGAGTTAAACACGTTCGAAAAAGATTTTAATGATGAAATTTCAAGGGACCTCGAAATAGAAAAAGTGCAAAAAACCGTTATCCCCTCGCTTACGACTCTTATTAAACAAATTAAGAAATCAAAAGACGCGGTTAAAACGATGTATGACGAGACGCTGAACGAACTTCTTTCAAAAAATACTGACCCGGACAGAATAAAATGGCTAAATATAGAATTTCAATATAAATGCAATCACGCGAAAGACATGATAAAAAGTGTAAATGAGGGCATTTCAGCAGAATTTCCAGCGAGTAAAATGCAAAAAGAGCGCGACAAATATAAAGCTCAGTGTAATGAACTTCTGGCAGAATTTGAAAATTACGAAAAAAGTATAAAAGCGGCCGTTAATGACGCTAAGCTAAAGGAAGAGCTTAACGCTTTAGTAAAAGAAGCTCGTTCAAAAGCCGAAGAAATCCGTAAAAAACGTGCTGACCTCTCAAAAAAACTTCACGCGGACGGATTTAAGCCAAATATACTGGAGATGAAACAAGAACTTCAGAAACCGATTGACGCTTTTGGCAAAGATGTGGCTCAAATAAAAGACGCGTCCAATGAACTTTTGACAAGTGAGGTTCGAGATATGTTCCAAACGGTTATTAACAATTTGACCATGGAACTGAATCGTTTTAATAATATCGACCTGGAATCTATTTACAAACGCGCCTCCTTGCGCCAGGAAATAACTTCGCGCACAGAAAACGCGCAAAAAGCGGAAAAAGACGCTCAAAAAAAGCTTAACGAAATAAAAATGAAACTTGCCCAGGCAAAACTTTCACCCGAAAAAATCGCGGAACTGTCTGCGGAACTGCAGGAAAAGATTAGCGCTTTAAC
>JBDRBG010000041.1:0-4139 GCA_043823005.1 Candidatus Omnitrophota bacterium
TTCTATTCCCATCCGAGTTTGCCGCGTCGGCTCTACGAGCCTCCTCGCAATGACAAATGGAGCGTTCCCGCTTTTTTCGTCTTTGCGAGGGAGCCACAGCGACCGCGGCAATCCCCGACAAACGACGAACGACAAACGACTATTGTTCCCCTCCGTCTTTGCGAGCCGCGAGCCATGCGAACGGCGCGGCAATCCCCGTCGAACGACAAACGACGAACGACGAACGACGAACGACTATTGTCCCCCCTCCGTGCCTCTGTGTCCTCTGTGGTTAATTTTTTGCGTTTTCCAAATTTTTCACCACAGAGCCTCTGAGTCACAGAGCCATTCAAACTAATAAATTTTTTATTTTTCTCCCCTTTGTCTATCCCTTTCTCCGTGCCTCTGTGCTCTCTGTGGTTAATTTTTTGCGTTTTCCATCCGAGTTTGCCGCGTCACTCGCTCCTCGCAATGACGGATGAAGTTCTTTCGCAATGACGAAAGTCCGTCTTTGCGAGCCGTGAGCCATGCGAACGGCGCGGCAATCTCTTTCCCCCTTCAACCTTGAACCTTGACCCTCGAACGGCGCCAAAGGCGCCTTATTCTGTCTTTGCGAGGGAGCCTCAGCGACCGCAGCAATCTCCCGTCGAACGACGAACGACAAACGACGAACGACAAACGACAAACGTTCCCTCCGTCTTTGCGAGGGAGCCACAGCGACCGCGGCAATCCCCGACAAACGACGAACGACAAACGACGAACGACTATTGTTCCCCCTCCGTGCCTCTGTGCTCTCTGTGGTTAATTTTTGCGTTTTCCAGATTTTTCACCACAGAGCCTCTGAGTCACAGAGCCATTCAAAACCTAACTTTCGACTGTTAGGGGACAGGTGTGGGATTAATTTTGGGACAGGTGTAGGTTCAATTTCACAACCGTCCCTAATATCTCTCGCTAATTCCTTAACCATCAACCAACTAACCGTCAACCGTCAACCAATCACACATTTTCTTTAATTATATCCATATCCTTATCTCCCCGGCCGGATAAACACAATATTATTAAATCTTTCTTGTTAGTCTTTTTTGCCAGTTTTTTAAGATAATACACAGCATGAGCTGATTCAAGTGCCGGAATAATTCCCTCTATTTCAGAAAGAAGCTTTACTCCCCTTATTGCTTCTTTATCATCAACTGAAACATATTGCGCCCTTTTGGTCTCTTTATAAAATGAATGTTCAGGACCGACACCGGGATAATCCAACCCGGCTGAAACAGAATGCGCAAGTTTTACCTGTCCGTCTTTATCTTCCAATAAAAAACTCCTGCTCCCATGTAATATACCCACATTTCCTTTCATTAAAGCCGCCGCATGATGCCCTGTTTTCAACCCTAACCCACCGGCTTCGACCCCGATGAACGAAACTTTCCTGTCCTTATAAAAAGGATAAAAAAGCCCCATTGAATTGCTCCCCCCGCCTACACAAGCAACAAGATGTGTCGGCAATCTTCCTTCTTTTTTTAAAACCTGCCTGCGCGCTTCATTCCCGATAACTGCCTGAAAATCCCTGACCATCATAGGATACGGATGCGGCCCGGCAACTGATCCTATCACATAATGCGTATCACGCACATTAGTTACCCAATCCCTGATAGCCTCATTCATAGCGTCTTTAAGCGTACACGACCCGCTTTTAACGGGTATTACGCGCGTATTAAGAAGCTTCATCCTAAACACATTAAGCGCCTGCCGCCTGATATCTTCTGTCCCCATATATACATCACATTTAAGCCCGAATAACGCGGCTACAGTAGCTGTTGCCACTCCATGCTGGCCGGCTCCGGTTTCAGCAATCAGCCGTTTTTTACCCATTCTGACAGCCAAAAGCGCCTGGCCTATAGTATTGTTTATCTTATGCGCGCCAGTATGAAGAAGATCTTCTCGCTTCAAATATATCCTGGCCCCGCCTAATTTCGCGGTAAGGTTCTCGGCAAAATATAAAGGAGTCGGCCTGCCGGCATATTCCGTCAAATAATAATTAAGCTGTTTTTTAAACTCTTTTTTTCTTCTTATATTTTCATAAGCTTCTGTCAGTTCCCGTACCGCAGGCATAAGTGTTTCAGGAATATACCTACCCCCGAAATCACCGAAATATCCTCTTCTGTCAGGCAATTTAGGCATTTTTCGCATTTGTAATAAACTCCTTTAAAAGGTTATGATCTTTCGTCCCGGGAGAACTCTCAACCCCGCTTGAAACATCTACTCCGTATGGACATACAGCCCTTATTATATTCGATACATTTTCCGAACGAAGTCCGCCGGCAACAAAAAAAGCCTTTTCAATATTCTCTTTTTCCCCTGCCAGAATTTTCGCGTCAAACCGCTCTCCCGTACCACCGGGAACATCCGGATGAAAAGTATCAAAAAGAAAATAATCCACAAAACTATAATCTCCGGGTTTATATCCCTTGCACTCTAAAATTTCTTTACTTACCTTGAATGTTTTCAATATCTTTATACTAATTTTATATTTCTGCTCCAAATCGGTTTTTAAAGCCTCGCAATATGCCGGAGTTTCATCACCATGCAGTTGAACATAATCAAACCCGCATTCTTTAACAGCGGCTATTACTTCTTCTTTATCCGCATCTTTAAAAAGCCCTACTTTGGCTGTTGCATCTTTTTTATCTTTTGCCAGTTCATCGATTATATCTTTAACTGTATTTTTTTCAATATACCGCGGAGTATCCCGGACAAACACAAACCCCAGAAAATCTGCTCCAAGTTCAACTGCTTTCAAAGCATCTTCTTTATTTGTTATCCCGCATATTTTCACTTTAACCATATATGTTCCTTATTGTATGTCGAGATTGCCGCGGGCTTCGTTTGCCTCAGCCCTCGCAATGACGGATGAAGCGTTTCCCTTCAAGCTTCAACATCTCTGGCGCTCCTCGCAATGACAAATGGGGCGCTTCGCGAACTACCCCTACTAACGACCCCCGGCCAACGACTAACAACTCTGTTACTCCCTTATCAGTTCACGAACTTTTTCGCCTATATTTTCAACACGCATGAATGTTTCTCCTATTAAAACAGCATTAACACCAAGACTTTTCAAAAACATGATCTGTTCATATGTTTCAAGTCCGCTTTCAGAAACAACTACTTTTGTTTCAGGTATCAATCTTATAAGTCTCTGCGTAACACCGACATCAACTTCAAAATTCATCAAATTCCTGTTGTTGATACCTATTATCGGAGCGCGGCTCGCAAGGGCTTTATCCACTTCTTCTTCATTATGCACTTCAACAAGAGCTTCCATCCCCAGATCCCTCAAAATCATAAGATAACGTTCTATTTCTTCCTGCGTAAGTATATGCGCGATCAAAAGCACAGCATCCGCGCCCAATACCGCGGATTCATAAATCTGGTATTCATCTATAATAAAATCTTTACGCAAAACAGGAATAGTCACTCTCTCTTTTATCTTTTTAAGATATTCCGGTTTACCGTCAAAAAAACGTTCATCAGTCAGAACACTTATAGCGCTCGCCCCTGAAGCCTGATAAGTAAGCGCTATTTTTATCGGTTCAAAATTCGGCCTTATAACACCTTTTGACGGCGAACTCTTTTTAACCTCCGCGATAAGATTAATATGTCCTTTCCGGCCGATATTTTTCTTAAAAGAACTCCTGATACAAAGTTTACCGGCTTTTTCCTTAATCTCATTAAACGAAACTTTTTTTCGCGCTCTTTCTATTTCGCGTTTTTTTTCTTCTATAATCTTTGATAATATCATATTGTTCCTGTATCTATGTCATTTACATTCGGGCTATACATATCTTTCGAGATTGCTTCGTCGCTTCGCTCCTCGCAATGACGGATGGGGCGTTTCCGCTTTCCCACGTCTTTGCGAGCTCCGAGCCATGCGAGGAGCGCGGCAATCTCCGCCTAACAACTAACGACAAACGACGAACGACAAACGACAAACGACGAACGACGAACGACGAACGACGAACGATAAACGACGAACGACTATTGTTCCCCCTCCGTGCCTCTGTGCTCTCTGTGGTTAAATTTTTGCGTTTTCCAGATTTTTCACCACAGAGCCTCTGAGTCACAGAGCCATTCAAACTAATAAATTTTTTATTTTTCTCCCCTTT
>JBDRBG010000042.1:0-2051 GCA_043823005.1 Candidatus Omnitrophota bacterium
TTTAAATATTATAAAGTCTTCCGCGGGAAAAATAGTAAAAAGTATTGAACTTGTTGACATATATGAAGGAAAACAAATCCCGCTAGGCAAAAAAAGCCTTACTTACAGTATGGAATATGGAATAGATACCCGCACGTTAACAGAGCAAGAAATAGAAAGCGTACATTCCCGAATTAAAACTGCCCTTTCCTCAGAATTGAATGTTACATTTCGGTAGAAAAAAAAGAGCAAATCAAGCGGGGGTAAATCTTTACCAGTGCACCAAACATGCGGTGCGCAAAAAGTGTACTCCAATACGGCTAAAAGTTAACTGCATGAAACGATTAGATTCAATTTAAGCATTATCTAGTGAATGTAAACCCTTAACAGGAATATTTTAATTTGATCTATTTTTTTCTGGTTAGGAACGAAATCAGCCAAATTAAAACGAGTCCGATTCCACAAGTCATGCCGTACATTTCACTTATGGCTACATCTTGTTGTGAGGTTAATGTGCCTTTTAAAATTATGTTTGTATGAATTATGCCCGTAGCAATAATAAGAATTATCCAGAGTAGTGAGATAATACCAGCTTTTTTCCACAACTTCATAGTTCCTCCCATTCCTTTAAATATTGAAAAGATAGCTACTATGTTATTCTTGAAAAACTGACGTAAATAAGTATATACGATAATCCAAAACTGGTCAAAAAAAATTCTAAAATAAATTGCTATGCAATAAGGCAGATTCATTCATTAATATTAAACAAAATCGACGACGAAGAAGCCGGAAAATACAGGAATGTAAAAGTTTTTATATCCGGGTCAAAACATGTGTTTCCCGAAGCAGTCGAAATGTCCGCGTTAATGTCTGATTTGGATAAATGGTTGAGGGTAAAAGATAGAAAACAAAATATTGTCGAATATGCCGCTGAAGCACATTTTAAATTAGTTGATATACATCCTTTTATAGACGGTAACGGCAGAACAGCAAGACTTTTAATGAATCTGATTCTTATGAAATATGGTTTCCCTCCGGCAGTTATTTTAAAGGTGGATAGAAAGAAATATTACGATTGTCTGGAAAAGGGACATAAAGGTGATTTAGAAGGCTTTTTTAATTTTGTCGGCAGATCTGTTGAAAGATCATTAACTATGTGGCTTGAAATGCTTAAACCAGCAAATAAACAGAAACCAGACAGTAAATATTTGCCTATACGGGGAATTTATAAAAATACGCCGTACAGTCAGGAATATCTAAGTTTGTTAGCTAGAAGAGGCAAATTAGAAGCAGTTAAATATGGAAGGAACTGGTATACTTCAAAAGAGTCTGTAAAAAGATATATATCAGAGCAAAAGCGTAAATAGCAAAAGGGTTCACCTATGGTCTCGGAATAGAATTCAAAAATTTATGTAAAAGAGCTACATCATTTGGTATACTTTCATTAAGAACACAGGTGCCTTTATTGTCAATAACATAGAAATACGTTGAAAGTTTGTGTGAATCGTAGCCAACATAATACATGGTGATTTCTCCTTTGGTAAAATGTTATTCAGTTTTATCACCTTAATTTTAACAAATTATAGGTTGGGATCACCGCCTATACCCCACATATTATCAAACCTTTACCCTTGCACTCTTTGTTTGTTGTCTCGTGCAATGGTAAAGATTTGACCCCATTTTCTGCGCGGCAGTAGTTAAGAGAAAAAAAGTTTATCCATTTTGTCTTTTGTGGTATAATGTGACAGTTTATGTGCTGAGAAATGAAGGCATGTAGTAGTCGTCGTTGGTATAAGAGGAAAAAGGATATGAATATAAAAAAGATCATAAGTCTAATAATTATAATAACTTTTCTCACTAATAGCTTAGCGCATAGTTTAGGTGTTTCACCAGGAGTATATAAGCCCCTGACAAAAAGGGGCATGGGTACGCTTGCCAGAGTTTTGTGGGCGCAGAAAAGCCCGCCAAGTCAAGTTGCTTCAATTACGGAAGATCTTCTTGAAAAACAAAAAAAACATGAATTTTACGGTACAGCGCCTCAAATAGATAATATTGAGGGCGATGTGCATTCC
>JBDRBG010000043.1:0-3784 GCA_043823005.1 Candidatus Omnitrophota bacterium
AGATAAAGAGGGGTTAAATAAGCAGGAACTTGAAAAATATAATGAATGGGCTGATCAGTCTTTTTTCAAACGAACTTCTGAATTAAATAAAGACGGAGAAATTTCAAGAATAGTACACAAACGCGACAGATATTTAGAAAATCGGCTCAATGATATAAACAAAATTCTTGAATGGCAGGATTATTCGCGCGTTAGGAAGTTCGTATCATTCAAAAAGAAAAAACAGCTTTATTTGGGCTGGGATAAAATGGAACTTAGAAGCCGCGCGATTAAGTCTGATGTTCTGATGTCGCAAGGCGAAAAAAATAAAGCATTGAAAGAACTTAAAAAACAGGAGAAACTTAATGATACGTCAAAAAAATTATATTCTAATTTAGCCCAATTGTATCAAGATAAATACAAAATATCTATGGCAAGGCGTTCACGGATGCTTCGATCAAGTTGGGTGTCAGCAGTTCTTGTGCCGGTTATTATTATGGTATTGTTGATTTCACCTGCTTATGCCGTAACCAGAGCTAGCGCGTATTTAACAGGGATACTATTGCACTGGGGCAGGGCATTTTATTTAAGTTTGCCGTATATAGCTATTGCAGGAGGGATCATTATAGCCGGTTTTGTTGTCGGCCACATTCTACATAAACTACTTATTCATGATCCGGCGTCTTATAAAGAAAAAACATTAACATATTATGACAAAGCTATTGAAAAAGACAAATCTGATATTGATCTCTATATGCAAGCAATGAATTTCAGCGAAGAGACCGAAGATTGGGGTTCTTTTGAAAAATACGCTAAAGACGCTCGGCAAAACATCAAACCTGATGAGATTTCTAATGTTGAAAAACAAAATTACGCGCGCGTGGATCTTGACGCGATAAAACAGCGTGTTTTGGCAAGGCAAGAAACGATTATAGGAAAACAACTAAAACGGCGGTTAAGAAATGTTTTTCAAACAAGAACCAAAAAAATCAAAAAGCTGAAAGATGTTTTAATGAAAATTAATACCGCTAAAAAAGATATTAAAGATCTTTCTGACGAAAAAACACAGAAAGAACAAGAAGATATCTTTGCTAACCTAATAGATAAAGCTCATTCGAGGATTGTAACGCTTGATAGGTGGTTTTTCGCGCAAATATATATAAAACCCTCAAAAAGAAACCTGCAAAAACTGGAACTTGCCAAAAGCATTGCCGAACACGCGAAAGCATTGCCTGAAAATAAAAAATGGCTGAAAACAAAAGAAAAATTATTGACAAACGCTTTAAATAAGATGAAGGCACTGCAAAATAAAAAAGGCGTGCCAGATATGCGGCAGGAAATATCCAATTTATATTTCCTGCTTGGAAGCATAAGTTCTGATGATGTCGATAAAAAGACGAAATATACGAATGCGCTTGAGTTTTCTTCTGATAATAATGATGCCAGAATAAAACTAGCCTTGTTTTATTTTGATTTTGATGAAACCGCTGAACGGGTTCCGCAGTCAGTTAAATATCTCGAAAAAATGCTGGATGAGAACAAGCTTAATGATGATGACAGTATCGAAGCTCGAAATAAGCTTATGAAGTTTTACTCTGACAAAGAGTCACCGGACTATAATATGACCCTGGCAAGAAAGCACAAAAAAGCCTTGAATGAACTGGAACGCAAAAAAGACGACAAAAAAGAAGAATATGTGATATCGCGCAAAGAAAGACAGGATGACAGGTTTCAAAAAGCCAAAACCGCGGAAATCCTGAAAACCGCTAAAGAATGGAATGAACTGAAAAAGAAAAAGGATAGAAAACAATCAGCTATAAATATCAAAAAGGAAAAAAGAGGATACCAGGCAGGACTTATCTCTCTGTTACAAAAGGAGCAAACCGAGATAGAACAGAAAATGGCAAACTTTGATAAGGAAATCATCGAAATGTTTAATGTCATTAAAAAGCGTAAAATCGTGATATCCTGGTTGAATATGACGAAAATCATCAAACCCAAAGCTGACCCAAAAGACATGATTCCATTATTGAACTGGATTTTGGACTCATCAGATAAACAAGAAAGGGATAAATCCCGAATCAATTTAGGTGCTATTGATAAAACAAAAATCAAATTAATTCTTTTGGAAAACATGTTTATGCCTGACGGGTTTCTAGAATTATCTGAAAGTGAAAAGAAAAAAGCAGGAGAAATTATAGCAGATATCGAAACTGTCATTCTCTCGGAAACTGGAATCCAGATTGATAAAATCGCTAAAAAAATAGATGCCCTGTCTCCAGACGAAAAAATACTTTTTTACTTTTTACGTTTAAAGCTTAAAATGACTTCGAAGGATGTGGAATATGTAAAATCCGCGGCTAGTGATATTAAAGAAATATTAAATGAGAGAAAAATAATTCTTGAATTAGGCTATGATGATTCTTATGACAGCCAAATTATCGATATGTTCGTTCAATTTTTCAAAAAAATGACAGAGCTTAAGCTAATAGGACATGACCTGCCCTTGCAAATAAACAGCTTGCTTATCCAGTCGGATTTTACTGCGATCGTCAGCGCATCTTCATTATTTTTGCAAACAATTCTTAAAACTTTATTAGATCCAAAACTTAATAGCAATAACGTATATTTGCTTTTTATTGCGCTGAACAATAAAAATATAGAGGAAACCGAAAAACTTGAACTTTTAAAGCTTTTCCAGGAACAATTACGCGAGATGATCTATGTCCGGGGAGAGAGATTGGACTCTACAAGCTCAAAAGATCTCTTGAAAAATCTTAAAGCTTTATGGAAAAATAAACCTTTAAGAGAGTATATTTCTTTGATCAGAGGGTATATCTATGAACAGCAAGAAAGAACATGGTTATCTCGCTTTTTCTTCTGGCGCGCAAAAAGACTTTCCAAAGCATTAAGAGGCGAGGCTTTTTTTAGATCAGGAATACTGGCATTTAACCGGAATAATTACAAATCAGCGCTGGATTACCTTAATCAAGCTGAAAAATTAGGGTACACCTCAGCTGAGCTTTATAAGAAAATGTCGTTAGCAGAGCAGAAAATAGCCGAATTAAGCGCGATCGCGGGAAATATCGAGCTGGCTGAACGCTTTTTTGTTTCAGCAATAGCACATCTAAATAAAGCGCGGGAGCTTGATCCAAAACTCGATCAAGCCGGACTTTTTGAGCTGTATTTAAGCATGCTCCGGCATATAGGCGCAAATACCGTAGGCGTTGGAACGGAAACAGAGATTATTTCAAAGCGGCTTAACTGGATAACCCGGGTATATCTGATTTCTCCAGATGCTATTGATCAGCCGGAAGTTATTGAAACGCTTTACGCTGTGGAGATTCTTTTTAAACAGTTTTCACTGAAAAATAAACGCTTAAATAAGGCTCTTTGGGCAAAAATCCTCGCGTTTCAAGCGATCATCAAAATACGAAGTAATGAACTGCCAGAGGCAGAAGATCAATTATACGAAGCATTATGGTTTGATCAAAATTGTACGATCGCGCGATTAGGATTGAGCAAACTGGCTGAGAAAGACGGTGATTTTATTGAAGCCATTAACCAGTACGAAAAAGCTGGTACAATTGATCCTGAGGTCAAAAATTTTCACCCAATGGAAATAGCTAAACTTTATATCGCGTGTTCAGCCCAAACTGATGATATAACTAAAAAAATAGAGTATACAAAAAAGGCTATTGCTTTGAATGATCTGACAGAGACAAAACTAGGGCTTTGTGATTTATATCTCGAATCAGGCCAAATTGAAAGCTCTGAAAATTTGCTGGTCGAAATGGATAAAGAC
>JBDRBG010000044.1:0-25301 GCA_043823005.1 Candidatus Omnitrophota bacterium
AAGAAAAATAAAAGGAATGATTAATATCGGAATTAAACCAATTTCATTATTCAGGATGGAATTAAAAAGGAATTAAATGGGTGGTACATGGTACACCGACTATCCGTCGATATTGGTATGTTTTCAGAGCGTCGTTCACACCTACTTCTTTTTTCCATCTGATTCCTGATTCACTTTCTGAGCTTTTTTATAAAACTAGAAGAGATTGCCGCGCCCTTCGCTAGGCTCAGGGCTCGCAATGACGAAATAAGGTTCGCCGAAGCCTTTGGCCAAAATCAGAGTTTTCCAAAAACATTTTATTCTATATCCCCGTGGTATAATATCGTAAGATCCTATCCCTATCTTCGTTTTCTTTATCTCCCTTATAATACATTTCGATAAATTCGATTATATCTTCTTCTTTATAATAAGCGTAGATAACTCTGATACCACTCATTCCGCCTTTTCCTTTTAGAGCTTTACACGCAAATTTTCTTGCCTTATATATTTTGGGATTTTCAATTCCCAATCCTGACATTTCAACAACTCCTTTATTATCAATACCTAGTTTATGCGTAAGATTTAATTGTTTTTCAATAAACACTTGCATATCTTGTTCAAGGGTTTTGTATCTTTTGGAAAGTTTTTTGAAATCTTTTTCGAATTCAGGAAGTTTCCGTACATCATTAAATATCTTCTTCACTGTAATTCCTCACTGAATATGGCGGGGTTCTATAAAACACTGCTTCATAATCGATAATTTCCCCGTCTTCTGTTGTCTGCCAGGGAACATCATTATGAGAATATTCACTTATTTGAGAAGCATTCATATCTGATAATGTATTTAAAACATCATCAATAACCTTTTGTTCCTGAGGAGTTATTTTGATCTTAGTCAAATCTGAATCTCTTAATGGTAAATATTTTGTCTGCGGATATTGGAAATATGTATCCTTAACTTTTACAAGATCTTTTCCTTCCATATTTTCAATAATTTTAACAAATTCTATTGGTGTCGGACCATAATGGTTTTTTATGTATGTAGCACCCATTAACTGTTCCTCATATTTTTCATAATAGTTAAAATCCATAAAATAAAAAAGCTTGTATAAAACTGACTCCCCTACATTTGGTTTTGATCCCACTTTACTTAAAACATAAAGTAAAACCTCTTTAAACTTATCAAGGTTTTTTTGTGGAACACTTATCCGTATTCCGGCTTTCTCCTTTGGTTTCTCTTCTTCAGCTTTTTCAAGAACTACTTCTATATCTTTGTTTAGATCAAGAAGTATATCCGTAGGTATATTAAAAATTTTAGATAATTTCGCTATTTCTTCGGCGCCGATTTTCCTATCCCCGGTTTCTATCTGAGAAATAGCCACCCTGCCTACTTCTAATTTCTTTCCTAAAGCTTCCTGAGATAAGTCTAACTTTTCCCTTATCTTCTTAATTTTTAATCCTAAATTTTTATAAAATATATCCATAAACTCACCTTCCCCCTTTTTACAGAGTATAGCACATGTTAGATTTCCTGTCAATTGATTGTTGCTTTACACAACACGCCTTCGGCGCATGAATGCAGGATAGTGTGTTTTGTACAGAAAATTTGACTTTGTTCTATAAATAGGTTACAATTGTAATATAAAAAGGTTACACGTTATGGATATTACACGTATTTTTAAATCTAAAACCCGACTAGCTTTATTTCGTCTCTACTTCACAAACACAGATAAAGAGCACTATCTCCGTGAATTAGAACGTGAACTCTTAATTCCCGTATCAATGATCCGTAAAGAACTAATGTCTTTAGAAAAGTCCGGTGTTTTCAAACAATCAAAAAAAGGAAACCTTTGTTACTATTCCCTCAACAAAAATTATCCTCTATATAATGAGCTTAAAAATATTGCTTTCAAAACTATAGGCATACAAAACGCTTTAGCGGAAATCCTTTCGCCCTTCGATGGAATAAAAACCGCTTTTATTTATGGTTCATACGCTAAAAATGCGGCTAATGCTAACAGCGATATTGATCTTTTCATCATAGGCAGCATCAATGAAGACTCTCTTCTTCCCAGTATAAACAAACTTGAAAAAGTTCTTCACCGTGATATAAACTACTGCTTATATTCACATGAAGATTTTGAAAAGAAGAAAAAAGAAAAAGATCCTTTCCTTCAAAATGTTATAGAAAATAAAAAGATTTTTTTGATAGGAGAAGAAAATGAACTTTGAAGAATTTATAAAATCATACGAAAAACGCGGATTCATAAAACAACAAAAGCCTGATTTTAAGTCACTTGAAAATATTATAACAAGGGCTTACAAAGAAATAAAAGTTGCCGAAGCCAATCTCGCAATAGATGAAGGAACTGCTTTCACAGTTGCTTATACTTCTATGCTTCATGCCGGCAGAGCGCTTATGCTGGTTAAAGGTTTTCGCCCAAGCGATGGACAGCAACATAAAACGGTTGTAGATTTTGCATCTATAATTTTAGGCAACAATTTTCAAACCCTCACTCTACATTTTGATAAGATGCGCAGAAAACGAAATATTTTTACTTATGAGGTTAGCATTTCTATATCTGCCACGGAAGTAAAAAATGCCATAAAATCAGCCGCTCAATTCATCACAACTATTCGGAATATTATTGAAAATGAAAACCCTCAGCATAAGTTTAATTTCTAAGATACAACAAAATAAATTTCCTAATTTCCGCATCTTTCAGTATATAAGTGAGAGTTCCTGGCTAGGATTATTTTGGCCCGCTACGAATTAGTGTCAGGACTTTAAATAAAAAGACCGGGGCAGGTCAGGGATTCACGCGCAGTTCCGCAGGATGATCCAACAGATCATCCGAGGACTGTTTGAGCATGAACCCCGGATCACGCCGGTCCTGTCTCCCCATCAAAGTCTAAGTTAAAAGTCCCTGGTAAAAACACACTGACCTGAAATTTAATAAAGAGCTTGCCGCGCTCTTCGCTTGGCTCATAGATGACAAGGAAAGGTTCGCTGCATCGAGTCCAAGGCTCATATAATAAAAATAGGGACATCTCCCTTACGGGTGACGTCCCTATTTTTATATCTGGTGAGCCGCCTTGGACTCGAACCAAGCACCCACGCCTTAAAAGGGCGTTGCTCTACCGGATGAGCTAGCGGCCCAGATCTATTTTATCCTTTTATCTCTTTTTCTTTTTCTGCCAGAATCTCTTCCAGTTTTTTTGAGTAAGTATCCGTAAGTTTCTGCACTCTGTCTTTAGTCAGAAATTTATCGTCTTCTGTCATCTTGTTGTCTTTTTCAAGTTTTGCCGCGTCATCAATAGCCTGGTGCCGGGCATTACGTATGGATACTTTACCTTCTTCGGTTATTCGGTGCAATACTTTCATCAATTCACCGCGTCTTTCATTAGTCAACTGCGGCATTGAAAGCCGAATAACCTTACCGTCATTAGTAGGGGTTATGCCTACATCCGAAGCCAAGATGGCTTTTTCTATCGCTTCCATTGATCCCCTATCCCATGGCTGTATAACTATTAAACGCGGTTCCGGAGTATTTATATTAGCCAGCTGTTTAAGCGCTGTTTTGGCTCCGTAATAATCGGCTTTTATATTATCAACTAATCCCGGATGCGCCCTTCCTGTCCTGATAGATAAAAACTGTTTTTTTACGGCTTCTATCGCTATCTGCATTCTTTCTTCGCTTTTTTTCACGATCATGTCAAGTTCAGTCTGGACCATTCTGATCACCCCTTAACTAATAATTGTTCCAATCCTTGCGCCGCTTAACGCATATCGTATATTACCTTTTTTCTTCAGATTAAAAATCACTATCGGAAGTTCGTTATCCATACAAAGACTTATGGCTGTCGCATCCATTACTTTTAGTTTTCTCTTTAAAACTTCCATGTATTCCAGTTTAGTATATAGCTTTGCTGACTTACATTTGACAGGATCTTTTGAATAAACACCATCAACTTTTGTAGCTTTTAATATAAGATCAGCATCCAGTTCTATAGCTCTTAACGCGGCCGCGGTATCTGTAGTAAAAAACGGATTTCCCGTACCACAGACAAATATAACTACACGTCCTTTTTCCAGATGTCTTATAGCCCTGCGCCGAATATACGGTTCCGCGAGTTCATGCATTTCTATGGCCGTAAGCACCCGCGTATGAACATCGCTTTTTTCAAGCGCGTCCTGAAGAGCAAGCCCGTTAAGCATTGTTGCCAGCATACCCATATAATCCGCGGTAGCTCGTTCCATTCCTTTACTTGCCGCGGATAATCCCCGAAAGATATTACCTCCGCCTATAACGACCGCTATCTCCGTTCCGGATTTTTGCGCTTCTTTTATCTCTTCGGCAATAGATTTAGTAACCTTCGGATCAATACCATATCCCAAACCGCCCATAAGGGCTTCTCCGCTTATTTTCAAAACTACTCTTTTATATTTCTTTTTAGTTTTAGCCATTCCTGCCCGCTATTTTGTTTTTCACACGAGATTGCCGCGTCGCTTCGCTCCTCGCAAAGACGAAAAAAGCTTCGCCCTCTGCCTGTCAAAGACAAATCCGACTCTGGCAGAGAACAGGAAACACGCCGATTGACGCTTTCAGGAACTCCGCTCAATGACGAAAAATATTCACCATCAATCCGGTGATACCTAATCACTGTTTGCCCAATATATTTTTTAGTCTTCTTCGCCGAGCTCAAACCTGACAAATCTTTTCACAAGTATGTTCTCGCCAAGTTTCGCGATTAACTGAGTTAACAGATCCTTTATTTTTACGTTAGGATCTTTAATAAACGGCTGTTCTAAAAGACATACTTCTGAAAAATATTTTTCTAATTTACCGTTTACTATTTTTTCAATTACGTTTTCAGGTTTATCTCCTGCCTGTGTTCTGAAAATCTCTTTCTCTTTTTCAATCGATTCAGCCGAAACATCTTCTTTTGAAACATACAAAGGATTAGCCGCGGCTACCTGCATGCCAAGTTCTTTAGTAATTTTTTTAAATTCACTGTTTCGCGCTACAAAATCAGTTTCGCAATTAACTTCTAAAAGTACGCCTATACGGTTACCCATATGGATATAACTCTCCACAAGCCCTTGCCCCGCGACACGTGAAGCTTTTTTAGCGGCTTTTGCTATACCTTTTTTTCTTAATATTTCAATAGCTTTGTCAATATCACCGTTGGATTCTTTGAGCGCTTCTTTACATTCCATCATACCGGCAGATGTTTTAAATCTTAATTTTTTTACTGCATCTAAAATATTCATTTTTATCTCCTCCGCGATTACTACTTATTATATTTATTAATTGTCTCCCGAACCATCCAGTTTTATATCGCCTTCCAGGAGGTCTTCTTCCGGAACACTCTCTAACGGTTGTTCTTCTTCCTGCTTTGTCTCTTTTTTTTCTGTTTTTTCGGGTTCACCAGACGCGGGCTCTTTAACCGGCTCTTCCTTTTTGGCTTCTTTCGGTTCTTCTGATGGTTCAATCTTTTCTTCTTGTTTCGCAACAAGCGTCTCATCCGAGACCGTTTTTGTTCCTGAAGCAAAAGCCTTAGATCCCTGTTCAACTGCATCCACTAATTTAGATATTATATATTTAATAGATCTAATAGCATCATCATTGCCCGGAACAGGATAATCTATCATAGCCGGATCGCAATTTGTATCAACAAGCGCGACGATCGGTATGCCTATTTTATGGGCTTCCCTTATAGCTATATGCTCGGCTTCGGCATCAATAACAACCATACAATCAGGAAGGGTTGACATCTCTCTTACACCGGAAAGATGCTTGAGAAGTTTATATTCTTCTCTATCCATACGGGCTTTTTCTTTTTTTGCCAGGCCCTCGTATATTGCGCTTGCTTTTTTCTCCTGCAGTTGATTAAGTCTCTCAACACTCCTGCGTATCGTAGTGAAATTGGTGAGACAGCCCCCAAGCCATCTTTCTTCCACATAATACATACCGCATCTGGATGCTTCATCTTTTATAATTTTTTTTGCCTGCTTTTTTGTTCCGACAAAAAGAATTTTCTTACCCTGAGCAGCAAGATCCGTAAGAACTTCTATTGCCTCCAGCAAAGCTTTTTCTGTTTTACGCAAATCTATTATATAAATACCGCTCTTTTCGCCGAAAATGAATTTTTTCATTTTCGGGTTCCATTTGTTTGTCTGGTGCCCAAAATGTACACCGTTTTCCAAAAGATCCTTAATGATCTGTGATTCAATAGCCATCGTTTGAGTTCTCCTCCTGTTAATAGCTTATCCCGCAGGATTCCGCGCGATTAAAAAGCTCTTTTACTATTATGAGCTCATCGCGCCCCGCGAATATATAAGCTGTTTTAGCTTAATATCTTAACACCATACTGAACGAATATTATATAAAAAATATGCATAAATGCAAGTATTTTATAAAAATCTTAACACTTTTTGCTAAAGAAGCTTGTTTTTCTGTTATTCATATGACTGTTTACGCTATGAAACAGCTTCATGCCCGGACACATTTCCGGCAAGCTGCATTTCGTAAAGCTTTTTATACAAAGAACTTGCTAACATTAACTCGTCATGTGTGCCAATGCCTGCTATAGCTCCCTTATCAATAACCACTATTTTATGAGCATGTTTAATTGTACTTAACCTGTGCGCTATAATTATAACTGTCCTTCCCTGCATAAGATTATTTATGGCTTCCTGAACCAGTTTCTCACTCTCTGTATCCAACTGAGAAGTAGCTTCATCAAATATCAAAATCGGCGGATTTTTATAAATTGCCCGGGCAATCGCTATGCGTTGTCTTTGTCCTCCGGATATTTTAAGCCCTCTTTCTCCTATCTCCGTATTATATCCTTCTGAAAAATCTTTTATAAACTGATGCGCGTTTGCCGCTTTCGAGACTCGTATAAGCTGACGGTTATCTTGTTCTTCATGTCCGTAAGTAATATTTGCTTTTACTGAATCATTGAAAAGAAGTGTTTCCTGCGTTACCAATCCTATTTTCTCTCTTAATGAACTTACCGACAGCTTTTTAAGATCAAGACCATCAATACATACCTTTCCTTTATCCGGATCATAAAACCTTGAAACAAGATTAACTAGCGTACTTTTTCCGCTGCCACTGGGGCCGACCAAAGCGATTATTTCGCCCTTATTAATTGTAAGATCTATATCTTTCAAAACATGCCCTTTTTCATCATCATATTTAAAAAAAACATTTTCAAAAGTTATGCTTTTTTCAAACTCCTTAAGATCAATCGCATCTGAAGCTTCTTTGATATTAACAGGTTCGTCCAAGATCTCAAAAATACGCTCAGTAGCAGCCAGCGCGTGCTGAGTAACACCGTAAACATTACTCAATTTTTTAGCAGGTTTCATCATAGAAAAAATAGCAAATATAAACGCTCCAAATATACCTGCTGACAATTGCCCGCTCACTATACCTTTACCGGCCATCCACATAACAACTGCCACGCAAGCAATACCGGTAAATTCCGTAAGCGGACTTATTATCTGCATTCTTTTAATAGATTTCATATTCAGTTTATAAAAAGCCTGATTATGTTCCTGAAACCTTTTCCATTCATAATCTTCCATACCAAAAGATTTTACCAGTTTAGCCCCTGAAATAGTCTCAAACAACATATTGTTTATATCTCCGACTTTTTCCTGTGCCCTTGTGCTGATCTTACGCAAACGTTTACCGATCTTTATTACCGGAAAAAGTATAAGCGGAAATAAAACAAGGCTAAAAAGAATAAGATGCCCCGGGACACCAAAATATATAGCCCCGATAAGAACGACAGCATAAGCTATAAGCTGAATCGGCTGATAAAAAGTATCCGCAAGCCCTCCGCTTATCGCGTCACGTATTACATCCGCGTCATAAGTAATCCGGGACATCAACTGTCCTGTCGGGTTGCGGTCATAAAAATCCATAGAAAGATCCTGGAGCTTTTTATAAAGCATGCTTTTAACATCCCTGATAACCCGCTGACTCACATTATTCATAAGATATGTCTGCAAAAACAAAAAAAGCCCTTTTACCAGAAACAACACAACAACCAGTATGGTCATTATATTAAGCAGTTTCAACGCAGGAGTTTGATTAATCAACCGAATAATCTCCAGAATAAAGGATGGCAGATTTATCCCGGGAGAAACGATTATTGCTTTTCCGCTTATTATTCTGTCTATAAGAGCAACTATTAACGGCGCAGGTGAAGCGCTTACCAAAGAAGTCACTATCATACATCCTATCGCCAGGCCAAAAATGCCTATATGAGGCCCTATGAGTTTTACAAATCTTATATATTTATTCATAATAGATGTTACTATCTCCTTATATTTATTATATTAAACGTAAATTTTAGCATACATACCATGGCTTGTCGAGGACTATTGAATTGATGAAATGGTGAATAGTAGATAGTGAACGGTGTCTTATGACTTGTCCTAAAAACAGACAAAGAGAGATTGCCGCGCCACTCGCTAGGCTCGTGACAAAATCTTGTCCGTCATGTTACCATTGCGAAGGCCGAGGAAAACGAGGCCTGCGGCAATCTCAAAATACTTTGCATTCCTCCTCCAAGCATTAACAGGACACAGGCCGCTAATCACTGCTTACTATTCACAGTTTAATCCTCTTGCCCTAAATATTTAATGATGATATAATCTTTCAAAAGATAATTATTATAACTATATTAACTATAAAAGGATTTTATGAACAATTTACGTGTAGGTGTAATAGGTACCGGTCATTTAGGTTCTTTTCATACAAAAACATACGCCGCATTAGCAAAAAAATGCAAAATCGACCTGGTTGGTGTCTGTGACACAAGAAAAAAAGCCGCGAAAGAAACGGCTAAAAAATATAACACTCTGTATTTTACGAATTATCATGATCTTATCGGTAAAATTGATGCCGTAAGCATAGTCGTACCTACTTCTCTGCACTATGAAGTAGCAAAAGATTTTCTAAAAGCCGGAGTGCACGTATTAATCGAAAAGCCCATGACAAAAACTCTTAAAGAAGCGGACGAACTCATAAATCTGGCAAAACAAAAAAACCTTATTCTTCAAGTAGGACATATCGAACGGTTTAATTCCGCTATCCGCTCCGTAGAACCGTTTTTAAGTAAACCTAAATTTATTGAATGTCAAAGACTCGGATCCATAACAAAAAAAAATCGCATCAAAGATGTAGGCGTTGTATTAGATCTTATGATACATGATATTGATATTATACTCGGATTAGTACGTTCTAAAGTAAAACATATAGAAGCTGTCGGAATAAGCACTGTTTCCGACCATGAAGATCTTGCTAATGTCCGTCTTACTTTTCAAAACAACGTTATCGCTGATATAACCGCAAGCAGAGTAACAAAAGAGGAAACACGTAAAATACGAATATTTCAAGAAGATTCATATATATTATTGGATTATCTTCATCAAGAAGCCTTCCTGTTTACGGGTTCGGATAAAAAACTTCATAAAGAAAAAATACGGATTAAAAAGAAAGAACCTCTCAAAGTCGAGCTTAAATCCTTTATAGACTGTGTGAAAAATAAAAAACAGCCTGTGATTTCAGGATATGAAGGCAGACAAGCCCTTGAAGTTGCGCTTAATATACTTAATAAAATCAACAGCAACCACTTATCTGCTATCTAAAAAGACACACGCGCTGGTTTATTATTATTCAAGAAACCCTCGCGCGGAACAACGGGGTCCCATGGAAAAAAATATCTTCATAATAGCCGGAGAGCCGTCCGGCGATATGCGCGGCGCTGAATTGTTAGCCGAATTCAAAAAACTCGTCCCAAACATACCTTTTTGGGGAATCGGCGGAGATTTAATGAAAAAACAAGGTGTCCGGTTATCCTATCACATACGGGATTTTTCAATGATAGGAATATGGGAAGTGCTGAAAAAACTGGTCCGGATCCGCAAACAATATTTAAATATATTGCGGCAAATAAAACAAAAAAAACCTTCTCTGGCCATACTTATAGATTATCCCGGATTTAATCTTAAAATCGCGAAAGCCCTTCATTTACAAGGCATTCCGGTTATCTACTATATAATCCCCCAGGTCTGGGCATGGGGCGAGGGTAGAACAAAACTTCTTAAAAAATACACAAAAAAAGCTCTTGTGCTTTTTGATTTCGAAAAAACCTTTCTTGAAAAATACAATGTTAATTGTGAGTTTACGGGACATCCGCTTGTTGATAAAGTCCCGGCTTTGGTAGAACTGCCAAAAGATAAACAAACCTTTACTGTTGCGCTTTTGCCCGGATCGCGTAAAAACGAAATTCTCCGGTTATTTCCTGTAATGCTCGACAGCGCTTTACTCCTCGCGCAAAAAAGAAAAGATCTGGATTTTATCCTTGCTGAAAATTCTAATATAGATAAAAACCTTTACGATAAAATCATCGCGCAATACCCGTCTCTGCCGCTTAACCGTCGTAAAGACAATACTTTCGCTGTTTTGAACCAATGCGATTTTGCTATGGTCACATCAGGAACAGCTACCTTAGAAACCGCGTTAATGGAAAAACCCATGGTTCTAATGTATAAAACCTCTTTTCTCACGGCTTACCTGTCCCGTCTTTTTATAAAAGTAAAGTTTCTCGGACTTGTCAACCTGATAGCAGGCAAAGAAATCGCGCCGGAATTTCTTCAGGAAAACGCCGTGCCCGAAAAAATATCTTCAAAAATACTGGGCATGATTAATAATAAGTCAGAATTGTCCTGTATTCGAAAAGAATTGATAAAGGTTAAACTCGCGCTCGGAGAAAAAGGCGCTGCAAAAAGAGCCGCTGAAATCATCGCGCAAGAACTTTAATAAAAAGATTGGGTTGAACTATTTTTTAGGTTTGTATGTTTTTGAGATTGCCGCGGTCGCTCTTGCTCCCTCGCAAAGACGGAGAGACTTCGTCATTGCGAGGAGCGGAGCGACGCGGCAAACTCGATAAAAGAAGAAAAGAAAAAATTAACCACAGAGGACACAGAGGCACAGAGGGGGGAAACAAACTGAGGCGAGAAGAGAAAAAAAGATATTTTTGGGTTTTGAATGGCTCTGTGACTCAGAGGCTCTGTGGTGAAAAATCTGAAAAACGGTCTTTAAAAAAGCGAATAGTAGCTGGTGCATAGTAAATAGAGATTGTCCGCCAAAGGCGGATCTGCCTCCGGAGGACCGCGGTCGCTCTTGTTCCCTCGCAAAGACAGACTTTGAATTGCACCACAGCCTGAATGACGAATAAGATTCTGCCATTGCAAAGAACGAACTATGTGAAGCCTACGGCAATCTCCCATTCACCATTCACTAACTGCTATTCACGAGTATTCACAATGCCTGGACAACAATACCGGCTGAATCTGCCTGGTCTATTACTTTTTGTTTATCAACAAGAAACATTTTCTTGCTTTCTATCGCAAGAGCTTTGTATTTATTTTTTATAAGATTCTGCATTGTTTCAGCTCCTACTGTCGGGATGTCCCATCTCATGTCCTGCTCCGGACGGCTTACCTTTACCATAACGCAGCCCTGACCCGCGATTTCATAACCTCGTTCAATGGCCGCGTCCGTGCCTTCCATAGCCTCGACAGCAACCACTGTCTTATCTTTAACAATTATTGTCTGGCCTATATCCATACCCGCGAGTTTTTTCGCGGTATCATAACCGAACTGCATATCCTCTTCTACGCTTTTATTCGGAATAACCCCGCCTAACACACCTTTTTCCGGCATAAGATGAGCAAGATATTTTATACTGTCTATTACTTCAACTCCTATTCTGGCCAAATGCCCGGTAACATCTTCAAGAATAGAATAATCTTTTTTGTTTTTCATATTTTTAAGGCCGTCACTGTATTCCTTATCATGAGTGTCCTCTTTTTCATATATAACATTCTTACGCACCTTGCCTATAAGCGCAAGCTTACGCACCCGGTCTTTTAGCAAAAGAAAAGCAAATTTCTTGTACTGGCCTATATCCATCCAATAAACACGTTTTGCTCCCTCTCCTTCTATTTCAGGCAAAGCCATGCCTTTAAGCGCAAATACTATGACCTGCTCTTTTTGCCGAACAGCCGAACGTATAAATTCTATCGGAAGAGTTCCTCCGCCTGCTATTAATCCTACTCTTTTCATAATAATTTTTTTTGTTTTTTATTGAGATTGCCGCGGGCCTCGTCTGCCTCGGCCCTCGCAATGACGGAGGAAAATTGCTTTGTCTCCGCGCCTCCTTTAGACCATTGCGAACTCCGAGCCATGCGAGGAGTGCGGCAATCTCTTTTAATAATAAATTTAGTTATTCTTGCTTTCATTGCTTCGTCGCTTTGCTCCTCGCAAAGACGGAGGAAAATTGCTTTGTCTGCGCCCCTAGCAATGACGGAAACGGTTCGCCGTCAGCCCGTTACAGAAGCGGATCCGCATATTACGGCGGAGAGACGACTCCTACTAACAACTAACGACAAACGACGAACGACTATTTATCAACTACGCTGAACATCAGATCAGCCTCGCACACTATTTTTCCGTCAACACTTGCTTCTCCGTGTGTCTGCAAAATACTTCCTCTTATCACTTTATTAATTTCAACATGAAGATTCAGCTGATCTCCGGGAGTTACGGGTTTTCTAAACTTCGCCTTATTTATGGTCATAAAAAATGCCAGTTTGTCTTTTGCTCCCGTATCCAGAAGCGCGAGTGTTCCTCCTGTTTGGGCAAGAGCTTCAATGATAAGCACTCCGGGCATAATGGGCTCTCCGGGAAAATGACCCTGAAAAAAAAGTTCGTTCATTGTAACGTTTTTTATAGCTTTTATCCATTTTTCTTTCTCGTAATCGAGAATCCTGTCAACCAGCAAAAACGGATATCTATGGGGAAGCCGTTTCATTATTCCTTTAATATCAATAATTTTATCGCTCATATTTTCTCCCTTGTTATTTTTCGATTATATGTTTTTTTAGATTGCCGCGGGCCTCGTCTGCCTCGGCCCTCGCAATGACGAAACTTGTTCGTCTGTCTCGGAGCTCGCAATGACGAAACTTGTTCGTCTGCCTCGGCTCTACAGCAATGACGAAGCTGAATCTCTGACTTTTCCCTTTTTACTTTTTTTATCCTTCTCAATGCCTCTGTGCCCTCTGTGGTTCCCTTCTGGACACTATACGCTAAACGCTATGCGCTATCCGCTATTTTTATACTATTCACTAGTACACACATACTTCTCATATATCAATTTAAGCATTTTTGCGTTAAGACTGTGTCCGGTTTTTTCTGCTGATACTTTCCCTTGGATACAATAACCCAACATATAAAAATCACCTACCAGATCAAGTATCTTATGTCTTACCGGCTCGTTAGGAAATCTCATAGTCGTGCCTATCGGCCCGTTATCCTCTAATACAAGAGTATTTTGATAATCAGCCCCTTTTCCTAACCCGGCTCTTAACAGCGCTTCAGCTTCTTCTTTAAGACAAAACGTCCTTGCCGGCGCTATTTGATTTTCGAATGAATCCGGATTAAGGTCTATCTCAAATTTCTCTTTTCCAATAGAAGCTGTTTTGTAATCAATATAATACGAAACATAAAACCCATCATACGGTACAATTGTCAAAGATTTACCGTTTTCTTCAATTTTTTCCTGTTCCTGTATCTTAATAATTTTCTGAACCGCGTCTTGTTCTACTCGCCCGGCAGTTTTCAAAACATCCATAAACCCTTTTGCACTGCCGTCCATGGCCGGTAATTCTATCCCGTCTATTTCTATTTTTATGTTATCGATTTTCAGGCCCCAGAGTGCCGCTAAAAAATGTTCGACAGTCTGCACTTCAAACGTTCCTAGCGCGATTGTACTTCTTCTTTCTCGAGTATCGGAAAAAAGAGCGTCTTGGAGCCTTAATAGAGGGTTTTCCGGAAGATCAGTGCGCTGAAAGATTATCCCGCTGTTAATATCCGCGGGTTTGCATTTAACATGTACATTTGTTCCTGTTTGAAGTGTTTTGCCGGAAAAACACACTTCTTTCGTTATACTATGCTGTTTCCCTGTCATCAAAAAGTACCGTCAGTTTTTTATTAATACCTAAACGCTGTCTGCTTTATTGAGCATTCAACTGTTTTATTATTTCCTCTGTAAGATCGTATTGCTCCTTAGCATACATGATATTGCGGGAATCCAGGATATAATCATAATTTTCTTTTTTCCCTATTTCTACGACAACTTTCTGTATGTCTTCTATTACTTCACGAAACATCTCATTCTTCTCATTAAGAAGTTCCTGTCTTACTGTTCTATCAAATTCCTGAAGCTCCGCTAATTGTTTATTTATCTCTTCCTGTTTTGCGGTCTTCACATCACCGGTAAGAAGTTCCGCTTCATCCCTTATTTTGCTAATCTGTTTGACTTTTTCTGTCCGTTCGTCCTGTTTTTTTTCCGTAGCCGCAGCCAGGTCGTCTTCCATTATCTTTGTTTTTCCATACTCATAAAAAGCCTGCCTTAAATCTACATACCCCAGTTTTTCGCCCTCACAATATGCGTTTAACGCCAGAACACTAACTGCCATAAATACTATCATCGAAAAACATATACCCTTTACTGCTGTTTTAACCATATCCGGTCTCCTTTCTTATACTGATTATGGCCCCTGCAAATTCCTTTGAACTTTTTTGTTTTTTTCATTAGATTGCCACGGTGCTTCCGCTATAATATGCGGATCCGCCTCAGGCGGACGTTTCCCTCGCGATGACAAAAGGTTCGCCCTCGGGAGAGGGCTCCTACTAACGACTCCCGACCAACGACTATTTAGAATCCGTGACTTACGCTAAAGTAAAATTGTCCTTCACGCTCATCGCTCTCATTACTGCTAATCGGATAACCATAATCAAGTTTTACCGGCCCTATAGGCGTTTTTACTCTTACTCCGACACCTGTCCCCATTTTATAATCATCAAACCCAAAAATATCGGAAGCTTTTTCTTTTACCGTACCGGCATCATAAAAAACAGCGCCTTTAACCAATTTTTTGAATATGGGAAAAGTAATTTCCGCGTTTCCGATGACCATTGATTCCCCGCCGACCACAATATTAGAATCACTGGAATCGCGCGGCCCTACTCCTCTTTGTTTATACCCGCGTATTGTTGAAGCACCGCCCGCGAAATATCTCTCATAAACCGGGACCTTGTCCGTATTAGCATAACTCTCAACAAATCCGGCGCGCCCTGTAAGTTCAAGCACAACTTCTCCGAAAATATTATAATAAAAAGCCGTATGCGCATAGATCTTAACAAAATCTTTGTCTCCGCCTATAACCCCGCCGGCATTTTGCACGGAAAACCCGGAAATCCATCCTTTTGTAGGAGAAAACCTGTTATCCCGCGTATCATAATTAAGATTCAACGTAGCTCTGCTTATCCAATTGCTGCCTTTTTCATCCTTCATATCCTGACTGGTGTCCTCCGGAATCCCTGATATGTCGACTTCTTCAAGATTATAAACAAGTCCCGTACTTATTTGTTCCGTAAGTTCTTTGCCGAGTTTTAAATTGCCTCCCGTACGTTTCTCGTCATAATCATACCCGGACGTACCGTATCTTTCATGCTCCTGCCGATAAAGATCAAACCCAAGAAGTAACGGATAATCAAAGATCCATGGATCTGTCCATCCTAAAAGATAATTTGTTCTGGCGCTTCCTACTTCGGCCCTGACAACCAGATCCTGTCCACTGCCGGTAAAAGAAGGAAAACTCAATAGATCAAAGTTTTTCTGTCTTATCTGTACAAATCCGATAAAAGCGTCTATGGAACTATATCCGCCCCCGAAAGAAAATTCACCTGTCTTTGTTTCTTTTACTGTAACATGAAGATCTTTAACATTCTTTCCGGACGTAGATACAGTATCAAAATAAACATCTTCGAAAAATCCCATATCATAAAGGCGTTCTTTGCTCAATTTCAATTTTTCGCCGTCGTATTTTTCCCCCGGATAAACCCTGAGTTCCCGTCTTATTATTTTATCTTTTGTTTTTGTGTTACCGGTAACTTCTATTCTTCCCACATAAATTTCTTCATTAGCCGCTATATTGTAGAACAGATCCATTTTGTCGCTTGTTGAATTATATTTGTGCTGAAGATCTATTTTCGCGTCCATATATCCCTTGTCATAATAAAACGCGCGAACTTTCTCCATATCTTCTTTGATCTTTTGATAATCAAAAGATTCTCCTGTTTTTATGCTTATCCGATCTTTTATGTCTTTTTCGGTAAAAGCTAATTGTCCCTGTATTTTTATGTCTCCTACACGGTATTCTTTGCCTTCATCAATTATAATCGTCAATTCAACCGCGTCCCCGTCATCAGAATACGCGACTTCACTGGTAACGTCCACATCGAGAAATCCTTTACTGCGATAGACCATTTTTATTCTGTTGAGATCAGATTGCACTCTTTCCTCATCAAAAGCTCCCTTTCGGATAAAAAACCAGGCTGTCTTTGTTTCCATATATTTTTTTATTTCATTATCCGATATATACGCGTTTCCTTCTACTTCTATCGATTTTATTTTAAATTTATATCCTTCCTGCACTTTAATGGTAACATCAGCCTTGCCTGTTTGCGGCTCTATTTTTACATCATGCTCAATAATCACATCGCTGTATCCTTCGTCTGTATAAAGTTTCTGCAGTTCCGCGACATCCTGTGAAAGCATATGATAATCCAAAAGCGACCCTTTTTTAACAGCCATTTTTTCCGCGAGCCGATTGCTTCTTATCCGAGAATTTCCGGAAAATTCTATTTTATCGATTATCGGTTTTTCAACAACCGCGAACGTAACTACTACACCTTCCTCATGATCTTCTGTTTCAACAAAAACATCGGCAAAATATCCCATTGCATAAAGCCGTTTCAACTCTTTATTAAGAGCGCTTTCCTCAAAAACATCACCCGCCCTCAATTTAAGCTTGTTTAAAATAGTCAGTGTACTTATAGAATTGTTTCCCTTTATCCGAATATCACTTATCCTTTTCTGCCCGGAATCTTGATCTTGAGCAGAAGCAGGCATACATAAACCAACAAAAAACAGCCCAAAAATAATAGTTAAGAACAAAAACAGTTTTTTCTTCATTAAAAACCCTCTTCCTCCTCGCCCCTTCTGGACAAATTACTAAATTTTGTATATTCAGACAAAAACGCCAATTTAACCGTTCCAACCGGACCGTGTCTTTGTTTTGCCACAATTACTTCAGCTATACCTTTATTCTCTTCCGTAGGATTGTAGTATTCTTCTCTTAAAAGCAGGACCACAAGATCCGCGTCCTGTTCTATTGCTCCGGATTCTCTCAAGTCAGAAAGCTGAGGACGTTTATCCTGCCTTTGTTCTACGGCCCTGGAAAGCTGGCTTATCGCAATGATCGGAATGTCAAGTTCACGAGCAAGCGCTTTCATTGAACGGGATATTTCAGAGATCTCCTGCTGTCGGTTCTCCCCTTTAGCGTGTCCCCTCATAAGCTGGAGATAATCAATAAATAGAAGCTTAATATCATGACGCGCCTTTAACCTTCTTGCTTTTGCCCTGAGTTCCAAAGCGGAAATACCCGGAGTATCATCTATAAATATCGGAGCCTCTGAAAGTTTTCCCGCGGCCGAAACTAATTTCGGCCAATCTGATTGAGAAAAAAATCCTGTCCGTACTTTATGCGCGTTAACGCCGGCAATAGAACAAAGCATCCTTTGCGCAAGCTGATCTTTGGACATTTCAAGGCTGAAATAAGCGGAAGAAATCTTATGCACAACACCGGCATTCTCTAATATTGAAATAGCCAAAGCGCTTTTCCCCATAGAAGGTCTTCCCGCGAGTATTATCATATCTGACTTCTGTAATCCCGCGGTCATAACGTCAAAATCATGAAACCCGGTTGGTACTCCCGTTATATTTTCTTTTCGCTGATAGAGCATGTCTATTGTTTCGATGCTCTCCTTAACAATATCTTTCATTGTACTGACCTGCGCATTGCGTTTCTGGCTTGATGTTATATCAAAAATGAGCTTCTCTGCCCGGTCTAAAAGGTCTTCAACCTCACTGGAAGGTTCATAACTTTCAGACACTATCCGGGTAGCTGTCTGTATCAATGCTCTTAAAAGATATTTTTCGCGTACTATTTTAGCGTAATATTCGATGTTTGCCGAGGTAGGAATACTATTGACAAGTTCCGTAATATAAGCGGGGCCGCCTACAGTATCAAGATCTTCTCTCTTTTTCAATTCTTCGATAAGAGTTACAATATCAACGGCTTCATTCTCATCATAAAGTTTTACTATAGCATCATAAATCTTACGATGAGCTTCTGAATAAAAGGAAGATTGCTCCAAGAGTTCTATCGCAGAGGCAATAGCTTCTCGATCAAGCAGCATTGATCCCAGAACCGCTATTTCTGCTTCAATATTATGCGGCGGCATCTTTTCAATAAGAGACGTTGGAATCATATTTTAAAATTTACAGGTGCAGGAATTGTTATTTCTTAACAACCCAGATTCTTATCTGAGTCTTCACTTCGGGATGTACCAAAATTTTTACGTTGTAAACACCAAGGGTTTTTATCGGCTCTTCTATTACTATTTTTCGTTTATCTATTTCCAAGCCTTCCGCGTTTAAACTTTCCGCTATCATTTCAGCTGTCACAGATCCAAAAAGCTTTTCTTCTTCCCCGGCCTCCATGGATATCGTACAGGAAGTTGATTCTAATTTTGCGGCAAGCTGTTCACATTCTTCCTTTATTTTCCGTTCTTTTCGGGCTTGTTCACGCTTTTTTTGTTCAATTATGCGTAATGCTCCGTTCGTAGATAGTATTGCCGATCTTTGGGGAATAAGAAAGTTCCGGGCATATCCGTCTTTTACGTTTATTTCATCTCCGATGTTTCCCAGTTTTTTAATATCTTTTAACAAAATTACTTTCATGACTCACTCCTCGTTCTCCTTCTGGCCAGACCTTCCTTCTCCTTTACAAAAGGCAAGAATGCCGCTAACCGCGCTTTCTTTATAGCATTAGCAACCATCCTCTGATGTTTGGCGCAATTACCTGTAATTCGCGACGAAATAATACGACCTCTATCAGAGGTAAACCGTTTTAAAAAATCTACATTTTTATAGTCTACTGCTTTGGCCTTATCAGCACATAGTCTACACGGTTTTTTTCTTAATATTCTACGTGGCTTAATTATTTTTTTCTTTCCCATTGTTCTTTCTCACCTGTTTCTATTTTTCAAGTTAAAACGGAGGTTCGTCTCCGCCCGCAAAATCCTTATTTACATCTATTGATTCCACGCTCTCTTTTTGCGCGTTATGATTACCGCTCCCTATGTCGGCATTCTGCTGACCGGCAGGACTGTATGCTTCCTGTCGTTTCTCTTTTGAGCCCATAAATTGAACGTTTGTAGCCACTACATCTAAGGCGCTTTTTTTCTGACCGTCCGGATCTTCCCACGTCCTTGATTTTAGCCGGCCCTCCACCAGAACAGACCTGCCTTTAGTAAGATATTCTCCGCAAATCTCAGCCATCCTTCCCCAGACAACAACACGGATAAAAGAAACATCTTCCTTTTTTTCTCCGGCATTATCCTTATAAACACGGTTCACAGCTACAGTAAAATTCGCTACAGCCGTACCGCTCGGGACATAACGCAACTCCGGATCCCGCGTTAAATTGCCCATCAAAAATACTTTGTTCATGCTAGCCGCCATAATAACCCCCCACTTTCAGCATACCGCTAAAAATCCAGCACACAATAAGTTATGCTTCAACTTTATCTATTAATGTCCTAAGTATATTCGTATTTATACGAAACTGCCTTAACATCTTAGCAACATTACCGGGTAAAGAGGTGAAAGCAACTTCGTAATATATCCCGGCTGTTTTCTTTTTGATAGGATATGCGAAGGTTCTTTTGCCCATTACATTATCCCGCACAATATTACCGCTATTCTCCGAGATAACAGCATGAATCCCTTTTTTAATGTCGTCTATCTCATTCTCTTTGTCAGAAGAAACGATAAACAATCCCTCATATGATCTTGACTTTTCCATGTTTTACCACCAAATTTGTTTGTTAGATAATAACATACATCATTAATATAATCAAGCCTTTTAAAAAGACCCTTGTATATATGTTATTAATATTTGTACGCTATATTTTATATATAAAAACGTTTATATATAATAATATACCATTAAATCAATGAGACAATTCCACGGCCGCATTTTCCCCTGATAATCATATCAAACCACAATAATATGTTACACTAAAACCATCTACTTATTATATTTACTCATGGCTTTTTGACTACCGCTGGAAATCCATGTTACAACACACTCAATTGCTTCATCCAGAACAATATCAAGTTCCGCTTTTTCCTTCCGGCTGAATCTTGACAACACATACGATGAAACATCCCCTTGTTCAGGCGCTTCACCGATACCGATCCTTAATCTTGCGAAATCCTTACCTAAATGCCCTATTATTGATTTTAAGCCGTTATGACCGCCTGCTGAACCTTGTTTGCGCAGCCTTATGATTCCAAAGTCTAGATTAAAATCATCCGTAATTACCAGAAGTTCATTTTCTAATCTAATTCCTTTTGAAGAACTAACCCCTTTTACAGCCTCACCTGACAGATTCATATAAGTCAAAGGCTCAAAAAGCATGATCTCTTCCTTCAAAAAACAACCGATACCGTATTTTCCCTGAAAACCCTTTTTTTTTAATCTTATATTAAGTTTTTGAGCCAACCGTTCTATTGCCAAAAACCCCGCATTATGCCGTGTATTTTTATATCTCAAACCGGGATTTCCTAATCCAACGATTATTTTCATTCTTAGTTATCCTCTGAGATTGTTCTTCTTTTTCGTTATTTTACTTTTATCGAGATTGCCCGCGGTCGCTCTTGCTCCCGCGCAAAGACAAAAAGTATATTATGACACAGTCTGAATGACAAATAAAAATAAATGGGACTGGTTTCAGCCAGGGTTTATACTTCAACAGGAAACCTGTCCCGACTATGTTATGCCCCTTTCATCCCGTGTCCCCACTGTGTATTGTTCAACTGTCAATCTACCCCTGGTCACTCTTTACTTTCATCTGGAGCAGATGCTGAAGATTCACCTTCTTCTTCTTTTTTGCCTTTCTTAATAACTTCCGGTTCTTCAGTTCCCTCTTCTATCTCGGCTTTTTCCTCTTCACCTTCTTCTTGCGGCATACTTATCGTCAAGACCACCTGTTCCGGATCTCCCGCAACAGTTACATCCGCGGGTAATGTCACTTCTTTAGCATGAACAGCATCACCCACTTTCATTCCCGAGACATTAATATCAAGATGTTCGGGTATGGCCGTAGGCAAACACTCCACTTCCAGCTCCCATATTACCTGTGTTAGTATACCGCCGTCTTCTTTAACTCCAAGCGCTTCTCCTTTTAAAGAAATAGGCACTCTGACCTTTAGTTTTTCTGTCAATGAAATCTCATGAAAATCAACATGTATAACATGATCCTTTACCGGATCCCTTTGTGTTTCCTGAACAATAACTGTTTTTTTGTGATGTTTCCCGTTTCCTGAAGCAATATCCATAGTAATAATAGCATTGGATCCGGCCTCTGTATGCACTGCTCGCCACAATTCTTTGCTGTCTACCTGAATAGCTTCTGCCTTTTTCCCTGCTTTATAAATAACCGCGGGGATTTGTCCTTTTTCGCGCAAGTGTTTACACGCTCCCTTACCCCTGCCTTCTCTCTCAATAGCCTTTAATAATATTTTCTCCATTTATCTCACTCCTTTAGTTTTTTATTTTTGCGTTGTTAAATATATCCGCATCCCGTTAATCAGCCCAAAGAGATTGTCCGCCAAAGGCGGATCCGCCTCCGGAAGACCGCGTCGTCACTCCGTTCCTCCTCGCAAAGACGAATTTGGTTGACGGTTGACCGTTTACCATCAAACAACCAACCGTTAACTATCAATCGATAATATCTGTGTGTATCTATACCGCCCCGTTATATACTCATTCAAACAACGCGCTTATGGATTCTTCGTTATGAATACGCCGTATTGCTTCGCCTAAAAGCGGCGCGACAGAAAGCTGTTTTATGCTCTTTATCCGAGCCTCTTCTTTTAAGGGAATAGTATCCGTAACTACTAATTCTTTTATCCCTGAACTTTTTATCCTTTCTATCGCGGGCCCGCACAATACAGGATGCGTAATCGCCGCGTATATATCTTTAGCTCCGTTTCGTTTAAGCGCACCGATAGCTTCGACCAGACTTCCGGCAGTTGCCGCTATATCATCAACTATAATAACGTTTTTATTTTTCACTTCTCCCATTATATGCATAACTTCGGCATCAACATCGCTGATACGCCTTTTATCTACAATAGCCAGACCTGCTTTAAATCTTTTCGCATATGCCCTTGCTGTTTTTATTCCTCCGACATCCGGAGATACAATAACAACATTTTCCAGTTTTTTCTGCTTGAAATATTCCGCGAAAATACTTATCGCGTACAAATGATCCACAGGAATATCAAAAAATCCCTGCAATTGCCCCGCATGAAGATCAATAGTAATAATTCTATCCGCGCCGGCCCTTGTCAAAAGATTAGCAACCAGCTTTGCTGTAATAGGAACTCTGGGTTGATCTTTGCGATCCTGTCTGGCATAACCGAAATAAGGCAATACAGCTGTAACTCTTTTTGCTGACGCACGCTTAAAAGCATCTATTATAATTAATAATTCCATAAGGTTCTCATTCGCGGGAGCACATGTTGCCTGTACTATAAAAACGTCTTTCCCGCGCGCGTTCTGATTAATCTTTACTCGGGTCTCACCGTCTCTAAACCGTGAAACTTCCATATCTCCTAACCGGACTCCCAACCCTTTACAGATTTCCTCGGAGGTTTTGGGATTTGCCGTACCCGTAAAGATCATTATCTTATTCATAATTACCTTTCCTTTAGTGTTTTTAGAGATTGTCCGCTATGGGCGGATCCGCCTCCGGAGGACCGCGGCCGCTCTTGCTCCCTCGCAAAGACAAGATTTGAATCGCGACACAACAAAAATTTTCCTTAATTCTTTGTTCTCAAACCCTATTCCCCACGTGTAAACAATTTTGCCGGGATACCGACAACTGTCTTTCCTGAAGGAACATCTTTATTTTTGGTAACAACACTTCCTGCTCCGACTTTGGCACCTTTACCGATTTTTATCGGAGCTATTAATACAGCGCCTACTCCGATAAAAACATCATCCTCTATAATAGTTTTATGCTTATTTTTACCGTCATAATTCGCTGTTATTGTTCCGGCCCCTATATTCACATTGCTGCCGATCAAAGCGTCACCTAAATACGTATGGTGCTTTACTCTGGTTCCTGTTTCTATTGTTGTACGGCATATCTCCACAAAATTACCTATCTCAACCGTATCTTTCAAAACCGTTCCCGGACGAAGCCTTGCAAAAGGTCCTACCTTGCATCCCTTTCCTATTTTAACATCTCCCTCGATAACCGTATTAGGAAAAATAATAGTATCTCTGCCCACAACAGCAGTCTCGTCAATATATGTCGTATCCGGATCAACTATTGTAACCCCTGAATCCATCATTTTTTCTATAGCTCTTTTTTTCATTGTTTTGTATATCGCCGCAAGATCTTTTCGGGAATTAATGCCCTGCGCGTCTTCTTCACAACAGCTTTCCGAAACTATTCGCCTGTCTTGTTTGGAAAAGATCTCTATAATATCCGTAAGATAAAATTCTTTCTTTTTTTCGTTCATTTTAATCTTGCTTATCAGATTCACCAGGTCTTCTTTTTTAAAACAATATGTCCCGCTATTGACCTCTGCTAAGGCTTTTTCTTTTTCAACAAGATCTTTTTCTTCTACGATCTTTACAATAACACCATGTTCATCTCTTACAATCCTGCCGTACGAAGCAGGATCTTTCGGTACAAATGTCAATAAAGTACACGCCGCGTTATCCCGCGAATGTCTTGTTATGAGCCTTTCATAAGTCTCGCATCCAATAAGAGGGGCATCCCCGCAAGCAACTAAAACAGTGTCTGTTTGTTCGGACAAAGAACTTATAGCTTCTTTTACGGCATCGGCACTCCCTGCAAGCTGAGCTTGCCTTACAAATCTTGCCTGTCCGTTAAATTCAGCCTCAATTTCTTCGGCTTTATGGCCTACAACTACCACAAGATCCGTTATACCCGCGTTATTAAGATTAGAAATAACCTTTCCCAGAATACTTTGAGATCCCACCGGATGCATGACCTTTGGAATGTCAGACTTCATTCTGGTTCCTAACCCGGCGGCGAGTATTATTGCTGTAATATTTTTTGTGTTCATTATCTTTAGTCAGCAATCCAGTTTTTAAATTTGTCAAAAACTGGATTGCCGGTCATTTAAACATTTCCGCTTTTTCTATTGCGCAACTGCTCTGCTAATTTTTGGCTTTGCCCAAAATTGGCTGGCGGGCAAGGATTCGAACCTTGACACGCAGCTCCAAAAGCTGCTGTGCTACCATTACACTACCCGCCACCCATCTAATACATTGCCCGCTTTCTTATTCTCAAAATCAGCAGTTTAAAGCGCTATATCTTTCGCGTCTTCCACTACGACCTGTTCAGAAGTATCCTCTTCCTCTAAATCGCTATCCACTGTTCCTTTATCCAACGTTTCAAAAGACGCATTAAGCGAAACTCTATCCGTAGCTATATCCAAAGCATCTTCACTAAGTTCTCCTACATCCTGATTCCCGCACTGTTCTCCGTAAGACTTTAAAATTTCATCCTGTATATAAACCCTGCACTCCTGTGTAATCGGATGCGCTATATCCATATGATTTGCCTGTTTATCCGGTCCGCTATCAGTTACTGACAGTTCTATCCCGCATTGATTACAATATCTGCTTCCAACCGCATTTTTGAAACTGCACTTTGAACAGGATTCCATTGCTTTTCTGGAGGGCATTGCTACAAAGAGTCCGTTATTCCCCTGAATAATCTTCACGTTTCTTATCACAAACCAGTCATCAAATGTCATGGTAGCAAAAGCTTTAAGCTTTCCGTCTTTACTCTCTGTGGGAAAGATCCTGACCTCCGTAATTTTCATCTCTGTCTCCTTTCTGTAAATGTAATGGCCCCTGCAAAATGCACAAGGCTTTATATTTAAACAATTTATATAAATTGTTTTCTTGCAATTTCCTCCATTTATGATAAACTGTAAATAGCTCCCTTTAAACAAGTTACAGCAAATCTGGAGGAAATTTATGTCTC
>JBDRBG010000045.1:0-3944 GCA_043823005.1 Candidatus Omnitrophota bacterium
CCAACGGTAATGACAGCAGAGCTTATGTTGAACGACATGACAGCAAAAGCAATTGAAATAATCTTTATGGCAGAGAACGGATTTGTAGTAAAAGAAGATTATAAAAGCAAAGAAGAACATTTTAAAGAAGCCCGGTTTTATTTTCTGGCAAAAAAAATAATACAGAAAGATAAAAATAGAGCTAATTATTTTTCCGATGATTTTTGGCAAGCAAAACTGAGAAGCGGAAAAATACGAAAGGCGTTGAAAAAAGGGCATGTGTTTTATCAGACCGGCGAGACAGGGGTTGTTTCTGAACTTGGGGATAAAGTTGATGCTGAAACGGATGAAAGAAAGATTATTGAGTCAATGGAAAAAAGTTTAAAACAACTCACGAAGGGCCAGGGCAGTTTTGCTGATGAATACCTTGCAGACCAAAGAAAAAAATTTGAAAGATGGTTTATTTTTGGAAAAGGTTTGAAAAAAGGAGATAGGGTACAAGCTTTTATTGATCCGGGAGATTTTGAAAGATTTAATAAAGGCAGAAAGATTGTTTTGGAAAACGGAAAGGAGAATGATAGAAAACCGAATGTTTTGTTTTTTGCTGAGAACGACGAAAATCATGGATTTGTTGTTAATTGTTATTTGATTAATCGAGATAACAAAGATGCAATATCTAGGGTAATAGCGACTTTTATGTATTTTTCAGAATATGATAAAGTGAAAATAGTAGATCTTGGGGCAATGGATGTTATCTGTGTGGCATATGACTTGAAAAAGAGCATAAAACCTTTGAATCGAAGTTTTATAGCAAGAATTAATAGTCTTGGGCATGTTAATATTCTTCTCCCGAAAGAAACAGGGCTTTGTCCTTGGGAATTAAGATTACAGGTTCCAAAAAATAAAAAATATGAAGGAGAAAAAGTTGCAATTACCGTTGAGGTCGATGAAAATCAAAGGCTTGTTATCAATATGTATTTAATGGAACAGATGAGTAATGGAAAGAAAGCTGTACCTATAAGATCTTATATTTTAATAAAAGGAAAAAAAGGCAAAAACAAAGGTTTTTCTAAAGCCGTTCCTGTGGATACTCTGGCCAGGTTGGATATTTTGGATGCGAGTGAAGGTAAACAGCTAAAACTTTTAGGAAGGGAACTGGAAGTTAATATATCTATAGAGAATGAGAAAATGGGAGCTTGTAATATTTTATTTTTAAAACAGTCGGAACATGCTAGAAAAACAAGTTTTGTTTTTCCCCGTTTCTATAAAGGTAGGGATATTTGCGGAGAACTTGCGGTCGTCAGGGTGGAAAAAACGATGGATCAGGGGCAGGTTATTAATGTTTATTTGAAATCAGAATTAGAGAACGAGGAATCATCGAAACCTTTGCCGCGCAGAAAAAACAGTAAAATCGATATTCCTGAAAGCGAGGATCTTTTGTTTCAAGATATTATGGCATATCAAAGAGGTATTGAAGTGAACCCTGTTGAGGGCAGGGTTCTGGAGATGCCGGTTATTTATGGTCAAGCAAGTGGGGTTTTGGAAGCTATAAAGCAGAAAGGGCGCAATGGTATCCAGACATGTTGTTTTAGATTGTGGAAGGTGGCTAAGTATCTTTTTGTGGAAAAAGAACGACAACATCAAAAAGCATGGTGTGGCATGAGAGAACATAAAGACTATGGGCCTTATATCGAATTGTATAAAGGGCATACAGTTATCAGCCAATATTACTATTTTAAGCATTTAGAAGAATGCAAAATGGTTGATTTCGCCAGGATGTCTATTATAGATTATGCGATGGGTAATAAAAATATTCATGGACGGGATGTAACTCCGGAAATGTTCTATTATCCCGGAAAGATAAAAAAGACGGGAAGCCTGGATCTTAGCTATAAAGGGAAACAATGTATTTTATATCGATTAACGCCATTGGTTGGTAAACAGCCTGTTTTTGTTCCGGAAGTAGATGCCGAACATAGGTATAAAATATATGTTCATGACGCTGAGGAATATAAAAAAGATAAAAAACGTATTCCGGAAATTACTCTTGCGCGATGCAGTTATTTTAATGCTTTGATTCCGATTGAAATGGTTGATATCTATAAGGCAAAAGAAAATGTTGGTAAAGGAAATTATTATAACGCTGTGCAAATTTTAGAAGACTTTATCATAGCAAATCCGAAAAATCCAGAGGCTAAAAAATTGTTCAATGAAACGATAAATATTGCCGTTAAGGAGTTTCTTGATAAAGGATATTTTTGTCTGGCGGCAGTATTTTTAAAAAAACAGATCAGCATTTTAGACGCGTATATGAAAAATAAACCTAAAGGGGCTAATCCTAAGGAAACATTAGAATTCATATATAAAAAACTAGAAGAATATAAAAGATCAAAGGAAGACCTTGAAGTTTTTTTAGACGGGAAAAATAAAGATGTGTGTGCGTGTGCTGAAATTTTATTTTCTTTAGCTCGCGAGCCACATTTAAATATAGAGGTTTCTTTAGCCCGAAAAATTGCTGTGTTTTTCGGGGATCATCAAGGGGCTCAAAAAAATATATTATCAATGGCTTGCAAAATTTTTTTCCAGTCTATAGCAGATACTTATATTTTTAAAAAGCAAAAGGGCGAAATGGATGTTATTAATGGGAATTTTTTAGGAGAAAAAGATCCGGTAGCGCTATATTTGAGAGATCTTAGAAGGGTGCCTTTATTGACGGAGCTTGGAGAAATAAAATTAGGCATGTTGACTCAGCTTGGCAGTGAAGATGCTCGTAATCGTTTTGTCGAAAGCAATCTTCGCATTGTATTGGACGTTATTAAACGGAAATATCAATGGGCAGAGCATGTAATCGATGATTTGGTTGCTGTTGGAAACGAGGGACTTATTTGTGCCGTAAAAGGGTATAAGCCCTGGATGGAGAATAAATTTTTTTCATATGCAGATGTTGTAATCGGAAGGGCGATTACAACGTATATTTCCGAAAAAGCAGGGGCCATGAGAATTCCTGTAAAAGATTATAGCTCAGCTTTGAAGTTTAATGAAAGATGCAGAGAAAAGAATCTGGATCCGGATGATATTGCTATTTCATCCGATGAAATAGCAGATCAACTCGGAATGGCATTCCGAGAAGTTGAATTTAATCGCGAAATATTATTTTTTATTTTTGGGAGCAGGAAGCCAATATCATTTGAAGAAGAAACGCGTTCTGATGTAAGCATAGAGGATAAAACATATATTAAAAAAGAGCGCGCAGTTTTTTGTGAAAGTATTATGGCTAAGTATATCATTCCATGGATCGCGAAAAAGTGGGAAGATGATCCTGTGAGTTTAAAAATAGCGGGGTATGTTTTGAAAACACGTATTATCCCGACTATACTTTATGGCAGTCCCAAAAAGAGTTTCAGGCAAGCCGCGAAAGAGGACGGATTAAGCCGTTCCAAAATGGAAAAGATAGATGTTCTGATTTGGGAAAAAATATGTCAAATAGAAAAACAAGAGAAAGGAAGAGAGGTTTTTGAGAGCGAAGATGAGGATGGTGTTGTTCCGGGCGCGGCTATTTCGGAAACTTTACGGGTTATTTGTGATAGTTTTATAAGCAAAGATTTGAGCTTTAAGGAGTTTAATAAAAGCAAAGAGTTGTACCCTCTAAGAAAAGAGTATAATCCTGCAGTTGTTGATATCGGAGTTAGAATCCTGCGAAAACTTAATATATTAATCATGACAAAGCCGGGTGTGTACAGGCTAAACACATTTTTGAAAGGGGACACACTCGAAGAAACATATCAGAATATTGCCGCAATTTATAACCTTAAGTTTAGAACAGAAAAAAAAGACAAGCCATTAGATCGCTATGAAATCCCGGAACAAAAGATCCTTGCTGTTAAAGAAAGAGTAAGAATGGAACTTGCGCATAGATTACATTTAAAAGCCGGGTCAGCTAATGCTAAAAAAGAAACACGCGAAAT
>JBDRBG010000046.1:0-3935 GCA_043823005.1 Candidatus Omnitrophota bacterium
CCAACGGTAATGACAGCAGAGCTTATGTTGAACGACATGACAGCAAAAGCAATTGAAATAATCTTTATGGCAGAGAACGGATTTGTAGTAAAAGAAGATTATAAAAGCAAAGAAGAACATTTTAAAGAAGCCCGGTTTTATCTCCTGGCAAAAAAAATAATACAGAAAGATAGAAATAGAGCTAATTATTTTTCAGATGATTTTTGGCAAGCAAAACTAAGAAGTGAAAAGATAAGAACAGCATTGAAAGAAGGCCATGTTTTTTATCAAGTTAAAGATACAGCTGTTCTTGAGGCTGAAAAAGTAGAAGACGGGAAGATGCAGAGGAATGAGCTTATGCAGCAAGGATTTTCAAGCTGGTTTGAGGCCGGAACTGGTTTGAATATCGGGGATACTTTTAAAGGGCCGATGGATTTAGAACAGATTGAAAGCTTTAACAAAAAAAGAGTACGTTCGGAATTTATATCATTATTAACTGATGATAAGAAGAAAAGCAATAATATGATCTTTATTGCTCAAACTGATATAAATTACGGTTTTGTTGTTAATTGTTATTATGCTAAACAGACAGTTTATTTAGCGTCAGCTCGTCCGTTTGCTTGTTTTAAATATTTTTCAAATATAGGGAAGGTAAAAAAAATAGATCCGGCGGCTTTTGATGTTTTATGCGCGGGATATAACCTTAAAGTTATGCGAGCAGAAGACGGTCTTAAAAAAGTGCATTCTTTAAAGCGGCCCTTTAAAACAAAGGTAAAAGCGCGGGGAGTTGTATCTGTGTCTTTCCCCGAAGTTTTTAAGCCTCCGTTTAATGTTCTTAGATTAAGCTTACCTTTAGATAAAGTAACGGAAAGGGAAGAAGTAGTTCTGCTAGTAGAAGATGATCCAAATCATAAACAAGTTATAAAGTGTTATAGAGAGCGTGATTATAATTCAAAAGAGCCTATAGCTCCTCTGGCTGTATTTAAATACTATGAAGGGCTTAAGTATAAGGGGAGTAATGTTTCTCAGGCTATTGCTGTTGATCTGGCCATGCTTGATATTATAAAGGCTTATCACGGAGAAGAGCTGAAAGTTTTTGGGCGCCAGCTGAAACTGAATATACAAAAACGGCCGGACGGAACAGGGTTTTGCCGGTGTACTTTTTTAAGAAAAACAGAATATGCGGAAGATATTATTTTGCCGATATTGCCGGAAAAAATGAAATCTTTTAAAGGCGGGGAAAAAGCAATAGCCAGAGTAGAGGAAGATATAAATCACGGTCAGGTAATTAATATTTATTCTAAAACTGATTCTTCGCAGGAAAAGCCAGATGGTGCTGATATTTGTGCTGAGCTTATCGGCTCGAAAATAAAAATATCGGACAGGACTCAACGGTATTTAAAGGAACATAAAAATGGTATTAGTTTGGCTGTTGATATCAAAAAAGCAGATATATTGGCTTGCGCTGAAGGCAGACGGGATATAAACCCAAGGCCGGACGGAGAAGTGGAAAGAAATGTTTTAGAAAAAAGGGGAAAGTTTTATGTAAGGATGTTCAAGATCTCAAATCCTAAAAGCGAGGTTGAGTTCGAACTTTTGCCGGTAGCTGATGAAATATTTTCTAGAGGTAAAAAAGGACAAAAAGCTTATCTTCGAATAAAGAAAGATCCGGATTATGGTTCATTTATCGAAGTTTTTAAAGGAAATACTGTATTAGCGCAATATTATTATAGCGAAGAATTTAAGGAATGCAGATATGCGGATTTTTCCAAAAAAGCTTTTATGGATTTTATTCTTGGTGAAAAAAATATATATGGCAAAAGAGTTGCTTCGAGGGAATATTGTCCGTTAATGGAAATAACTTCGCAGGGCAGCATAAGGTTGATTTCGGAAAACAAAGAGCTTTATATTTATAGATTAAGAAGACTTAAGGGGCTTAAACCGGTTTTTGTTCCGCGTACTGACAAAAAATATGGGTATAAAATAAATCTTCATGATATGGATGCTTATGCCAAAAATAAATGGCGCGAACCTGATATGGTATTGGTGCGTAACGCTTATTATAAGACGTTAGTGCCTATAGAAAAAGCTGAACTTGCAAAAGCAAAAGAATTGATGGAGCGGGGGTTTTATTTTTTGTCAATAAAGCTTTCCTCTGAATATTCTAAAGAGAATCCTAAAAATACCGAAGCAAAGGAGATCTTTAAAACAGCAGACAACGAGGATAGAAGAATAAAAAACTCTTTAAAATATGCGACAAAAAAAAATCTTCTTTCTCAGCAGACGGAAGATCTTTTTGATCTTTGTAAAGCCCTTGCCGGAGATACATCAGAAGTTTCATTTGAAATAGTCAAGATTCTAATAAAGGCTTTGGATTTTAAATCTATACTTGCGGAAAAGATATCTAATAATCTCGATATTTTAGAAATCTTTACTGAACTTCCTTGTCAATATAAAACAGAATCTATGATAAATAAAACTGTTGATTTTTTATGTTATAAAGGAGAAAGAAGCGAGGAAATAATAGAAGCCGGCCTTGATTTTTTTCGGTCAATTCCAGAGGAACTCTTACATAAGCCAAAAACAGTATCAGAGATAGGTGATAATGACATATTTAAAGCTATGCAGGAATCAAAAGAAGGGATTGATCCTTTTAAGTTATTTAAACGAGATATGAGCAAGCATCCGTTATTAACAAAGGTGGGAGAGATTACCTTAAGCGCTTTGACATTGTTTGGAGACCGAACTTCCGAAGAACAGTTTGTGAATTCAAATTTACGGCTTATTTCCGGATTGGCTAAAAAATATGCCTTAAAATCAGGATTCGAATATGACGAGTTGTATTGTGCTGGCAATGAGGCTTTAATAAAAGCTGTGAGAGGATATAAGCCCTGGAAAGGATACAAATTTTCTACATATGCTGTACGGGTTATTATTCAGAATATCGAACGTTATATAATGAATAATTGTGATCCTTCCAGGATTCCTGAATTTGTACAAAGGAATATCAAACAATTAATCGCGAAATGTTATGAAAAGAAAATTGATATATATGATATTGCTTTAGACTCAGACCTAATAGCCGAAAAAATAGGCGAAGATCCCGGATACGTGGATGGTTTGAGAAAAATAATGTTTTGCAAAAAAAATATTGCATTGGACGATGTCGGAAATGTTGAGGACGGAGATGAGGCTTTTGGAGATAGAATGCTTGGAATTGAAAACTCCGGGTTTGGGAATATTGAGCTTGAACTGGCGTTAAAAAAGGTTACAGTAAAAGTCCTGGAACCATTAAAAGAAAGATGGCCTGATGACGCTGAACGGCTTGAAAATATATTTTTTAAGAGATTTATACCAAGATTAAATCCTTTAATAGGAGACGGGAAAACACTTGAGGCTCTGGGAGAGGAGCACGGAGGCGTGACTAGGGAAGCTATCCGACAGGCAGAGAAAAAAATATACACTATTTTCAGAGAACAGGGTTTTACAATCGATGATTTTACTGTTCAGAATGGAAAGGATGTTTTTTTTAACGGAAAAGGTTCTCCTTCCGAAGCATTACGTGTTATTTGTGAGAAGTTTATAACTGAAGAGTTGGAGTTTGAAAAGTTTAATAAAAAGAAAGAGCTTTACCCTTTGAGAAGGCCGTATAGCGATGGGACTATTGATCTTGAAGTAAGAATATTGAGAAAACTTAATATATTAATCATGACAAAGCCGGGTGTGTACAGGCTAAACACATTTTTGAAAGGGGACACACTCGAAGAAACATATCAGAATATTGCCGCAATTTATAACCTTAAGTTTAGAACAGGAAAAAAAGACAAGCCATTAGATCGCTATGAAATCCCGGAACAAAAGATCCTTGCTGTTAAAGAAAGAGTAAGAATGGAACTTGCGCATAGATTACATTTAAAAGCCGGGTCAGCTAATGCTAAAAAAGAAACACGCGAAAT
>JBDRBG010000047.1:0-2599 GCA_043823005.1 Candidatus Omnitrophota bacterium
CTTAAACTTGACCGAATTGCTATGCCTGCTAAGTAGGATTATTTGGCATAGAGCGCTTTTAAAAATTGGGAACATTGATTTTATGCTCCCCTTTCATTTTCGTCTATGTCAAAAAACTATAAATCCTTATAACATCTATAATTGTATCATCTTGTTTTAATACCCTCAAGCTTTCATTTTGTCTCTTGGATGATATTTATGATGCGCTGTCTTTAAATCTTCTATGTTTAATTTCGTGTATATTTGAGTTGTATCCAATCTCTTATGACCTAACATCTTTTGGATTACTCTTATGTTCGCGCCGTTTCTGAGCATCCCTATCGCGCACGCGTGCCGGATCCTGTGCGGGCTTAATTTTTGCCCGTCTTTTATTTTGTCTCTGTATCTTGCAATTACATCAAATATGCTTATGTGTTTTAATCGTCTGCCGGTTAGTTCTGATATAAACAATGCCTTTTCTTCAGGATCTTTTATATATCTTCTTCTTACTATCTCAATATATTTATTTAACCATTTTATCGCTTCTCGGCCGATTGGCACAACTCGGTCTTTCCGGCCTTTTCCTTCTCGGATAAATATTTCCTTTTTCTTTAAATTTACGTCATATATATCTAAGTTTGCGACTTCTCTTTTTCGCATCGCGCTTGTATATAACAATTCCAATATAGCCCTGTCTCGTTTACCTATCAATGTCTCTGTATCAGGCTGTATCATTAACATTTCTATTTGTTCATGGCTGGGGATATTTTGCGGAAGGTTTTTTATCCGCTCAATTTTTACATCTTCCGCGGGATCATATAAAATATGTCCTTCTTTCTTTAAATATTTAAAATATCCCTTTATTCTGTGCATCGTTACGTTTATTGTGCTTTTCTTTAACCCTTTTCTTTTCAGCCATACGTGATACTTTCTTATTTGGTCTTCGGTTGTGTTTATCCCTGTGTTTGTGTAGCGATAGAATGAGTTAAGCGTTTTGTCCATTCCATCTCTCGTGCCTTCCGTGCATCCTTTCATCGCTAAATATACCAAATATTTTTGTATCATATTCCCCTTTCCCTTGGATGTGTTTTTCTGTGGACTTTCTTTAGATCCTGGATCTCTACTCTCGTATATCTTTGTGTTGTATCTAAGCTTGTGTGTCCTAACATCTCCTGAATATACCTTATCGGCGCGCCTCGCTTCAATAGATGCGTCGCAAAACTGTGCCTAATCGTATGCGCGCCGATCTTTTCGTCCAGCCCGGCTCTCTTCGCGTATTTCTGCACTATCCACGGCACTATATCATCTGTTAATTTCCTGCCATGATGGCTTAAAAATAATATGTTACTTTCCTTATCTTTTAAATATTTTGGACGCACGGTTTCGGTATATTCCTTTATATATACCAGGGCGATTTCTCCTATTGGCAGGTTCCGGTCTTTCCCGCCTTTACCATCCCTTATGTGTATCTCTTTTCTTTCAAAATCTATGTCATACAACTCAAGGTTTCTTAGTTCTGTGTTTCTTATTCCGGTTGAATAAAATACTTCTAACATTGCCCTGTCTCTTAACCCTAATGCTGTGTCTATATCCGGCGCGCTTAATAATTTCTTTATCTCTCTTTCAGTTAATATTTTTCTTGGAAGCTGGTCTTTTATTCGCGGCAGTTCTATGCCTGACGCCGGATTATATAATATCAATCCCGCCTTATCCAAATACTTAAAAAAACTTATTACCCCACATAACCTTGCGCCTTGTGAACTCAATGTTAATTCTGTCTCATTATACAGATAATCCTGATACCCTCTTAAATGATATTTATCCACTTCCATTAAATCGGTTATACCTTCTTTTTTTAGATGTTCTATCAATAACGCCACACATCCTTTATATTGCCTTATTGTCCTATGGCTAAATCCTCTGGATTCTAAATATAATTCGTATTTGCCTAATGTCAGTGGTATCTTTTCAAAGTTTGCGCTCATTTTTTTTAAATGCGTGTTTTTTTATTATATATGTTTTCCCCCGAAGCCCTCGAAGTGTTCCTAACATTTTGTAACTCATTTAAAATACTCATCTTCCAATATCTAAACTTCGTGATTTCCTAAACTCGAAGTTTCACGAAGTCTCGAAGTTTTGTTAGTTTTTGGCCGATTTTTGACTGTTTTGGGGTTTTCTCGTAAATTTCTGCTATTTCCCTGTCCGGCTCAGTCTGAATAAAGTCAAAGGGATCTTCCGTTATTTCAGGTAGTTTTATCTCGATATCCATCTTCGGTAGTTCATAATCTATGTCTTCGATCAGTTTATAGCAGTATCTTTTTCCCTGTTTTCCCGACACCTGCTGTAAATATTCAAGTTCTACCAATTCTCTTGTATGCGCTCTTACCTGCCATTCACTCCAACCACTATGATCCATTATCTCTCGCCGTGATATTTGTATGGATTCTATGTCCACTCCTGTCTTGTCGTTTATGCTTTAAATAAGTTCTCTGATGTTTCCATACAGGCTCTTTGCCGGCGGTGACAAATAATCCAGATTCTTTGTTAAATATTCTTTTGCCAGGTCATTTGCTATTTTTACGTCTTCTATCTCAACAAATATATATTCCGCTCCGTCTTC
>JBDRBG010000048.1:0-3660 GCA_043823005.1 Candidatus Omnitrophota bacterium
CACATACCCACACTACTACTGCTACTATTTTTAACATTCTATTCTATTTTATCGCGAAAACAGGGGGAGGCAAGGTTTTTTTACGGAAGTTGTGAAAAATAAAAGAGAAAATGAAAATATCTAGTATTGTTTTTGACAATACCAGAATGAAAGCTAGGAGGAAAACATGAATAAGTGGTTTAATTGTGTGTGTTTTGTTGGGCTTGTTTTTTTTATGTCCGGGTGCGCGACAATAATGACAGGTCCGGTTCAAAAAGTGTCAGTTACATCTGCTCCTTCAGGTGCGGTTGCCACGGTAGACGGAGGGCAGGCAGCAGTAACTCCGACAATTTTTACTCTTGAAAGAAAAAGTGATCATACTATTGAAATAGCAAAAGAAGGATATAGGACAGCAACCGTAGCTTTGAGGCATACTTTAAGCGGAGCTACCGCGGGAAATCTGATAGTAGGCGGAATTATTGGTATTGCTATAGATGCCAGTTCAGGGGCTATGTATAAGTTAGTTCCCGAACAGGTAGATGTAACCCTTGAAAAAGCAGAATAAGGCAAATAGCAAGAGATCAGAATTTTTAGTTAACATTTATTTATTATAAATGCCGGTTAGATGAGCTTTGTCAAAGAAGTTCTATCTTTGAATAAAGAAGGTATATGTGGGTAAAGTAGTACGTGTTATATTATGTTTTGTATTGATAAGTTGTGTCTTAACAGGTTGTGCTGTTTTTAATGCTAAACCTGTGTTGAACTATTCGATGGTGAATCCAAGTCAATCTGCACGAAACATAACTGTTTGTGTTTCGGAAGTAGAAGATGTTAGGGCTAATAAGTCCGGGTTAATTGGAGAAATCTACAATGGATATGGGATAAAAACCGGAGAAATAAGAGAACCCGATAATGTTATTCAATGGGTCACGAAGGCAATGAAAGAAGAATTAACTAATGCGGGTTATAATGTGACGGACACAGATGAAGCTCAGTTGAAAATTAAGAGTGAAATTATAAATATTTCCGCTTCTTATGGATATGCTTTTCACGGAACAGTTGTTTTAAGAATTTGTTGTATTAAAGGGAATGATAGGATTTTTGAAAAACTTTATACCGGAAGTTCTGAGAAACTAGAGTTATTACAACCTTCGTTAAGTAAAGGCGTCGCAAATGTTTTAGAAAGAAGTTTGCAAGAGGTGATGAAACAGCTGATTCTGGATATGAATAAAGTTGCCGGGTGAAATGCGAAAAGGGCAAGGAAGGAGCAGTTCGTCTAGCTTGACCCCTAATTGCCAAAAGCGGATATTTTTATTTATGGTAGCATTAGTAGATATTGACAATTATCGGTAGAAAAAACAAGAGAGGAGACAGGATGAAACGAATATGTTTATTTATGGCAGTATTGGGAGTTACAATAGCTGCTGCAACGCAAGTTTATGGAGCGGCATGGGAAGTTAAATTAGACGATTATATGGGAGGAGTCGTATACAAAGAAGACGGCAGATTAGCGAATACAGAGATAAGGAGTAAGGCAACAGCATTTTATAGCAAAACAACGCTGAGTTTTTGTAATTATGATAACGAAGGATTAGAAGGGGAGCTGTTTTATAGTATGTTCCTGACAGGACAAGCAGAAGAGGCATGGGATGTTGATACAATCAGGTATCAGACAAATGATCTAAGTTTTTGGGGACTTGAGACTGGATGGCATTTAGGCTGGGCGATTCCGGTGGATATTAACAAGGATTTTGACGTAACAATAACTCCGTTAGCAGGATATCGCTGGAAATTCATGCGGTTTACGCGGCAGAATTTTAACATATTAAATACAATAACTATAGCGGAAACTGTAGATGAAGATTATGAAGTGCATAGTATAGATGTAGGAGGGAAGATAACAGTCGGATTAACAGAGGATTTAGAGATATTTGTTAAACCTATTCTGGGGATAGTAACATATAATAGCGCGACAAACAGCGTATTAGGAACAATCAAGGGAGACGGCGGTCTCTTTTTTGATGGCAGTCTGGGCCTGGATTATGCGATAACTGAGGATATTGTAGTCGGATTAATGTTTAGGACAGAATTGCAGCAGTTGAGGGGAAATGAAAAAAATGGAGTATTATGGCCGGATAATACATTAAATATATACGGTGGGAGTATAAATATAAAATATAAGTTTTAAAGAATATTTTTGCAAATATAGAAAATTATTAAAAAAAATAGGGACAGACACTAGTAAGAATAAAATAGTGCCTGTTCCTATTTTCGTCTTTGCGAGGGAGCGAGAGCGACCGCGGCAATCTCAATAGTAATATATTTTACCTATAATATTTATATTTTTATTGCTAGAGGAGATTGCTTTTCGCCAAAGGCGGACCTTTGGCGGGTGCACTCAACATTATTGGCTCGCAAAGACGGAAGAGAAACGAGATAGCCGTGTTTTTTTCGCCAGAGAATAACCCGCTACTTTTGGAAACTCGTTACAGACGCTTTAGGTAAATCTGTGCCAGCAATAGAATTAAGTTCTATTTCTTAAATTCATTCAAAACATTTATTAATAAGCGCAGGATAGGGTTTCTGTTAGAGATAAAAAAGACAGAAAGGAAAGGATGTTTTTTTTATTTTGAGTTATGGTAAAATAAAGCAAGTTTATTTGTGTGTAATTTTAATTGTCCTTATGTATATTATAAAAGCAAAAAAATCAAGTTGGCAAAAAATACTGACAGTAGCAGTAACATGTATGTTTCTGGCTAATGCAGTGTCATGGGCATACCCTGTCCAGATGAATTTAGGTGTTCAATCTATTTTTAATCCACTTTCAAGGGATCATATCCGAGATATTGGGATCATACGCCATTTTCTCTTTTGTTTGCTCAAGGTTTATGGCACTTTGGATAAAGTTCCAGGTGATGTGAATCTTCATCTTAAGAAGCAGTCTTTAGACATAGACATTGAAATAGCTTCCAGGGATACATTAAATGAAGGGCCTGATATTTCTCGGTTTATGGTTCCCTGTATGGTTGGGAAGGATCGTTATTATGCATATGTAACCGGGAACGCGAAAAAAGTTGATTTAGAAAAAGCGAGGATTACGGTATTTACTGAAAAAGAATTTAAAAAGATTCAAGATCAACAATATATATTTCATCCCCGGAGAGCTAAAAGAGAAGAAGATGATATTCTTCACGAACAAGAGCAGGATACTCCTCTTTCTTTAGTTCACAGCACAAAGCATGCAATCATAAAAAATATTCCAGAAAAGATCAGTACAGACGCATTGACATTTTTAAAAAGTTTCGGAGCAAATCCCGGGTTTTTAAATGAAGCCGTTAGCTTCATTAAAGATCAAAAGATATCAATAGTTCCGAATCAAATGGCCTATTCTGTTACGATCAGAGGAGAGGAAATACAACTTCCGCTAGAATTCACAAAAGCGCATGCAAGCAATAATTATATTAATATTCCTGAGAGCGTCTATGATGTGAACGACGCTCTGAAAACATACCAATATCGACGGATAGTCGGTGTACCATGTACCACCCATTTAATTCCTTTTTAATTCCATCCTGAATAATGAAATTGGTTTAATTCCGATATTAATCATTCCTTTTATTTTTCTTATCATTCGTTCTTTTTTGATTCATACTTGTTCATATGAATAATAAAAAAATAATT
>JBDRBG010000049.1:0-23877 GCA_043823005.1 Candidatus Omnitrophota bacterium
AAATTCTTATTTTGTCAAGCTCTTTTATTTTACTAGGCACTACATTTGCTCTAAAAATGTCCATCTTCGGAAACGCTTGCTAATAGCCCCTTCCAGACAATCGGATTTTTGAAAAATGCAGTGTATATATGAAGTCGGGAGTAATAAGCCCTTTTGCAATATTTGCATATCCCTTTTCTGTAAGTTCTTCAAGAATCGCTTCATCTTTTACAATATGTATTTGCAAACCATCTTTAGCCTTTTCTTGAAACGCCTCCAGTTTTTGCATGTTGCCTATAAGATATTCTGTTTTTTCTTGCGAAAGATGCTCAACTATATCTATATCATCCTCTTGAAAAACTATTTTTTCTAGCGCCTGATTAAGCGCCTTATGTTCTGTCATTTTTTCGAGATCCACGCTTGCTTCTAATTCTCTTACAATGTGCGTTTTTGGATCCACAAAAAGACACGGCCCTTGTTCTGAAAACCCATAAATTTCTCTGTTCAAGACATGTATACATAAATCAAAAAGATATTTTTGAATTGCCTTTTTTATTTCTTTTTTATTGTTGGTTATATACGTGTTTTCTATTTGTTGTGTATCCATCCTTGTCATATAGTTATCCAGCAGCACTAGCAGTAAATTATCAGTTATTCCTTTAATTCTCGCCAAACTAAAACCAACTTTCCGCGCGCCCGCATAAAACCTGGCTACAATACCCTCATACATCCCTTCAAGAACAGCACTAAAATCAGCAACTCTTATAAACCCTTTATCTTTTACCCCAAAAGCCAACATTCCATCCAAAAACACAAAAAATTCTTTCGTGTCTAATTCAACTGCGTGATCTTTTTCGTTAAAAAACAAACACGGTTCTTCTCTTGCAATCCGTGTGTTTTTAATAACTACTTTATGTTTTCCGTTCCACAGCGGAACTACAATAAAATCTCCGCGGTTTATATCCACCTTTTGGGGCTGAATCTCGTTATATAAAAACAGCGTTTTATATATGCTGACTGCTATTTCACGTGATTGTTTGTCATCTGTCTTAATTTTGTTTTCTTTTCCATCTTCCTCTTTGCATAGGACAAAATTGGCACCGTTCACATCAGATTCTATTCGAGCCTCTAATCCTCCGCTTATCCATTTATCAATAAATACTGTCAGGTTTGTTTCGTGTCTTGTCTTTCCTAGTCCCAGGAAAACAGCCTTTGCTGTATGTGCAAGACTGATCTTGTTAAAATACTCCTGGTTATGCGCGTCTTCCTGCATTACTTTTTCAGCACGAGTATCTCTTGATGTATGTCCTTTATAAACAAGAGGTTTTTCTCTTCCTTTTATTCTTATAATTATCTGCCATATGGTCTCTAACTCATTTTGTTCGAAACACACTATATCCAATGGTCCGCTGATTCTTGATAACGCCTCTTGTTTTTTTATTTTAAGTTCTGCCCTGATTATCTCTTTTATTATTTCATAGTCGTTGCCTGATAAGAACCTTATAAGTGCTCGATATTGTTCTTTTCTGGGAATTTTCATTTCCTTCCACCTTTCCTTCGAAGGAAGACTATCCATCAGAGTAATCTCATAGATTCCAGGGACACCAAGCTTATTAATCAATCTTATTGCGACTTTTCGTCCTAAAAAATCCCTATTCTTGTGCTGGGACCCGCTGCTTTTTGATTTCTTGTTTTGTTTTAGCTTTTGCTTTAAAGAGCTCTTATCCCGATTTTCTGATGTTTTTAGATCTTTAAAGCGCATTTGTTTTATGGTGTTAGCAAATTGAACATACTTTATTCCAAGTTTTAATGGTTCTTTGGACGATTTCCATTCATGATAGATCCTTTCCAATGGTTCATTAAATTCTTTATGCGGATTACCGCATTTAGCAGAAAGTTCGTGAATAAGAATCGCTGTTATGTCATCATAAACATCCGTGGGAATATTGATAAAATCATTACTCGCATGCGCTTTTGTTATTTCAATGGGAATTTGGAGATCCTTTTCTCCTATTTTCAGACAAAACGTATTGTTTTGGGGAATAAGGTTTACTTTTCCTGCTGAAAACAAAAACTCTCGCATTTCTTGAATAAGCTTCCCGTCCGGATCAGCTCCAAAAGCAATAAAAAAATCCAATGCCTGTTGTTTGATCTGGTTAGAAACTTCTTTGATATCTTGTTTATTCGTATAAGTGATGATAAGAGGCGCGTCATATTCTTGTTCTTGAAGGATTTGTTGTTTTTCTTTATTTTTCAATTTCAGATGTTCAACAATGCCCTTTTTCTGAGCTTGTTTAAAAAGCTTTTCATCTAATACAGTAACTTTCGGGTCTTTGGATTCTGAAATATAAACATAGTACTGTTTATTGTCTAATTTACAGGGAATTAAATAATGCGGCTCCTTAACAGAATGCGGAACAAGCGTAGAAAAGGTTATTTCATCTTTTCTAGAAAACTCTAAAACAACATCAATTGTTTTTCCCCTATCATTGATCTTTGTATTAACATCTCCATAGATATGACCCAAACCCGGAGTTTTTGAAAGGCTGGATACCATATATCTAATAAATCCTTGATGCATGATCTCTCTGTCCTGCATAGGAGCAATTATGCCTTGAACTGCCAGGTCGCTTATTTCCGGATACGCCCATGCTGTTAGATCAAACAAATAACTTATTACAAGTACTATCGATATTATTTTTAGTAGCATATTTTTACTGAAAAACCTATTCACCTAAAACCCTCATTACCTTTTGATACGCTTAACTTCTGTGCTTGAGGGCTTATTATATCATAACAATAAAAATAAAACAATTGTTTTTATTAACAGACGCTTTATGTAAGACCAATAAACATAAAGACTTACTGGAAAAATCAATTCGAAGGGATATTGATGGGCGCTTCCCGCATAATCAATGATATGAAAAGGCCCGAAAAGAGGTTCCTGCTATCCAGAGAAACTTGAAAACGAGAAATATATTTTTGAAAGTCTCCATTTAAAGGGGCTTCTCGAAAATCACTTTTAATGCGAAGCCTTATTGTCATCCCCGCGAACAGGTCGAGTAGACCAAGGGATTTTCACCCTAGACCTCTCACAGAACCGTACGTGAATCTCTCGATTCATACGGCTCTTATTGTTTAGCCATTACGGTTGAATATTTATCTGCCAATGTGCAAACAATTCTTTTTCTCGAACATACACTCCCTTGAGCCATTGTATTGCTTCTCGCCAGTTTCCTCTCAACCTTTTATATTTCCGTTTTGCCCACTTTGCTAATCTCCAGTTCAATATTCTGAAGACTTTCCTTAGCTCTGACTTGTGATATTTCCCATAGTAGTTTATCCATCCTCGCATTGTGGGGTTTATTGCTTTCGCTATGTCTGCAATCTCTCCCGTCGTTCTAGTATGTAGCTTCCAAGCTTTTATTACTTTTCTCATCTCCTTCTTTGCTCTTTCACTTACCGCTGGATTAAACCCTCCAAAAATCCTTCCGCCTTTTTTCTTCGTACTCCTTACTCGAAAAGTGTATCCCAAATAGTCAAACCGATCTTCATACTCTCTGCTCCTTTTCTTTCCTCTACAGTTTACTATTTTCGTTTTCCTCTCATTCAAGCTGAGTCCACACTTTTCTAGACGTTCTTCAATTTCTTCCTTTAACCCTTTCGTTTCTGCTTCTCCCTCGCAGTGGATTATTATATCATCCGCATATCGTTCAAATTTGACTCCTTTATGCTCTCTTTCCATCCATTTGTCAAAAGCATAGTGTAGATATAGGTTTGCCAACATTGGACTGATTACTCCTCCCTGTGGCGTTCCTTTATCTCGAGTTCTCACCTTTCCTTCTCTTGTCTCCTCCGGTGCCTTCAGCCACCGTTCCACATACAATATCACCCATTTCTCTGGCTTCTGGTGTCTTATTGCTCGCATCAGTAGCTCATGGTCTATTGTATCAAAGAACTTACTGATATCCAGATCCAACACCCATTCTCGTTGCCAGCATCTTTGTCGTGTTTTCCCTATTGCTTCATGTGCTGATTTGTTTGGTCTGTACCCGTATGAATCCTCATGAAAGATCTTTTCCAGCTTTGGCTCTAGATACTTCTTTACCACTTCTTGCGCTACCCTATCTGCTACCGTTGGTATTCCAAGAGTTCTTTTCCCTCCCTGCTTCTTCTGTATTTCTACTCTTCTGACCGCTGGCGGGAAGTATGTTCCCGATGACATTCGGTTCCATACCTTATACAGGTTATTTTTCAAATTCCGATCGAATGCTTCAATCGTTTCTCCATCCACTCCTGCTGCTCCCTTGTTTGCTTTCACTTTGCGATAAGCTTTTGCTACTACCTCTTTGGAAATCTCAAATGGCTTTGCTAGTTCCAATCAATTCCTCCCTTTTTCTGGTTGACTGATTTTACTTGCTAAACAACATGGTCCCTTTGCTCCACCTTCATTACAAGGCTTCATCGCTACTACGAACCATTCCGCCCCTAAGTTATGTATCGATACTCTCGCTTTTGTGGTGCTTCCACTTATTGCTTCTCCCTTTTCACCATAGCTCAGGTTCCCATGTTCCACATAAGAGCCTAACAATGATTCACGCCGCCTCTATGCCGGATGTCGCTAAGACAGTTATCAGGTCATCTTCTTAGTTCTGTTCTTATTCGCCACAGCTTACGAATAATTTCGACACCGCTTTATTTCTGACGACACCTCTTCAGCGGTTCACTTGCGTTCGTCTCTCATTGTCTCACCTGACATGTTCCTCATGCCTTTTCCTAGTCCACTCCCCACTACATCTTTTGAATGTAGCTGTGCTAGGTGGTTTGAATACAGTGCCTGAACACCGTTCCCGAAGGGCCTTCCTTCATCTCTTTTGTAGTTACGAAACATCTTGTTCTCTTTCTTTTTTTTTCTCCTCGATTCAAGTTGTTTCTCATGGCACACACTGTGTCATAATTCATATTTTGTCATTGCGAGGGAGCGTAGCGACCGCGGCAATCCCAATAATAGCGGAAATTGCCCATAAAATTTATATTTTTATTGCCATTTAAAATTGTTTAATTCTTCCATAGATTAAACTCACTGCGGTTGATTAATAAATATAACGTTATTATACTGGCGATTTAATATTTTATAATAGGGACGTCTCCTATTTGTTTATATAAAAAGAAAGGTAGAATATTGCGTAATTAGAGTTTGCTGAAAAAGCTTTCCCGAAAGAAGAAACATCCTTTTTGCTTTTTTATAAATGGGAGACGTCCCTATTATTTTCACCTGAAACCAAAGGCTTGACTTTAACTCCCAGTATAGAGCCACATGATGCTCTCAGATAACGACCAACAGCAATATAACACAATATGGTTGTTATAAACGCGCAGAGAAAACTTATGATTGGAGAACCAACAATCCAGTGACAAAACACAATAGTCAGGACAAATATTGCCAAAGGTACGCCATAAAGCAAAATATATATTTTTTGCATTATTTTGTCATCTATTTCCACTTCAACGCTGTTTCCGACAGTTAATTCTTGTATCTGTTCGTTTTTAACAACTATCTTCCGGATATTTCCGGCACCGCATGAACAACATTTACTGCACGCTTCAGCCGGCCGTATTTCTATGGTCGTGTTTTTTTCGTCTTGTTTTACTATTACACCTTTTTCTTTCATTTCATACTCCTCGGAAAAATCAAAATAAAATTGTTTGGACTCTGCATAAAACCTCTCACACCCGGGTAATACTTAGAGTCTACGGATACATATAATCATCTCCATGCAGATTGCCGCGGTCGCTCTTGCTCCCTCGCAAAGACAAAGTTGGCATTGCGACACAGCCTGAATGACAAAACAATACAATCTGTTTATCCAAATCCGTTATATCCTGAGCTTTTCTATTTCTTTTTGAGACAACGGGTCAACCGTTAAGATTTTACGTCCTTTGCCCCTCTGCCAATACTCAATGCAAGTATTCTTTTCTTTGTATTTAGAATGACTTATTACAAGCGCGGCAGTTGTTCTTATGTTTTGCTCTTTTCCCTTTCCGATTAAAAGGCTACAAGGGCCGGGAGTATTTTTCATTCTCAAGAGAATATCCTGTTTTCCTTTGAGCGCGATCAAGACAGCATTCTCCTTTTTATCGCGGCCTACAATTGCTTTTGTTTCTTTATCTAAACGAAAATGCCTGCCATATTTCAACAACTCGACATTCTCCATGCTAAGAACTTGCGCATCCATAAGATCTTTTATCTTCCGACTAAACAGCTTTTCCGTCAAAAGACAGCCTCCTCCGGGAGCAAAATATTTTGTCAAACCATAATGCTTTGCCATCTTGAGCTGTCGTTCTCTGGACCTTCCCTGTATATCCAAAAGTTTCTCCCGATCAACTATCCCTTCTTTTTCCAAAACTGTTTCTTCCAAAAGCTTTGCCGAAAGAGGCCTTAACAGACATCCTGCAACCGCGGAATCCCTTTCTATTGTTTCAAGAGCGCCCCTTCTTTGAGACATGGGCCTTTCTCCCAAAACTTCGCCTGTTATGATAAATTTTGCGTTTTCTCGCGCCATAATATTTTTAGCATAGCGCAGCATAAGTATTTTACAATCAATACACGGGTTAAGATTTGCTCCAAAACCATGACAGGGCGATTTTAACACTTCGAGAAAAGGTTCGGATATATCAAAAAAATCAATAACAATCCCAGCCTCTTCCGAGGCTTCTCTCACCTGTTTTTTGTATGCATCCATATTCTTTGAAGCAAACTGCAGAATAAAAACAATTCCCTTTACTTCTATTCCCTGGTCCATAATAACATGAGCCGCTAACAGACTATCCAATCCTCCTGATATTAATGCTATGGCTTTGGTTTTTTTAGTCATATTTTTCCCTTACAATAAAATCATGTTTCGGATATTGCGCATTTAATGCTTAATTGTCCAACTGTTCAAACCCTTTTACCGCGATCAAAAAACTAACTATTGGCTGTTAGGGGACAGGCCTGGGATTGAAATTGGGACAGGTCTGGGATTAATTTCAGAACCGTCCCCAAATTTCACACATGCAGATTGCCGCGGTCGCTCTTGCTCCCTCGCAAAGACGGATTTCGTTGACGGTTGATAGTTGGTTAACCATCAACCAACTAACCGTCAACTGTCAACCGATCACTTATTCCTCCCCGCTCTTGCCCCTTAAGCGTTTCCATCCATTCTTTTATCTTTTTCTCATATCCAATATTTGCGGGAATATAATACTGTTTGTTCTCCGGCATATATTGCTGTTCAACATAATGTCTTTCATCTGAATGCGCGTATTTATACCCCTGTCCGCGTCCTAAATCTTTAGCGCCGGCATAATGCGCGTCCTTAAGATGATCCGGGACCTCCTGAGTTCTTTGGGTTTCGACATCTTTAACTGCTTTTTCTATCGCCGTATATGCCGCGTTGCTTTTAGGAGCGCACGCTATATAAATCGTTGCCTGCGCAAGAGGTATTTTTGCCTCAGGAAACCCGATAAAATCCGCTGTCTGCATCGCGGCGTTTGCTATAACAAGCGCCCATGGATTGGCGTTCCCGACATCTTCAGACGCGCAAATTACGAGTCTGCGCGCGATAAAGCGCGGAGACTCTCCCGCGACTATCATCTTCGCGAGCCAATAAAGCGCCGCGTCCGGATCTGACCCTCTCATGCTTTTTATATAAGCGCTTATTGTATCATAATGAGCGTCCCCGTCTTTATCATACAATACAGCTTTTTTTTGTATAGACTCTTCCGCTTCCTCCAACGTAATTCTTATCGTTCCGTCCTTTTCCGGCTCTGTGGTCAAAACAGCTATTTCCAAAGCGTTTAAAGCTTTTCTGGCGTCTCCGTCCGAAATCTTTGCCAGATGCGCTAACGCGTCTTCTTCTGCCAAGATCTCTTTCTCTCCATAACCCCGGATTGTATCATTAAGCGCTTTTTTAAGTAAAGATAATATCTCTTTTTCCGTAAGCGGTTTTAATTCAAATATCTGACTTCTGGAAAGAAGCGCGGCATTAACGGAAAAATACGGATTTTCCGTTGTGGTGCCGATTAATATAATGTTTCCTTCTTCCACTTCGGGCAAAAGCACATCCTGTTGAGCTTTATTAAACCTGTGAATCTCATCTAAAAGCATTATTGTTTTTTTCGCGTTAATAGCTTTTCTCTTTTGAGCGGCATCTATTATTTTACGCATTTCCGGAACATTACTTGAAACCGCGTTTTTCCTTACAAAAAAAGCCCCGGTTTTGCGGGAAATAATCATAGCAAGCGCGGTCTTACCTATTCCGGACGGACCGAAAAAAATAACAGAACTTATTCTATCCGACTCAATAGCCCTTCTCAAAAGTTTTCCTTTTCCTATAATATGCTCCTGCCCAAAAAAATCTTCTAAAGTTTCAGGACACATTCTTACGGATAAACGTTTCTTTATTATTTGCGTTTGCTTCTCTTCAAATAAGTCCATATTATTTTCCATAGTTCTTTCCCGGTATTGTCAAAAAGCAACCACAGAAGACACAGGGCTTTATGTTTTTTAAAAAATACTTTTTCCCCTCTGTGTCCTCTGTGGTTGATTTCTTTTTTGTTTTTATTATGTTCTTTTTGCGGGCTGACAGGGAATTATCCATTTTGGGAACTGCGTTCTTAAATATTCGGCTTGCCGGGAATAACAGACTGACCAATTGATGGCCTCCAAAAACTTCAAACAGAAGGATTATTCTTTTTTAATATATCTTCTATTTTTAATTCTAAGATTCTTGTGTCAAAGGGTTTTGCGACAAAATCAGCAACCCCTTCTCCTCTGAAAAGTTCTTCCATTTTTGTATACCCGCTAAGCATAATTACCGGTATACCCCGTGTTTCTTTATTCTTTTTCAACTCTTTTAAAACAGTATATCCATCGACTTCTCCCATCTTAACATCCAGAAGAATCAAATCGAAATTCTCTTGTTTTGTTTTTTCAATGCCCGCGTTTCCGTCTTCGGCTGTAACCACATTATACCCTTTACTTTCCAGCCGGCTTTGTATCAATTCACACATATCGTGATCGTTGTCGATTACCAAAATTCTTGTCTCTCTCATTTTTTCTCCCCCCAAGCATAACCTTGTTCAAAACATACGCGTCTATTTCTTTTCCCGTAAAAAATGCGCGATCTTTTTCAAAAATTCTTCCGCTTTAAACGGTTTAGTTATAAAATCACCTACACCCTCGGATTTAAACAATTCTTGCATCTTTTCATATCCGGTTATTATAATTACCGGAATAGATCTTGTCACGTCTCTTGACCTTAGTTCTTTTAAAACAGTATATCCATCCATTTTTTGCATTTTAATATCCAAAAGAATCAGATCCGGATCTTCTTGAACAACAATGTTCAGTCCCTCTTCTCCTCCTTTTGCTATCACAACCAGACAGCTGTCTACCCCCGCCTTCTCGGCTATCATATCCGCCATATCCTGAACAAGTCTTCCGATTTCCGGATTATCATCAATTACTAAGATTTTCTTTTTCATAATACTCTCCCGCGCGTTTTTCCTTAGACAACCCATTGCCTTCTGTTTCCTTCTCCCTGACTTCATTGCAAATCGAGTATACACCAGTGTTTTTTCAATGTCAAGCTTATCTAAAAAAACAGGACCGGATAAAAATCCGGCCCTGGATCCATCAAGCCGTGGCTGAAAAAGAATTGGCGGCCTGGTAATCCAGGTGGGTGCCCTCCTAATAATTCCTCGGAACCATTAAAGTTAGACTCCCAATTACTTAATGTTGGCCCAATTCATGTCTCCCGCTCACGAACTCAACAGTTACTTATGAAATATTATAGCACCCATTATCTTTTGTTTGCAACATAATTTGTCACCGAAAAGAAATGCCCAGGATTTGAATCAGGTTTTCTTGTATATTAGAATGAACCGCTTGTATTTCGGCTTCTGTAAGAGTTCTTGTATCAAGGCCATAGCTTATACTATACGTCAAACTCTTCTTCCCCTCAGGGATTTGCTCTCCTTCATAAACATCCACAAGATCAATGTCCTGAATTATATGGTCCCCTTTTTCACGTATTATTTCCAGAATATTTTCAGAATCAAGAGTTTTATCGCATAAAATTGACATATCTCTTGAAGAAGAAGGGAACCGCGATATCGAAATATAATGTCTGTTAAGCTCCGACTTCTCCGTTATTTCATCAAGCCTTATATGGCAGATATACACCGCTTGCGAAATATCATACTCCTTTAAAAAAGATGCCCCTATCTCCGCTATAAATCCTATATTCTTGTTTTTTTCGTTATTGTTAATCAATATAGCCGCGCTATTTATCATTCCTTTAATTTTAGTTTTTTCGAATTTTGCGTCAATTTTCAAACAACTCATCATCTCTTCAACCATTCCTTTGAGATCATAAAAATCCGCATCGTGAGGTTTCTCCTGCCAACTTTTTCTTGTCCGTCCCGTAAGTCCGACACATAAGGCCGGAATTTCATCGAAACTATCTTTTGTTGTCCCGCGTAAATACAATTTGCCTATTTCAAAAAACCCCAGATCATTGTTTTTTCTGTTCAAGTTCCATGAAACGGTATGAAGCATTCCGGATAAAAGCTGAGGCGTCAATATCTTCTGCTCCTCGGACAACGGATTCCGCAGAGAAACACTTCCTTCGTTGATAAAAGAAAACCTTTTCGCCGCAGTTTCGTCTATCAAACTATAGTTCATAATCTCGTTAAGTCCCTGCCCCGCCAGTATTGTCCTTATTCCCTCGATAACTTTTCGTTTTTTCTCTTTACGGGTTATTTGCGGAACAAAATTCGCGACTGTAGCCGGAATATTATGATACCCATAGATTCTCGCGACTTCCTCGATAAGATCTACCTGGCTTCTTACATCCTCCCGAAAAGAGGGCACTTCAACATTCAGCGTTTTTTCGTCTTTGCGAGAAACAACCATTCCAAGTTTAGATAAGATTCTAAAGATTTCTTCTTTAGCAATTTTTCTGCCGAGAAGCTTTCCTGTTTTCTCGATATCCAAAACAATAGCTATTTTTTCCGGGATCAAAGTTCCTTCATTATAAAACTGTACTATTCTTCCGCCTGTTTCTTTTTTTATAAGTATAGCCGCCCTGTCTGACGCTTTTTTTATATTAGCCTTATCAACTCCGCGTTCAAACCGATAACTGGAATCACTGGAAAGTCCTAATAGCCGCGCTGTCCTTCTTATGGAAAGAGGATCAAAATACGCGCTTTCTAAAAGAATGTTCCGGGTCTTTTCCGTCACTTCAGTATCTTTACCTCCCATTACTCCGGCTATTGCTATCGGGCCTTTAGCGTCGGCTATGACCAGCATTCCCGGCTCCAAAGATCTCTCGACATCATCTATTGTAACGATCCTTTCGCCTTTAACAGCTTCTCTGACAATTATCTTTCCCCCGCTTATCCTGTCAAGGTCAAACGCGTGTAACGGCTGGCCCATTTCCATAAGACAAAAATTCGTGATATCTACCGCGTTATTTACTAGCCTCATACCTAACGAGGTTAACCTCCTGCCTATATTTTCACTTATGTTTTTTATCTCCGCATCCGCGATAATTCTGGCTGTATACCTGGGGCATAATTTTTTATTCTTTATAACGCATTTAAGCGGCTTTTCTTTTTCTGAAAAGTTGTCTTCAAAAACGTCCACAGCAGGCAAAACAAGCGACTTATCTAAAACAGCTGAAACCTCTCTTGCTAATCCTATCATGTTCAAACAATCCGGACGATTAGAAGTTATCTCCAATTCCATAACTTTATCATCGTTCACATCCTCTATCTCACTCACTTCCGAACCGGACATAGTAAGCGCTTTTGCCAGTTCTTCCGGCTGTAAGTTCATCTTTACATATTCTTTTATCCATTCATAACTTAACTTCATCTATTTTCTCCGATATATCTTTTCTGCTCTTGTTCTTTTAAATCTTTTGAAAGATTTTATATTTTTATTTCTTTTCAAGATTACCGCACCGCTCATGTAGCTCGCGGCTCGCAATCAGGCTGTGTCGCAATTCAAATTCTGTCTTTGCGAGGGAGCAAGAGCGACCGCAGCAATCTCAATAGTAATATAGTTTACCCACAAAATTTATATTTTTATTGCTATTCGAGATTGCTTCGCCCATTTCAGGGGCTCGCAAAGACGTTATAACACAGCCTTAATGACGAGATTTCTACTCGTACGGTTTCAACTAAACTGTCTTAAAAACCTCACATCATTCTCATAAAAAAGACGTATATCTTCTATCCCGTAAATCAGCATCGCTATTCTTTCAACTCCCATGCCAAAAGCAAACCCAGTATATTTATCAGCATCATAGCCTACGGCCTTAAAAACTTTGGGATTTACCATACCCGCTCCGAGTATTTCAAGCCAACCGTTGCCTGAACATACCCTGCAGCCTTTGCCTTTACAAATAATACAGGAAACATCTACTTCAGCGCTGGGTTCTGTAAAAGGAAAAAAATGGGGTCTAAGCCTCATTTTTATCTCTTCCCCGAACATACTCTTACAAAAAACAGTTAATACGCCCTTGAGATCCGCAAAAGTTATATCCTTATCCACCATAAGGCCTTCTACTTGATGAAACATAAAAGAATGCGAAGCATCCACAGCATCCGGCCTGTAAACCCGGCCGGGCATAATAACCTGTACAGGCGGCGCTTGTTTCTGCATAACGCGAATCTGTACATTGGAAGTGTGGCTTCTAAGTACATATTTGTCTTCCACATAAAAAGTATCAAACGCGTCCCTGGAAGGATGGTCGAGCGGGATATTCAATGCTTCAAAATTATAAAACTCTGATTCAATTTCCGGGCCTTCAGCAATCGCAAATCCAAGAGAAATAAAAATGTCGTTTATTCGTTCCATAACCCGGCTTAAAGGATGAATACTTCCCCGTCTTTTCCTTGTTCCGGGTAAAGTCACGTCAATTTCAGGCGCATTCGGCTCTCCTTCTGCTTCCAACTGCTCTTTTCTGTTTTCAAGTTCTACGGAAAATTCATTCTTGAAAATATTAGCCCTTTTTCCCGCTTCTCTTTTTTCTCCGACAGAAAGGCCGGCAAGAGACCGTAAAATCACAGTCAATCTTCCTTTACGGCCAAGATAGTTTACTCTCATATCTTCTATTTCTTGTTCATTCACGCATTTTACAAGAGCTTTCCTAAAATCATTTTTTATGTTATCTAACTCTTTCAGTATATTCATTTGACATCCCGTCTCTTCTTTTTTATCCGGATCTCATAGTTTAAACATTACGCAGCCAACCGATATTTTTAAGCGCTTCTATCTTTTCGTTCTCTCCGAAAACCACAAGTATCTCTCCTTTGGATACCAGGTCCTCGGCCTGCGGCGCCGCATTGATTTTATCTTCCTCTGATTCTTCACCGTTCTTAATTATTTTAACTTTCTTTTTTATAGCGATAATATTCACACCATAAGTCGACCGCATGTCCAGATTTCTTAAACTTTTCCCGGCAAATTCTTCCGGGACGACTATTTCTATGATACTGGAATTGCCGGATAATCCGATATGATCCAAAATTGTATCTGACACTGAAATCAAAGTAGAAGCCACTCTCTCTCCCGTGTCCAGTTCAGGCATAATAACCTTGGTTGCTCCGATCTTTTCCAGGACTTTTTTGTGCGCGCTTGTAGTCGCCCTGCACACAATAATCGGAACACCAAGATCTTTTAACAAAAGTGTTACCAGAATACTTGCTTCTACATCCGTTCCTATCCCGCATATAGCCACGTCAACTTTGTCAAGCCCCACAGACCGAACGGCTTTTTCGTCGGTAGCGTCAAGACAAACCGCTTTTGTAACCGTATCCATTAATTCGTGAACTAATTCTTCTTTTTTGTCTATAGCTAAAACTTCCTGCCCTTTTTCCGCGAGCGTTCCGGCCACACTCGATCCGAAACGGCCTAATCCAATAACCGCAAATTGTTTCATGCCAATCCCCCTTATATTTAATCTGAAAAAATACCGATTCCAGATCGGGACAGGTTCCCTGCCGTAGCATAAACCCCGGGTGAAACCAGTCCCGCTATTTTTATTTTGACACTTATGGCCGTCTCCTGCTAACGACTAACGACAAACGACTATCAACTACTTAACCGACCATTACGGTCTCTTCAGGATAAACATAATTGTCTTTTCGCTTTTTAAAAGCCACGGCCAAAGTAAGAGTCAAAGGGCCTACCCTGCCGGCAAACATTGTAGCAATAATACAAAGTTTACCCGCGTTATTAAGCCCCGCGGTTATTCCGGTAGAAAGCCCTACCGTACCAAAAGCTGAAACTATTTCAAAGAAAGATTTTATAAACGTCCCTTTATTTTCTATTCCACCCGCATTTTGCGTACAAGTAAGTATTATCGTAAAAACAAATATCCAGACCGCGGCAAGAAAAAATATGACTATAGTCTCTCTGATAATCTGTTTGGGAATAGACCTGGAGAACAACATTACCCGTCTTTTATTTTTCATCATAGCGTATATAATAGCCGCGAGAATTGCAAAAGTGCATGTTTTTATTCCTCCACCCGTAGATCCGGGAGAAGCTCCGATAAACATCAGAAAAGTGAGCCCTATAAGAGACGGAATTGACAATTGATTAATCGGCAGGGTATTAAACCCGGCTGTACGGGCAGTAATTGACTGAAATACCGCTCCCCATATTTTTTGGGGCCAGGACATCTCTTTCATAACCCCGTCCTTTTCAAATGCAAGAAGGAAAACAACACCCGCAATGATCAGTATAAACGACACACTAAGAGCTATTTTTGACTGAAGGCTAAGTCTATGTTTGGGTTTCTTGTTCCGCACAACCCTGATAATATCCATAATAACGATAAACCCGATCCCGCCGAACAAGATAAGAACGCTCATGGTTAAATTAATCCATGGATCTGACTGAAATTGTACAAGACTGTTCTGAAACAAAGAAAACCCAGCGTTGCAAAAACCTGAAACAGAATGAAACATAGCCTGCGATATGATGGTTCCAAGACTCCAGTCAGTTATACCTTTCCACCTTAGAAACAAAAAACAAGCTCCCACAAGCTCTGCCGCCAGAGTAATAGCAATAATATAAAGAATGAGTTTTTTTAATCCCAAAATATTATGTTTATCAAGAGTGCTCCTGATAACATCTGTTTCATAAAACCCTATCTTCCGTCCCAACATAACCGCGAAAAGCGTGGAAAATGTCATTATACCCAGTCCTCCAATCTGGAATAACGCGAAAATCGTCCATTTCCCTAAGGGAGAAAAATAAGATCCTGTGTCCTTGACTATCAACCCGGTAACACAGGTAGCGCTCGTAGCGGTAAACAGGCTGTCAATAATAGAAAGCCGTCCGTCTCCTTTTGTAGCGGCCGGCAAAGACAGAATAATAGTGCCGATAATAATGGCACATAAAAAACTTACTATCACTAATCGCTGCGGAGTTAATCTTCCCATATATTCAGGATTATATTGCAGTTTTTCGAACAAGCGTTTTAAACGCGAGCTTATCGCTAATAGCTAATTCTGATATTATCTTGCGATTAAGTATTATTCCGGTTTTTTTTAACCCGAAGATAAATTTACTATAGGAAATCCCTTCGTTCTTACATGCGGCAGTAATCCGCGTAATCCACAAAGAACGGAAATCGCCCTTCTTTTTCTTTCTCGCGCCATAACTCATTACCAAATTTTTCCGCACAGATTCTTTTGCTGTTTTCAAAAGTTTGGATCTAGCGCCTCTCTGCCCTTTCGCGGCCTTAAGCACCCTTTTTCTGCGTTTTAATGAGCTTGCCGCGTGTTTAACCTTAGACATCTTTGCTCCTTCATATTTTTATGTTCTTTTTACGCTATTTCTAAATTCCATACTACATAGCCCTATTTCTCTTTTCATTCTTACACTAATTCTCCGGATCAGGTTTTTCCGAACCCGGATTTATCCATAAGGAAGCAGTTTTTTTATATTCTTCTCAAAGGCTTTAGCAACTGTTGTTGATTTGGAAAGAGATCTTTTTCTCTTCCTGCTTTTTTTTGTAAGAATGTGTCTTTTGTTGGCCTTCGACCGTTTTACTTTACCCGTTTTAGTAAGCTTAAACCGTTTTTGCGCCCCTTTTTTAGTCTTTAATTTTGGCATTTTATATCTTCACCCCCCGCTTCTTTGAAAATTTACCAGCTTCAGCCGGCAAAATAATTATTATCAATAAACAAACCCGAATCTATTCCTTTTCTTCCGTTGTTCCGAGAGAAGAAGTTATCGTTTTGGGAATCAAAGTCATCATCATTGATTTTCCCATTTCCTTAGGAGGAGCGTCCATTTCTCCGAGAGCAGACATATCAGCCGCTACCCTGTTTAGAAGTTGTCTCCCCAATTCTTTATGAGCTATCTCTCTTCCTCTAAAACGCAGTAATATCCTTACTTTATCTTTTTTTTCCAAAAAATCTTTAATATGCTTTACTTTTACCTGATAATCATGTTCTTCTATCTTTGGCTTAAACCTCATTTCTTTGGTATGAGTAACATGCTGTTTTTTCTTCGCTATTTTCTTCTTTTTTTTCTGCTCATACTTATACTTGCTATAATCCATTATACGACATACCGGAGGATTGACATTAGCCGCTACTTCTACAAGATCTAACCCGCTTTCTGCGGCCTTTGCCAAAGCTGTATTTATGTCAACTACTCCCACCTGATTCCCTTCCTCATCGACCAACCGAACCTTTGGCGCTCTTATCCTGTTGTTGATCAGAGTATCATCATTATACCCGTACCCACGGTTAGTTCCAAATCTTGGATTAGAAATATTATCCTCCTTGTTTATTTTGTCCGTTTGAAGCTTTCTTATCCGGGTCTTTTTGAACTTCCGGCAAGATACCGTATTTATTAACAGCTTCTTCCTGTAATTTCGTTATAAAATCCGCTAGCTGTATCTCTCCCATGTTTCCCTTTTTACTGCGACTCCTTAAAGAAATGCTATTGTTCTCAATCTCGTTTTTGCCGACAACAGCCATATACGGAATCTTCATAAGTTCGGCGTCTCTTATTTTTTTCTGCATTTTCTCGTCTCTAATGTCCGTCTCTACCCGAAACCCCGCCTTTTTCAAATTTTGTTCAAGTTCCAGCGCGTATTTATACTGTGCTTCCGCTATTGGGATTACCTTTACCTGAACAGGGGAGAGCCACAAAGGAAAATCGCCTCCGTAATGTTCTATCAACGTACCCAAAAAACGTTCTAAACTGCCTAAAATTACGCGATGCAAAACAATAGGTCTCTTATTTTCACCGTTTTGATCGGTATATTTAAGATCAAACCTTTCAGGTAAAGCAAAATCACATTGAACAGTAGCGCACTGCCAGGACCTTCCTAAAGCATCTTTTATCTTTATGTCTATTTTGGGCCCGTAAAAAGCTCCGTCTCCTTCATTTATTTCGTATTCTATTCCTTTTTTCTCAATCGCGTTTATAAGCGCCTTTGTGGCTTCTTCCCAATCCTGGTCCGTTCCGATATATTTTTCCGGACGCGTACTTATTTCTACTTCAAACTCTTGAAATCCAAATTCCCTCATGGTTTCATCAACAAAATCTATAACCTTTGAAATTTCCGATTCTGCCTGTTCTCTAAGACAGAATATATGAGCATCATCCTGGGTAAAACCCCTAACCCTCAAAAGCCCATGTAAAACTCCGGATTTCTCATGTCTATAAACACTCCCCAACTCAAAATATCTTATGGGTAATTCTCTATAACTCCTTAATTTTGAAGAATATACTAATATATGTCCGGGACAGTTCATGGGTTTTACAGCGAACTCCTGACCTTCACTTTCAAATATATACATATTTTCTTTATAATATTCATAATGCCCTGAACGTATCCATATGTCACTTTTCAAAACATGCGGACTTGATATCAACTCATACCCTTTTTCCAGATGCTTCTCTGTTATATAATCCGCTATTATTCTCCGTAACATCGCGCCTTTAGGATGATAAAGAACCAATCCAGCACCTGCCATATCGTTAAAACTAAAAAGTTCCAATTCTTTTCCAAGTTTTCTATGATCTCGTTTTTGTGCTTCTTCGCGAAGAAGCAGATATTTTTTAAGTTCTTTTTTATTCTCAAAAACTGTCCCGTATATCCGCTGTAACATAGGGTTTTCTTCTTTACCTCTCCAATATGCCCCTGCCACTGACAATAATTTAACTGCCCCGATATTTTCTGTATTTACAACATGCGGCCCTTTGCAAAGATCTATAAACTCTCCGTGCTTATACAATGAAATTTCTTTGTCTTCCAGGTCTTTTAAGAGTTCCAGCTTATAGCTTTCTTTGTCCTGCCGGAACATCTTTTCCGCTTGTTGTTTAGAGACATCCTGTTTTTCAAAAGAAATTTTTTGGTTTATAATGCTCCTCATTGTTTCTTCTATTTTCGGAAGATCTTCCGGCGTTAAAAAATGTCCCTGTGTTCCCTTTCTTTTACCCATATCGCATTCGGAAAAATCAAAATCATAATAAAATCCATCTTCAATAGCAGGACCTATACCTAATTTTACTCCAGGATAAAGCTGTTTTACGGCATCTGCCATTACGTGCGCCGCGCTATGCCTCATTGCTTGAAGCTTTTCATCTATCTTCTTTGCCATATCACAAAATTTCCTTCATTCTTATTCTTAATTCGTTTTTGGCATATAAATCCTGGTTTTAATCAAAACCCCCGCTTCACAAAAAACCTTCTGCTATTAATGCCCTAACCGTCTATTGTTCAACTGCCCGGCAATTATGTCTCTCCCTAAATCGCTGGTGGGCGATACTGGGATCGAACCAGTGACCTCCACGATGTCAACGTGGCGCTCTAACCATCTGAGCTAACCGCCCGCGTTATATTAAATTATCCCATATTTTTACTTTTCAAGCAACCGCAATTAAACAGACAAAAGATACCTTTAGTCTGTTAGTTTTTCGCGCCAAAAAGTTATTTCTTTCTTTGGGACTATTTTCCGCCAAAGGTTCTCCAAAGGCGTGCCGTATACGGGCGCGCGCACATTCATAACCCTCGTCATACCGTTCGACTGCATTCAAATAGACACTGGTGGGCAAGGAGGGACTCGAACCCTCATGGTCTTTCGACCGAAGGATTTTAAGTCCTTTGCGTCTGCCAATTTCGCCACTCGCCCACCTGTCTATATTCTACCTGTACAAATATCATTAGATTAGCCGCGCCTTTAAAGTCTCCCTGTCATATCCCGCAAAATGAAGATGGAGGCGCGGACCGGATTCGCACCGGTGTACACGATTTTGCAGACCGTTGCCTAGCTACTCGGCCACCGCGCCTTATTTTATTATACACAAACCACGACTTAACTATAAGTACTATTTCAACTTATATATAGTGAGTTAAGGTAACATATTAAGGGAAAAAAGTCAAATGCCTTTCGGCGCTTCCCCCCTGTTTCCCTGTTTTTCCCTTTTTGCCCCACACCGATTAATCCTTTAGGAACAAATATCCCTTACAATGTCTATTCTTTCCAGGAAACCGTTCCATTCACATAAAGAATGTTTTTCCCTTTGGGAAAATGATTTTTTGTTGCATCCCTTAAAAGAGGCAAAAGAGACTCATTTCTAACCGACAATCCGCTAGTGTAAATATAATCCGGATTTTCAGGCAATCCTACGATTTTACTCCCCGGACAATCCACTAATTTTATATCGCTAAGATACTGTTCCTTATATAAAGTCTTTATATCCGGCGGAAATTTTCCTTCATGCTCTTTTGCGTATATATATAAAGCCAGGCCTATTTCCCTTAAATTATTCGCGCATATAGTTTGCTTAAGTCTTAGCCTGGTATACCGTATAACCGGAAACAAAAAAACCGACGTCACCATAACAATAAGAAACACAAACAAAAGCTCACTAAGCGTAAATCCTTTATTTTTATTTTTTCCTGTTTTCATGCTCTTTGGTTACTTTAAAAATTATAAGTTCCGCTATTTGCCTTTTGCTAATACCTTTATAAGCGCTTATTTCTCCTGTTTTAGTTATAATTGTATATTCTTTTTTGCCCGGCCCAAAAGGATCCACACTGCCGCTTTTACTGTTTACAACTATAAAATCCAACTTCTTATCCCTTAATTTTCTAAACGCGTATTTTAAAGGTTCTTTTGTCTCAAGCGCGAATCCTATTCTTATGAGATCTTTCATATCCGCGACCTGTTTAAGGATATCGGGGTTTTTTAAAAGTTTTAGCGTTAACTTATCTTTCTTTTTTATTTTTTCAGAACTCGGGCTTTGCACTCTGAAATCGCTTACTGCCGCGGTCATTATTAAACATTCGCTTTTTTTCGCGTTTTCTATGACTTTAGACCTCATCTCGCAGGCTGTTTGGACTTTTACAAGATCCGCCTTTTGAGGACTCTTGAGATTAACCGGCCCGCTTATCAAAGTAACCTGAAATCCCGCGTTAAGAGCCGCTCTTGCGATCTCATACCCCATCCTGCCCGTAGAATGATTTGTAATATATCTGATAGGATCTATTGGTTCTATGGTAGGCCCTGCGGTAACAGTAATTCTTCCCAAAGATTTAAGCTTTTTCTTTTTTGCTTTATCTGTAGACTTTTTCTGGACTTGCCTCATGTCTTTAATATCTTCTCTGCTTCTTTCGCGATTTTTTCTAAAGGCGCCAAATGCCCCTTTCCTTCACGCCCGCAGGCAAGGCGCCCTATAACCGGATCAATAAAATAATAACCCTTTTCTCTTAACTTTTTTATGTTCTCCTGTACTATTGGATTTTCCCACATCCTATCGTTCATTGCCGGAGCTATAAGCACAGGACAACCGGCCGCGCAAATAGTACAAGTTAAGGTATCATCACAGATCCCGGCGGATATTTTACCTATAATATCCGCTGTTGCCGGAGCTACTATTATAATGTCCGCTTGATCTGCCAGAGAAATATGTTCGGGAATCCTGTTTGCCGGCAATTCAAACATCTCTTCGCTAACCTTTTGTCCTGTTAGCGTCTCTACTGTAAGAGCGGTAATAAAATGCTTCGCGTTACAAGACATCACGCATTGCACAAAATATCCCCTTTTGCGTAAAATCCCTATTAAATCGCACGCTTTATACGCCGCAATACTTGCTGTAATCCCCAAAAGTATATTTTTTTTGACTTTCATTCCGCCCTGCCGCATCCCGATCGTTCCGGGAAAGTTTCCTTAGTTATGCCAGAATATTTAATTGTATTTTCTTTTCCGCTATTTCTCGGATCGCTATGGTAGTCACTTTTTCCATCGGTTCCGAATCAACCAATTTCCGCATGCCGCTATTAAGTTCCATAGCGCGCAATGCCGCCAGATTACATAATTTATAAACACTTCCGGTTAGTTCTATTAATTCATCTCGTGAAATTTTTCTCATTTTTATCAGGTCCTTTCCTTCTTCGTGTTGCTCTTTCTTTTTTAACAATAACCATTATTTCTTCCACTGCTTTTTGCAAGTCTTCGTTCACTACCAGATAATCAAATTCATCCGCGGCAGAAATTTCGGCTTCCGCTTCTTTAAGCCGTAAACTCACCTGTTCCTCATGATCGGTATTTCTTTTCTTCAATCTTGTTTCCAGTTCCTTGACCGAAGGCGGCATGATAAAAATACTAATGCTCGAAGGGAATAACCGCCTAACCGTCCGAGCCCCTTTTATGTCAAGACTCAAAATAACATCATTTCCTTGCTCCAGGATTTCTTCTATTTTCTTTCTCGAGGTCGCGTAATAATTCCCAAAGTTTTCTTCACTCTCCAGAAATTCTCCGTTTCTCCGCTTTTCAAAAAATTCTTCCTTTTTAATGAAAATATAGTCGTCTTTATCCTTCTCCCCGTCTCTAATCTGACGAGTCGCATATGAAACACTTCTTTTCATCTCCGGAATCATTTCCACAAGCCGCCTGACTATCGTAGTTTTTCCGCTTCCACTCGGCGCTGATACCACGATAAGTAAAGGTTCTCTTTTGTTATTCATTTATCGTTATCCTCTTCCGAAAAAAAGCCATAAAAAAGAATGCCGAGCTTCTCTTCGACTGCTTTTTCTGCAGTAACATAGCGCGGCATATCCTTACTTGTTTCTTTTTTCATCCCCGTCAAAATCTGATTCTCAGGCTTTCCAAATACCTGCCCGCTTCTAACCCTTTCAAATCACTCGATGTTCTTGATCTGTTCCCGCATTTTCTCAATTTCACTTTTTATGTCAATCACAGCTTTAGACACCCTGAAATCACTTGCCTTTGCTCCTATGGTATTTGCCTCCCGCTGCATTTCCTGCGCTATAAAATCCAATTTTTTCCCTATATCTGTCTTTACGTCTTTCATTGTCTTTATATAAGCAATTATATGTCCCTCCAGCCGGGTTACTTCTTCCGCTATGTCGCAATTCTTAGCAAAAGAAGCTACTTCTGTTTCCAGCCGGCTTTTATCCGCGTCTACGTTTTCGGCAATTTCGCGAATAGAACGTATAAGTTTTTTTCGATAATCTTCAATCCCTTTTTCCTCATACTTCTTCACTTCTTTTATGCTTTTTTGTATTCCGCTAATCCGTCCCCTGAAATCTCTTGCAAGCCGGGCGCCCTCCTCTTCTCTATACTTTACAAGCTTTTTAATAGCTTTTTGCAGTGCCGTTCTAACATGCGGCCATATATTTTCTTCTTTTTGTTCTGTCTTATCCCCAACAACGCCGGGCAAAGATATCAATTCCTGTATTTGAACATCTCCGTTAAGTCCCAGTTTTTTTTGAAGTTTCCTGATTTTCGTTAAATACTCTTCGGCAAGGCTCTCATTCACCCGGACTTTTTCAATATTTTTTTTCTGTCCCGCTTCTTCCAGGCTAATCCTTACAAAAATTTTTCCGCGGAAAACTTTTGATTCTAAAAGCTCTTTAGTCCTTTCCTCCAGAAGAAAAAGTCCGTTAAACGGATTACACGTCACACTCAAGCTCCTGTGATTCAAGGTCTTGATCTCCGCGGTAATCCTTCCGTACGGGCTTTTTACGGATTCCCGGCCGAAACCTGTCATCGATTTTATATTGTTCTGTTTTTTGTTTGTTTTTTTTGTTACGCCCATTTTGTTCTTTCAAGTTTTTGTTTTTCTCTGATCACAGGATAACTCTCCATTATGATCTCATCAGGCTCAAACCATAATTTTATTTCTCTTTCCGCTTCCTTCGTGTTTTCCGACGCGTGAATTACGTTCTCATACACCCCGGCCGTCGTAATTCTTCCATACGCCCCTCGAATAGAAACAGAATCAGCCTGTTCCGGATTGGTCTTACCGCAAATGTCCCGCACTTTTTGCACTGCGTCTTCCCCCCAATATACAAGCGCCATAACTTTTTTCTTATGATATTCCCCCATAATATAATCAATAAGCTCTTTAAAAAAAGGTTTGTCTTTTAAATGCGCGTAATGTGCTTCTGCGAGTTCCTGCGATACTTTTACTATTTTAGTCCCTATAATCTCCAATTTTGTTTCGGATAATCGCGTTAAAATATTTCCCGTTAAAGACTTCTTTAATCCATCAGGCTTTATAAGTACCAACGTCTGTTCTTTCATTTTTTCCTCCGTAAAAATAACACCATATTTATAAAATTAACGACTAGCTTTGTTTTCTCTAAATATCCTTAATTACTTATTCTATCAGTTGTTACAAAAAAGTCAATTCTATTGTGAACCCCCCAAATCCTAATTAGAACGGGACGTATAAAAAATACTCATTCGGTATCCCCCAAAAGGGGAATATTTCGGCTTTAGAATGACCCTAATTTAGTTTAATTCATTGCTATCCGCCAACTTTGGCACTTTTTCTTACAACCG
>JBDRBG010000050.1:0-27985 GCA_043823005.1 Candidatus Omnitrophota bacterium
GACGAAAATGGGGACAGACACTATTTTATTGTTGTCCTTGAGTTTATAGCAACTCCTCTTTAAAGTGTCAATTGTCTAGGTCTGACCCTATATGACCCTGTGATAAAGGATTAACCCAAAAGGATCTTTCAGAAAAAACAGGGTTTTCACAACAGACAATATCCAGTATAGAAAGAGGATATCTGCATTTTTCAGTTAAAACTTTCATGAGAATTGCAGAGGCCTTAGATATTGAAATCAAGCTTTTTCCCAAAAAAGGAAGAGATTTATCGTCTGTTTATCCGGGAACGTATACCTCTACTTCTTAGAATTTAGAATTTTCATTTGCTTTCCTTAAAATACTACCTCAAAACAATGCTGTCCGGAGAAACTTGAAACCGAAAAATATATTTTTGAAAGTCTCCTTTACGGTCATCTCCGTGGACAGACTGTGTCAAAACGTCTTTGCGAGCCCATGAAATGGGCGAAGCAATCTCGAATAGCAATAAAAATATAAATTTTGTGGGAAAACTATATTATTCTTGAGATTGTCTGCCCAAGGCAGATCCGCTTCTGGAGGACCGCGGTCGCTCGAGCTCCCTCGCAAAGACAAAATGTGACTTGTGACACAGTCTGTACGTGGGAATGACAAGTTTGGGAAATTTTCTCCGGACAGCAATGACCTCAAAATACAAATTTCGAGACATGATTGAAAGAAACACTCTCCAAAATAGAAATAAATGGGACTGGTTTTAGCCAGGGTTTATGCTTCCACAGGAAACCGGTCCTGCCCGTTGTGCAATTCTTTCCAGGGAGTTTTTTTCTATAGATAGATTTAGAAGCGAGGAATTATTGTATAACTCTTTTGTTTGAATGGACTTACATAAAGCGTCCGTTAGGCCAAAAGGAAATTATTTTTCTTGTATCAAAATAAGGCTTTTGGTATAATAACGCTAACGTGTTTATTTAATACAATTTGACTTTAAGTTTTAATGGAAAAAGGAGAACGGGAAATGAAAAAGATTTGTAGTATAGTTATTTCAGCTGTGTTTTTAATCAACAATTTTGCGTATGGGTTGGGTACAATACCAGCGAGTCTTTTGCCAGAGAAGCAGAAAGAGATTTTAGCTGGTGCGGGAAAACGGTTTGCAGTAAAAAGAGGCGATGGAGCTATAGACTGGGACAAGTTTACGGGAAGTCCGGAGAACTTTATCGGTGAGGCGCCGGAAATACCAGAAGTAAAATTTAAAAAAGCAGAGTATGAAAAATTAATAGTTCCAGGAAAAGGCTTGGTCAAACAGTATAAAAATCCTCCTAAAGAATGGAAAAATAATCCTATTTTAGAAAAAACAGATTTAATAGAAGCATTTACGTATTTTAGGGATAATGAAGCACGGATTCCGGAAAAGTTTCTTGAAATAAAAGAAGGCTATTTTAAAGTAGACGAACAAGCAGGAGAACTTCCTATTTGCCGGTTAGAGAATCATGGGGAAGATAAGTATGTTTTAGTTGTACATACAAAATTTGTTCAAATGTGGAACCATATAAGGGCAAATGATATTTGGTTTGAGTTTACTCGTGCTTATCAAAAAAGAAGAATTGCAAGTCTTGCGTGGGGTATATTTTATCGGATTGCAAAACATGAGATGACAGATTTGGCTGAATCTGGATCAGGAAAAAGTAGTGGGCATATAGAGGCCTGGATTAGCAAATTTGTGGAAGAGGGGGAAGGATCGATTCCTACCGTGGAAGGAGATGAAAGGAAAGCTAATCAGATATATGGCGGATATAACAGGGTAAATGAATCTGCATGGTTGTGGTTTTTAGGGGCATACGCTTTTGCCGATACGACAAGATACAATAACAATACTTTAAACGATAGATTAAACTGGTTTTTTGGCGATGAAGTCAAGGAATTAGCAAAACAGGATCCAGGAAAATATGATTTTTCTGAAGTTTTTGCCATAGAAAACCTTTATGAAGATGAGGTTGAACGTAACGAGTTAATAAATGGCGCTTGCGCGCTAAATTATCATTTTTTCTCACAAAAAGGAGTAAAGGTTCCGGAATTTAAAGTTGAGCAAAAATATAGAACTGCTTATAAAAAGCGTCGTAGAAACATAATAGGTGATCCGTTATATATGGGAGGAAGTTCTGAAAAGAATAAGTTTTTGAGTGCGTTAGAAAAACTTACTATTCCGGCTGACGAATCTCTGCGATGTGTAGAAATGATTGATTTGATAGAGCAATTTGCTGTGGTCTATAGCAAGGAAGAAGGGTTTTTGCCGATTTCTGTTAATCGTGGGGAGCTAAAAAAGCAAGCACAGTTATTTGAGTTAGGGATAAAAGTATCGATTTTTTTTGATATGGAAAAGATACTTGCTTTTGCATCTCAAAAACAACTGGCGCCAGAAATGCAGAATAAGTTAAAAACATTAATTTCTGCTTATATATTTGAAGGGATTAATAATGTTCCTGACGAATTAAAAGACGTTAGTTCAATGGAAACGCTTGAATATATGAAAGAAATGCGTCTTTGTTATGGGACAAAAGGTATCGCCTCAAGGAAGAAGGTTTTGCTTCAGAGAGAATTAAACCAGAATCTTATGCCTGGATTACAAGAAAAAGAAGAAAGTCTTGAGTCCGAATCTTTAGGTCGATTTTATGGTGAATGGGAAGTGCAGGAAAAGATTGCTGAACTTTATTTTTCTGGCCAAGTTAAGTATATTGTTTTTGTAGATTCTTTACAAGACACCTATGACTTTGAAGTTGACCAGACATATAGCAAAGCGAATGCTGTGAAAATAAAGGGTGGAGAAGGATCACAAACTATTCTTATGCGACATGTCGCGTATGGTGTAGTTTGTGTAGCTTTCTCTGGTTTTTCAGATGACTATCCTTTTAATTTATATATAGATCGCAAAGATGGCAAGTCAGTTGTAAAACTTATACCTGTTGGCGCTGATAAAGGAAAAGCGCCGGAAGCCCAAGATTCAAAAATAAAAGAATTTAAAGAAACTATCGAAGAAGTGGCAGAATCAAGTGCTTTGTTGGAAGACCAAATTCAATCGAATGAGTTTGTGAAAGCACTAGGAAAACTTACAATTCCGGCGGAAAAAGCTCCTGGCGAGAAGGAAATAATAGAACTTATAAAACAATTTATTAAAATTTATGATAAGGATCCGGATTTCTGGCCTGTTGAAGTCTCGCATGGTTTGTTAGTAAAGAAATATAGCTTAGGCCCTGATTCTGAAACAGCTAAAAAAATTACTATTCTTTTTGCTTTGGAAAAAATTCTTGTTTTTACATCTCAAAAAGAAATGTCTTTTCAAATACAGAATAAACTAAAAGCATTAATCTCTGATTATATGTTTGAAGGAGAAAAGAATGTTCCTGAAGGATTAAAGGGATATCAATGGATGACAGCCCTTGAATACATGAAGAAATTGCGTCTTTTGTATGGAACAAGCCAGGGACATAATATTTTGATTCAGATAATATTAAACGACTATTTGATTCCCGGATTATATGAGCAAGCAAAACCCGAAGAAGCAAGGCCTAGTCAAGAATATATAGGTCAATTTAACAATGCAAAAGAAATCCAGGAAAAAATAGCGGAGCTTTATTACTCTGGATTAATCGATTTTATTGTTTATAGTGAGTCTTTAGATAAGGGATTTTCATTGGTTAAGAATTATGCTATAGCTCTTCCAAATGTGGGTTTAGATTTGGGCCATGACGGGGATGAGCCTGTTAGGGTTTCCAGAGAGACATTTCATATTGTTGTAAGTTTAGCCGTAAATATGGCAGGAACCCGGTCTCTGGATCTCTATATCGAGGGTGAAGGTGCTTTTGCAATAGCAAGACTTGTGCCTGTTGGTAAGGATGTCGGAAAAATATCTCCATACTTAACAGAGGCGTTAGCTGAAGAAGCCCAGAAGTATGGAGTTGGAATCGTACAGCACGCTCCGATGAAAGATACTGCGTTAAGTATAGAAGAGCTGAAAGCTTTGGAAGAAGAAGGGCGGGTAGCCGATGAAAAAGTAATCGCTGAGTTCCAAGAAATTTTAGGAGAAAATATAGAGAAATTAGGTTTGTCTACCACACAGCATGCTTCTTTAGACAAGCCCGGAATAGTTGATGGACTTATTCAGGAAGGAAAGAAAAAGAATATTTTAAGTTCTTTTCCGGAATCTTATCAAGCGCAGTTATTGGCTATTACAGTTAACGATATAATGGAAATTGCTTACAAGCAGGATTTAGGCGAACAAGACACGCGGATTCTTCTTGCAAAGGGGCTTGAGGTGGAAAGGGATGTATTCCAAAATTCTTCTAGCGAAAAAGGTTCGAAACATGCGAGATATAAGAACGAGAGATTCTATAATATTTTGTCCAGGATCAGAGTCGTTAATGGCAAAGTAGGAAGAGAACTAAAAGAAGAAATTAGGGGGATGAAAGTATCGAAGCAGTCAGGGTTTCTTGCAGACAAGGTTAATTTTATCTTGAATTTTTGTAAAAAACTGAAATTAACCACAGACGAAACAGATATTTTGCTTCAAAGGGCGATTGAAGTTACCGCGGGCTTAATCGCAGATGTACAAGACTCTTTAAGTGCTGCGATAGTTTTTCAGGAAGCTTTAGCTGAATTGCACAGGTTATATGGCGGTCAGGATAAAGACTTTGAAAATATTTTTGACATTGAAGCGGGAATTCTCAATTCTTCTGAAATGGATGCAGAGGAAATATTCCAAGAATTAACTCAAACGAAGGGAGATGTCGGAAAAATATCTCCATACTTAACAAAGGGGTTAGCTGAAGAAACAAAGGAATATGGAGTTGAAATCACCCAGCACGCTTCTATGGGGGATACTTCTTTAACTCCGGAAGAGTTGAAAGCTTTGGAGAAAAAAGCTCCAAAAATTACTAAAGATCGAATGAAAATAATTATAGGATTAGCGCCAGTATCCCAGATGGGTAGTCAAATAACAATGATCGCTAAAGAGCTGATTAAAAAGACCAAAGAATTGGGATTAGAAGCTCAAATAGCAGATAATATTCTTGAAACTGGGATCGTATTGGAGCGTAATTGTTTGAACAACAAAGATAATGCGCAACATGCTCCTTTTTCATCAGGGATAACACATGAAGAAATTTTACAAGCCAAGAAAAATGAGATATTAACCTCATTAAGGGTATCCGAAATAGGCAGAAAATTGGCAGAAATAGCAAAACTAGTTATAAAAGGATATACGAAAATAGGATTTACTTCTGAAGAAATAAATATTGTTCTTGCCACAGGGGTTGAAATGAAAAATAATTGTTTGAGAACTCAAGAAGAAGGAGAGAAGGACAAAGAAGCATTAAGTGCTGATTCTTATTTTTGGAAAAAAATGGGTGAGTTTAAAGTAGAGTTATCAAGAAAAAGACCGGCATCTCAGGAAAAGAAAGATAGAATATTAAAACAATTAAAAATGACAGAGAATGCAGGGAGTTTTCTGTTATTGATCAGAAGGGTTTTGTTTTTTTCTGAGGCTTTGGGGTTTAGTTCAGAAGAAACAGATCATTTGCTGGGAGCAGGACTTGGAGCGTTGAGTTTTTTTATTGCTAATCCTGAGGGAATAAAGGAATTTGGCGCGCCTGTTCAATCCTGGGAAAGTTTTATAGAAAAATTTGGAGAGCTAAATAAATTGGCCCCAGCAGTTTCAAAAGGCGCGGAAAATAACGTGGCTAAAATAGATGACAAGGAAATAAAAAGAATAAAAGATGAGGTTATGCAAAAACTGAAAAGTGCAAAAGTTCCTGATTTCGGACTATTTTTAGCTGGAAACGTTATGTCTGTTATCGCATTTGCGGAAAAACAGGAATTGTCTCCAGCTCAAACACATATTCTTCTTGCAAAAAAGCTTGAATTGAAAAGTCAACTTTTTCAACATCAACCGGCTAGCTCGCAATATAAAAAAATACAGCAGGAGGAAGTGCTTTTTGATGAAGGATGGAGCGGATTTGTGCAAGCCCAAACAAGAGGCGAAAAAATTAATCCTGACCTAAAAGACGAGATAATAGCGTCAATAAACATATCTCGACAAGGTGATATTCTGGCAACAGCAGTCGGAGATATTTTAAGAATTTCTAAAACTTTAAGTTTGACACGGGAGGAAACAAATCTGTTTCTTGGAAAAGCCATGGAACTTCTATACAATCTTAACTCTAATCGCGTAAAAACACCGGGATATTTAAAAGCAGCAAGAGATTGGGCGGATTTCATGAAGGATCAGTTTAGTGTTTTAGAGGAATTATATTATGATATTGTCTTGGCTGATCCGGAGTATCCGGACAGAGGGAATATAATATTGCTGTCGGGAAATATGTCTATACTGAAACAAATGGCACGGTTTTTAGATGTGTCAAAGGTGTCAGAGGACGCAATAGTAGGCAGTGATTTTGACCCGAAGGGATTAGAAGAACTGGCGCAAAGGCTGGGAGCTTATGATGTGAAGTCGGGTCATGGTACAGCATTTGAAAAATCAGATAACAAAATACGTCATGGCGTTAGCGGGCCTGCTGAATTTGAAAAAGTGACAGAAGAAAGAGAGACAGGAACCTCAAATGAACAGCTTTTGAAGAAAGTCCAAGAGTCAAAAGAATATGAAAGATTAAACGATATAGGAGGGTGTTTGCCTGCTTATATGCATATTAAAGGGGATAAAACAGGAGATATGATCAACCGTAAAGGCCATGTTGACCGCGGAGTAGATATTGCGTGTGAATTTGTGGATAGACATAAACTTGGTCTGGATAAGTCGCTTATGAGTCTGGTTGGTATAACCCGGGAATTAGGAAGATTGCCTTTTGTGCATTATGTAGAAAAGAGAATAAAAAAGTATTTTTCGGACTATAAAGAACTTGAGACACAAATCCAGAAAGGACAAAAACTAAGACCTGCGTTTAATCAGTCTTTAGCTCAGGAAATCATATACAAAAATATGGATATGGAATTGAGTCCTGAGATAAAAGAGGATATGGTAGCTAGTATTAATAAACAGCCGGAAAAGATCAAAATCTCGGAAGCAAGACTTGACTATCTAGCTGACACTGTTATGGGGTGTGTGGAAGATTTTATCTTTTCTTATAAGATGGAATATAAAGGAGAAAGACTGGTAAGTGATTTTTCTGATATGGATAAGTTTATAATATTTCTTCTTGAAGGAGAAGACAACTGGGCAGAAGAACGCACAGGGAGAATTTCATATTTTAAGGATCTTTTAGATGCGTTGCCTATCGAATTTTATAAACCATTAATAAAAAGTCTGACATTGAATTTAATGGATAAAATAGTTGATCTTGAAACATTGTCTTTTAATGAACATGGTTTTAAACAGTTGATGAAATACCGCGAAAGTTTTGAAACTAAACTGTTTCCTGCGATTGATGGGATAGTGGATCTGGATAATACTATGGCAGTTATTTTTAGAGATGCCAAAGAAAAACTAATGAGGGAGCAGGCGCAGGATCTGAGCGATCTGGAGAAAGAAAAGAATGTTTTTGAGAAGATGCTGATTCTGACAGAGCAGGAGGTAATAGATCTTTCAGGTTTTGATCTAAGCTCAATACAAACAGAACTTACATGGTTTCAAAAAGATGTGCCTAGTCTTTCAGAACAAGATATTGTGCGTGAAATAAAAGAAATAAAAGAACAAAATATTATTATGGAAGAGGCGTTTCAAAAAGATCTTCCAGAAATAAAAGAGAAGATGCGGAAAGTAGAGGAATCTTGGATAGAGAAACATTCAGGGGGACAAAAAGGTCCGGGTTCGATTACAGTATCTCATCGCGAGCTCGGTGATCTTGGTCCTGAAGAAGCGGAAAAACTAGCAAAGGAGGTCGGAGCGCATGATTTAAAGAGGGGAGATGGTTTGCATACTAGTTCTATTGTTTTTTCACACAAAGAGGGCACTGCTATTTCTTTAGATGAAATGAGAGAAATAAAGTCTGACTTATTTTCTTATGATCTGGAGATTGGCGAAGGATTTCTGGAAGGTAGTATAGTTGTCACACGTCCTGATAAAAAGAATTTTAAGGAAGACGAATTTCAGGTAATCCGAGACTTTTATTCATTCTTATATTTTGTAAATCGAAAAGAGCTTTTACATACAGGATTGACGTTAAGTACTGACGCTGATTCAGATGGAGTTTTGCCGGCTCCTTCTTCTATCGATGAGCTTTCTGCGGCAACTTACGCAGATTTTTTAAAGCCCGGTTATCCAAAACCGCAAAAAATAAGGGAAGTAAAAGAAGCATCAAGAAAAGAAGAGGACGGAGAGCCTTCTATAGGCGAACTAGCAGAAGCTGCTTCAGGAGATTCTTTGAAGCCTAGTGATATGGAAACGCCGAGTAGTCGTGAGGCAAAAGAAGCATCAATAAAAGATGGTGGATTAAAACAGGATTTATCAATACAAGTTCATAGCCCTGATGTGACTGAGGGAAAAATAGTTGAAATTCAAAAAAAACTTGGAATAGATGGATCTAAAGGGTCTGGTTACAAGTGGGGATATGAGCTGATAGGAATGCCTCTGGATGGGCCATTACTGGAGGACAGGCCTGAGCTTTTGAGACTATCTAAGCAAATACTTACCGACGCACAAACGTATGGAGAAGAAATTGAGGTGGTATCAAAACAAATCAAAGATAGCATGTCTGGTATACCGGCTGAAAAAGAAGAAATGCAAGAAGTTTTAGACAAAACAGAAGAGCCAATAATAACAATTATAGGTGAGTATATCGAGCAGACTTTAAAAAAACAGGGCCCTGGATCAAAAACAACTGTAAAAGATCTTGATCAAGCTAAAACAACAAAAGTCTGGAACGCGGTGAATCGTCTGCATGACGAAAGAATAGAGATTTTTCTTCCTCAATCAACGCATTTAACAGATGAGGTAGAGGACGCTGTTGTAAAGATGAAAAAGGGCATGAAAGAAAACGGTAAATTTTTCGAAGTTACAAGGTATAGAAATGAGAAGTTGCTGGGCCTTCTTTCTGAAAACAAAAACAAAGCCAAGAGAATTGTTGTAACTGATGATCTTTCAAGCAAATATATTCAAGATCTTTTATCTGATAGGACTGTAGCAAACATCTTTCGAGACGTAAAATTGCTTAATGTTAAAATGCCAAAAATAGCGAAAAAAGACGTACATCGCAAAACTGCTTATCAGGCGCAAATGTTAATGACAGCTGTTCTTGCCAGGCTTTTAGAAAAAGGCTCAGCGCATGAACTTGATATAAGAGTGTTTTTAACTGATATGTTAAGCGATTCTTTTCCTTTGCAAGGAGTTAAGATAGGTGATTTTCTAGATCGTCTTTCTCAAACAGAAGATCAAACTACTTCTGTGAAAAAAATAACTAATAGAATGAAGTATTTTCTTGCGGATGTGGGAGCGATAAGTCTAATTAAAAGTTTGGAAATAGAATTAAGAGCATTAAAACTGTTCTGGACTTTCGCGTAATACTCATATTGGAGGATGGTATGATATGGCAGGGAATCGTAAATCAATACGATTGAAAAATTATGATTATTCGAAAGAAGGGGCACATTATGTGACGATATGTGCGCATGATCGGAAATGTATTTTTGGTGATGTTCAAAATGGCGAAGTGTTGTTGAATGGGATGGGTAATATAGTTAAATTTACATGGTTGGGGTTACCGCAACATAACAAAAATGTTGAATTGGATGAATACATTGTAATGCCGAATCATATGCATGGAATAATAAAAATCGTAGGGGCAGGTTCCAAACCTGCCCGGAATGACAATCAAGATTACAATACATTATATAATTATAATAGGGCGGGTTTAGAACCCGCCCCTACGTGGCATGGATTGTCAGAAATTGTTCGACAATTTAAAACATTTTCGGCAAAGCGTATTAATCAAATGAATGAGACCCCTGGTACTTGTCTTTGGCAACGAAATTTTTATGAACATGTTATTCGGGACGAATCTGACCTTACCCGCATTCGTGAATATATAAGAAATAACCCGGCTGGTTGGGAAAAGGATGAATATTATTGTATTTAATCGCCATTTATGTAGGGATTTGGGGACGGTTCTGAAATTGAACCCACACCTGTCCCAGAATTAATCCCACACCTGTCCCCGCAGGTAAAAAAGAGAAATTCTGGGTAAGTTTAGCTATGAAAAGAAAAAAGACCCTACTACGTCGTTTATAACAGATTGCTTCGCTTCGCTCGCAAAGACGAGGGGCATGCACTAGTTTGCTTCAATTGCTAATCACATCTTTGAGAGTATTCAAAAGTTATTGATTGGAATCGTAAATTTATGAGTATGAATAAAAGAAAAACAAGAATTTTGTCAGTATTTTTATCAATTACTTTTTTAATGAGTCAGCCGGAATTTGTATATGCTTTCCAAAATTTGGCAATATGGTCGAATTGCGATAATGCTCTTATGTCAGATATTGTTTTAGATATTGCCGCAGAACTTAAACCGGGCGCGAATGGAAACGGGAAACCGCTTAAGGATCTGGTTAGCGGAAAACTTCCTCCGCAGATCAGACTCGGGGATGACTTTAGAGAGATTATTTTGATCAGAGCAAGAGAGGCTCTGGATCTCGCGATAGAATTACATATCGAGAACCGCGAAAAAATACCTGCCGAATATCAAAAAAAAGAGGAAACAACATTACAAAACTTATGGTCTTTGCAGATGGCGCTTAATAAGAGCCTGTATTTCTATAATTCAAAAGATACAATAACAGGCTCTGAAGATTATCTTTTGGGGTTCAGATTTCGGGAACAGATCGGCAAAGATCCGCTTCTTATAAAAAAGCTGGATGATAAATCCCTGAGGTTATTGGCTCAGGATATATATCATGATTGTATTCCTGAGCATATTAAGCTTTCTGAAAACATAAAAGGAATTGACAGAGAAGATCATAGGGGTAATTACCGTGAAATACAGACAGCAATTTTTGGAGAAAAAGAAGTAGCTCAGTTAAAAGAATTTTATCGTGAATATATTGAAGCAACATTATTTTTGAGTGACGAAATAACCGAAGCAATACAGGTTATATTGGATCTTGATTCATTGTTGCCGGAGAATGAAAATCTGCCAAAGAAAATAACTTTGATCGATTTGATGGACAAGAGTTCAAATGAAATAGTCTTGACAATAGTATCGGGACAAACATATATTCGTGCGGGGAAAAACAGCATGGTTGAGCAAATGGAATTTTGCTATTTAAAAAATGTTACGAAAGATCAAGACAGCAGTCTGGTTGAAAGGGTTATGGCGCATAGCGCATTATATCTTAAAGCGAAAAAAAACAAAGCTTTAACTAAAGAACTAAGAGAACCTTTGGAATTTATCGCGGAAAAAGGTTCAAGTTTTATTGCGCGATCAATCGCGCGTCAAACACTGGCAGGCAATGAAGAAACCGGATTAGGGGAGATATTAAGTAATGTTCAAAGACAGGTATTGAACAAAAAAAGTTCAAAAACAGATAATATTTCTAAAACTGATAAAGATAAAGAGATCCTGGCAATTTATCCGGAATTAGAAGAATATAGTTATAAAGATATTCCTGAAGAAAAACTCTTAATTCTAGAAGTATCCGGAAAAATAGATGGATTAATTAATTCGATCTGGACGGAAGTAGAAAAATCGGAGGATTTATATACTCCTTTTTCAGATGAGATGCAGAAAAAAATGAAAAAAATTGTGGAATTAGATAAATTTAGAATTGAAAAAGGCATAATGTTGTCTCATTCAGCATGCTATCCTGTGTGTTTTTCCAGGTTATTTGCAGAGAGTAATTATCAGTATATTGTTAAATTTATGAAGGACAAGACAAATCTTGAGTATTGCCGCGGGAGTGAAGAATCTCTGAAATTTCGCAAATATATTTTAACTGATTCATCTTATTTGAGTTTATATTTTATCAGTAGTTTGATGAACGAGAATTGCATCTCCAGCGCTGAAAAAGAAAAAAAAGGGATACATAATATAGCTTTAAATGAACTTTACGGAAAGGATAAATGGCAGGGATTTTTTAAAAAGAAAAATATGGAAAAAGAAATATCTGCGAAAATGGAGAGCTCAGCAGGAATGATTGTTTTTTTTCTTGCGACGTATTTCAAGAATGGCCAATATGAAAAAACGCTGGATCTGGTAAATAAGCAAATACGAGATAAGGTCAATGGGATGAAAATAGCAGTCGGTTATGGACATGATACTTGGATATTTGCTAAGAGTTTATTGCCTTTAAGGGAAATGAAACAATTAGTAGTAGAACAAAGAAACAACGTGTCTATCGTAATAGCGTGTTTGAAAGATATTTTGGAGAATGATGATTTTAAAGAATATCATTCGAAAATCAATACAGCTTTAACTCAAATTAAATCAGATACTAATCAGATAAGACTTGACGGGTACAATGATTTGTTGATGTTATCCGATCTTTTGATGAGTGTTTATCGACAAGGCAAGCCTATTTTAGACTGGATTTATTTGGAAGTCTCTCAACTTTTTGAAGTTTTATATGCGGAGAATTACGAAATAGATATTACAGAATTAGGTATAGCCGCGTTTGTTTTAGGACAGATTGCGCATATTTATAGAGAACAAGGGGAAATAGAAAACAACAATGAATATGATGGAAAAGTAATGGAAATTATGCTGAAACTGAAGGAAAAGGCGAAAACCTGTCATGATAATGGTCTTTTTTTAGCTTTGTCGGATATTTTGATAGAGGGAGCTCTCTATAAAGACGCTGAAGAATATATTGATCGAATTGAAAATCCAATAGCGAAAGTAGATCAACTTCAAAATTTAGCGAAAATACAAGTTCAAAATGCGAAGTATCTAGAGGCGTTAAGAATTATGGAAAAAGCTAAAGAATATGCAAAAACAATGTTTGATTTCGATGATCTTTCTTTTATAGAAAGAAGAGAGCTAGCGCAGATAAAGGAGCAAACAAAGGATAAAATAGTAAGAGAGATAAGGAAAATTAAAGAAACAGTAGAAAGCACAACAGAAGAAAATAGATGGTTTGCCGATAACCCTAGGTTGGAACTAACATATCGGGCTGAGCTTTTTAAATACAGTTTAATCCAGTGGAGGAAAGATCATCCTGAGGATGTTCTGGTATTGGCTTTTGATGATGATTTAGGTAAGGACCAAAAGGCTCAGATAATGCCTTTATGGAAAATAGTGAAAGCAGTTAAAACTATGACTGATTCACAGGGAAAGTTGTTGTTTCCTGAAGACAAATTCAAGGCTATTAGGAGAAGCGGGTCAAATGGCAGGTTAATGAGAGAAATAAATTCTCTTTTAGAGAATGAAAAGGTTGTTAAGGAGAACATATTTTTAATCGGCAAAAAAGCGAATATAAAACAAGGCCGGTTTGACAGTATAAAAGAAATAGCCTGGATAACCGGGATAGACGATTCCGGCGCAGACAATGAAGTGTATTTGCCTGTATTTGAAGCACTTACATTAACGCTGATGTTCGCGTCAAAAGCAGATCTAATGAGTCTGAAAAGGTTTTATGACAAGATTTCAGATGAGCCGGTGTCATTGGAGGAGTTGCAAAAAGTGATACGCAAAAAGGTAATAATATACATTTTGCCAAAAATGGACAGGAGAAACCCGAAAGAGTTAAGACAGCTATACGAAGCTGAATTTGGCATCTATTCAGCTGTATAAGGCAAATCAATGTACCCATAACCGACCATACGCGCAATCCTATTGTGTAAAGAAAAGCAGTATGTTAAAATGATGACGTTACAATTCTATTACATAAGATACGCGGGCGAAATATGAAAAATATAAAAACAAATCGAGGACGTTTACGAATAGGGGATGATTGGAATGCCATTACTATTATTGCCCTTTCCCAAAATAATCCATTAAAGGCTATTGCGGAGTTTGTGGAAAACAGCATTGACGCGCGGGCTAAAAATATAACTATTATTCGCGGAAAAGCGAAGGGAGAATATTATTTGAAAATAATCGATGATGGAGATGGTATCCCCTGTACAAGTGATGGAATCCCTGATTTTAAATATGTTGCCACGCATATTTGTGATTCCATAAAGAAGAGGTTAAAAAAGGAAGGAATTAAGAACATTCAAGGAGAGTTTGGAATTGGCCTATTGAGTTTTTGGACTGTTGGGGAAAAGCTTTCTATTCTTTCTTTGGGGAAAGATCAGAAAACATATGAGATGGAAATGCGTAAGGGTAAATCAGGTTATGAAATATGCTGCCGGCAGCGCCTTTTTCCCGTTAGCGGAACAACTTTAAAAATTACGCCGCTTCTTGCGGGCCTACGTTCTTTGAATGGTGAAAAATTGCAAAAGTATTTAGCTTCCGAATTGCGGGATCGTATTCGATCGTCTAAAGTGAGTATTAAAATTATTGACCATGTTAGCCGCGTTGAATGTAAAGTTGAGCCGCGGGAATTTTCAGGTCAATTATTGCATAATCTTCCTCAAATATCGACAAAGTTAGCAGATATATATGTGGAAGTGTATGTAAATGAACGGAATGCGGATAATACTATACATCTTTTCCGTAATGGGACAAGGATTCTCTCAAATATAGCGGCATTAGATGCGTTTGAATCTGATCCGTGGAATACCGGAATTTTTCAAGGGATTATTGATGCGCCATTTTTAAGTATTACGCCGGGAACACGGGATGGTATTATTCTTGATGAACAGTTTGATTTTTTTTGTGAAGCGATTTGCCCTCTTAAAGAGAACCTTTTGGAAATCATAAAGGAACAGATTAAAGCTGAGGAAGAAAAAACAAGCAAAAGTATTCTTTTATCAGTACAGAAAGCGTTAAAAGAAGCGGTATCTAATCTCCCGCCGGAAGAGTACGATTGGTTTGACGTGTACGCGCCCAGGCAAGCAGGTAATATAAAACATGTGAATGGGCAGGAACGTGAAATAGTTGGGTTGGAACCTGGATTGGAGCTATTGTCTGTTTCGGAGGAATCAAAGGGAGAACAACAGAAACATTTTTTTGAGTTTACCGGGCCTTTGTTTTCCGCGAAAGTTTCTCCGGCTAATACGATTTGCGCGGTTTCAGAAACAAAAGCGTTACGAGTTGTAGGATTTGACAAACGAAAGAGGATAATTGATGAAAAACTTTCAGGATTATGGGAAATAATAGACGGACAAGGGGTGTTGGATAAACAGGAAGGAGAAATTGTAATATTTACCGCTCCTTCGGAGCCGGGCCTTACATTAATAAAAGTTTCTTTACAGCAGAAAGAAATTAAATGCGAGGCAGAGTGTGTTGTTACGGTAGTGGATTCAATAGTAAAGAATGAACAGAATAGTTACGGGTCGTTAAAAAAGGGATTGCCCGGATATACGTTAGAAAGCGCGCCCGGCATGATATGGAGATCTCGATATGACGAAAAAAGAAACATTATAGTGATAAATAGCGGCCATCGGGATTTTTTGTACTCGTCAAAACAAAAAACAAGAAAACTGCGTTATATATCGCGTCTTTTCGCGAAAGAACTGATTTATCGTAATTTTATTGGAATTTCTCCTGAACAAATGTTAGAACGTTTGATAGAGCTTTCTTTATATACTGAAGAAAATCTTAAATGAAGGGGTTAAATAATGGCAAAAAAGAAAAAAACAAAAAGAAAATGTAACCCTAAAAATATTTCTCATATTACCAAACCAAAAGACGTATCTTTAGAAGAGTGGCAGATTATTCTTCGCGGTCAAATTGCTCGGGAACAAAAGTTTCGTATGAAAAATAATGGAGGGCATCCTGTTTTTTCAACTTTTACGGTATCTAATCCTAATACGGATAAAAGATACCGAGTGGTTATCCGAGGGGAAGAATTGGGTATTAATTATTGTTCGTGTCCGGATTTTTCAGTTAATACGTTGGGGACATGTAAACACATAGAGTATGTTTTGAATAGGCTGAAAAGGAAAAAAGGAGGTAAAGAGCTGATAAAACAGGGATTTGTTCCGGAATATTCGTCCGTGACGCTTCGATATGGACTCAAGCGGCGTGTTGTATTTATTATGGGGGAAAAGGCCGGTGCAAGGTTAAAAGGGCTTGTGAAGGATTTTTTTGATTCACATGGATTTTTAACACAGTGGGGATTTGAACATTTCGATAATTTCATACAAAAAGCAGAGACATTTCGTGATAATGTACGATATCATGAAGATGCTTTACAGTTTATCGCGCGGGTTCGTGATGTTAAAAAACGATATGAACGTATTAAAAACGCGTTTCCCAAAGGAGTAGAAAGCGACGAGTTTGAAAATCTTTTAAAACTAAATTTATTTCCTTACCAGAAGGATGGGGCTCTTTTTGCCGCGCGGGCAGGAAGAAGTTTGATTGCGGATGATATGGGGCTGGGAAAAACAATGCAGGCTATTGCCGCTTCTGAAATTATGGCTCGTCATTTAGGAATTGAAAAAGTTCTTATTATTTGTCCGACAAGTTTGAAACACCAATGGTTGAAAGAAATACAGAGGTTTACAGATAATCGTATTGTCCATGTGATAGAAGGGATGGTTAACGTTCGTAAAGAGAGATATAAAGAAGAGAGTTTTTTTAAAATAACTAATTACGATGTTATTCATAGAGATATGGAGGCAATCAATTCTTGGTCGCCGGATATTATCATTTTGGATGAGGCTCAAAGGATTAAGAATTGGAGAACACGTGTTGCCCGTTCCGTAAAAGGACTTTCTTCTCCGTATGCTCTTGTTCTTACAGGTACACCATTAGAAAATAGGCTGGAAGAACTCCATTCAATAGTATCATTTCTTGACTGGCATCATTTAGGCCCTCTTTTTAGGTTCCTGCATACACATCAGGTAACGGATAACACCGGAAAAGTTGTTGGATATAAAAAACTTAATGAACTTGGCGATTCCTTGAGTTCAATCTTAATTCGGAGAAGAAAGCATGAAGTGTTGTTACAGCTTCCGGAGAGGATAGACAAGACTTATTTTGTTAAGATGACGCCTGAGCAGATGACGATTCATGATGAGAATAAAGAGATGGTTGCCCGGCTTGTCGCAAAGTGGAAACGTTATCATTTTTTGAGTGAAGTGGATAGACAGCGGTTGTTGGTAGCGTTACAAATTATGCGGATGGCGTGTGATAGTACCTATCTAGTGGACAAAAAAACAGAGTTTGGAAATAAAATTAACGAATTAGAAATACAATTGAGAGAAATTTTTGAGAATTCACAGACAAAAGTAGTAATTTTTTCTCAGTGGTTAAGGATGATGGAATTGGTTAAAACAAGGTTGGATTTGAACAATTGGCAGTATGTATTTTTACATGGAGGAGTTCCGGGTAAAAACAGAGGAAAGCTTATCCAGCAGTTCAGAGATGATCCGGAGTTCCGGATTTTTTTATCAACCGAGGCAGGCGGGGTCGGCCTTAATTTGCAAAACGCGGATGTTGTTGTTAATCTTGATTTGCCGTGGAATCCGGCTGTTCTTGAACAGCGGATAGGTCGTGTTCATAGATTGGGGCAAAGTCAATCTGTACGTGTTATTAATTTTGTAGCTGAGGAGTCCATTGAGCAGGGGATGCTTTCTTTGCTTCAGTTTAAAAGGTCAATGTTTTCCGGCGTGCTTGATAACGGCGAAAATGAAGTCTTTATGGGTGGAACGCGGTTTAATCATTTCATGAAGACAGTTGAAACTGCGTCAGAGGTTTGTAGCCGGGACTCTTCTTCTGCGCAATCCGAACTTAAAGAGGCCATTGATGATGCTCTGTGCTCGCGGGAAGAAATAGATGATAGTGACGATGATTGTAACCAGAAAAAGGAACAAAAAAAAGAGCCGCAAATAAAACAGAGTTTTGATGCGGAGGCAATAGGGACGTTGTTTCAAGAAGGGGCACGATTACTCAAAAATTTGGGAGAGACATTATCTAACGATAACGGAAAATCTATACAGAAGAATATAGCTACTGCGTTAGATGTAAAAATAGAACGGGATACCCAAACCGGTAAAAAAAGAATAAACTTTGCCGTGCCTGAGAATACAGCAGAAATAGTCTCGCGGATAGGTTTTTTATTCGGGAATTTGTTAAAGAAAAAGTAGCGTTATCAAGACCCATCAAATTCTTCCGCAATTAGCAGAAAAATATAAGCAAAAATAAGAGCTTGTTTTTTTTGCGTTCTGCCTAAGATTTGTTACAAACCAATTTTTTAAAATATAACGGGCAGGCGTACCCTGACGGGTACAGGCTGGGGCCTGTCCTAACTCTGTTATTTCCGCGCGTTTTGTCATTCCCGCGAACAGACTGTGTTAAAAGTCGGGTTTTCTGTCTTCTTTGAAAAATTTACTCCATTTCATATTATAGATTCCCACTTTCGTGGGAATGACAGCCTGTTTTGTCATCCCCGTGAAAACGGGGATCCACTTTGAAAAGTGCCTCCGACTTTTGACACAGCCTGTTCGCGGGGATGACAGTAAAACTTAGCATCAAAAATGATTTTTACATTACTTTTTTTATATCAATATGTATATTCGAGAACCCTTTCAATAGAGACTTTCAAAAATATATTCCTCGTTTTTAAGTTTCTCCGGACAGCATTGACGTGGAGTTACAGTTTATCACAAATGGAGAAAATTGCAAGAAAACGATTTGTATAAATCGTTTAATTATAAAGACTTATGCATTTTGCATAGGGGATTTAAATTCAAAATAAGGAGGCAAAATGAAAACTTTTACGAGAAAATACAGCCTTTCAAAAACATTAAGATTTGAACTGCGGCCTGTCGGAGAAACGAAAAACAATATTAGCAAGTTTATAGAACAAGACAAAGAACGGGCTCAGGATTATAAAGCAATGAAGGAGTTGTTAGATGCTTATTACCGTTATTTTATAGAAGAAGTTTTAAGTGAAAGAAATCTGTTAAATCCTGCAGATTTAGAAACTGCCTACCTGGAATATAAAAACCAGTTCATCGCGCGAAGCGATAAAAATTTAAAAGCATTGCAGGATAAACTGCGAAAGCAGATAACAACCGGATTTGAAGCCAGAAAAAAAGATTATCATTTGGATGAATACAGTAAGTTGATCAACCTTGACAGGAAAAATAGACAAGAATCATATTTATCGGGATGGCTGAAAGAACAAGCAGAGAAAGGAAAGTTGGATAGAGAGGGGTTTGAAGAAAAAAAGAAAATTCTTTTAAAGTTTAATAAATTTGTGACATATTTTAGCGGATATAAAGAGAATAGAGAAAATATGTTTACAAATAAAGAGCAGTCAACAGCCATAGCTTTCCGTATTGTAAATGTAAACCTTGTTAAATATTTTAATAATTGTCTGAATTTTGAAAAAATAAAAGAGAAATATACGAATTTAGCGGATATTTTGAATATAAATTCTGATGTTTTTGATCCTGTTAGTTTTAATTCCTATATAACACAAACAGGTATTGATAATTATAACCAAAAAATCGGTCGAAAAGCGGATGATATTAACGGAAAAGGGGTAAATCAAATCATAAACGAATATAGGCAGAAGAATGGTATAAAAAACAGGGATCTTAGAATGATGGTGCAGTTATATAAGCAGGTATTAAGTGATAAGGAAAAAGTTTTTCGTGTAGATAAGTTTGATAATGACGAACAAATGATGACAGCAGTCGCAGGGTTTTATGATGAAATTAAAGGGAAAAATGTGGCTGGCGAACTAAAAGAGTGTTTTGCGGAATATTTCAAAGATAATGGGGTAGAGGATATTTATATAACGAAAAAATCCTTGAACTCTGTTTCTCAAACTCTCTGGGGGGATTGGAGCGTTCTTGATCAAGCAATAACAGAATATATAAATTTACAGGGTGGGACAAAGAAAGAACAAAATATAAAGTTAAATCAAAAAGCTTTTTCATTAAATTTTTTGAGTAAGGCTTTAGATGATTTTAAATCGGATTCAGAGGAAAAAGAAAAATTAAGAGGAGATATTCTTATAAATCATTTTAAACAATTTAAAAATAAAGACATGCGTGATTTGTAAGCAGGAGGGGACGGTTCTGAAATCAATCCCACACCCGTCCCAGAATCAATCCCACACCTGTCCCTTTTGCCTATTTATCAATAACACCCGGTCCAGATCGGGACAGGTTTCCTGCAGAAGGATAAACCCTGGCTGAAACCAGTCCCATGATTTTTATTTCTATTCACTATTCATCAGCAACTATTCACTGAATAGTTGCCGCGCTCCTCGCATGGCACGGAGCTCGCAATGACGAGGTGGGTTCGCCGTTGGGAGACGGCTCCTGCTAACGAGCAACTATTCACTGATTAGATTGCCGCGCTCCTCGTTTGCCTTGAAGCTCGCAATGACGGAAGAGAGTCTGCCTTGGCTGGATCTGGACTATGTTTCTAAAATAGGCTTAAATATATTGATTTTTCTATATATATATAATATAATTATGCCAATGACACGTTTGGATAGAAGAATAAACTGTATTTATTGCTGTCCGCTACAACTAATTAAATGATCTTATGCGGGGACAGGGGTGGTGAGCCTGTCCTTTTTTATTTTTATGATGTATAACAAAATACGGAGAAATATACATGTCAGAACATAGTGTTTTATGGCAATTTCTGCATAATAAGGTTGCTATGACTACTTTTTTTGGATGGTTTATGGCCCAGACAGTTAAAGTTATTCTTGGAGTTGTAGGCGAAAGAAGATTTAATTTTAAATGGTTTGTAGGTACGGGAGGTATGCCGAGTTCTCATGCGGCCGGTGTTACTGCTATGGCTACAAGTGTGGGTCTTTACCAAGGAGTTGGTACGTCACTTTTTGGAGTTGCTCTAATGCTTACGATTATCGTTATATGTGACGCTCAGGGAGTACGCCGTGCCGCGGGTAAACAGGCTGGTATATTAAATACAATAATGGATGATATCTACTGGAAAAAAAGGATACAGGAAAATAAATTAAAAGAGCTTTTGGGTCATACTCCTGTTCAGGTTTTTGCCGGTATTTTTATAGGGCTTGGTGTGGCTTTTGGGATTTATTATATTTTTTGAGGCGGAATTAATTCGAATGCAGGAGAATTATGGATAAGATTAATTTAAAGAAGATTATAATAGGAGCATGCAGTATTGCGGTGATTGTAATTACAGTATTGTCTTTTTCGTCATTAAAAAAAACAGCAAAACCCATAGTGGTTGAAAAAGTTGAGGAAACGGTTGAGAAAAAGGAAGACAAAACAGATATAATATTCAGAAAAGCGGAAGAGGATCTTAAAGCGGCTAAAGTGGATGAAGCGGTTAAAGCGATGCTTATTCTTATAAATGAGTATCCGGGAGCTGACGCCAGCCAAAAAGCGCTCAGAAAACTGGCTGGTTTAAGCGAGGGAGAGGGGAACTATGCTAAGGCGCAGTATTATTATAAAAGGCTTTTGGATGATTTTGCTTATATAAAAGATGCGGCGAAGATACGTTCTATTGTAGAAGATATTAATATGCGGATAATGTTTTCACCTGGTATTGCCGAAGGGAGTATAGAATATATTGTACAGTCCGGAGATTCACTTTATGCTATTGCCCGGAAATTTAAGACGACAGTTGAATTAATAAAAAATGTTAATAATCTGGGGAGTGATTTGATAAGGCCCGGGCAGAGATTGAAAATTATAATTTCTGAATTTTCTGTTTTTGTGGATAAGGCCAGGAATATATTGGTTTTAAAAAAAGACGGGCAGGCGATAAAAACCTATAATGTATCTACTGGAAAAGATAATAGTACTCCGGTAGGAATTTTCCGAATTGAAGAGAAAATGGTAAAACCTGTATGGTATAAAATGAACGCGATAATTGATCCGAATAGTGATAAATATGAACTCGGGGAAAGATGGATGGGGTTATCTGTCGCCGGATATGGTATTCACGGGACATCGGATGAAACGACGATAGGGTATCAGGTGACTCAGGGGTGTGTAAGGATGTATAATAAAGATGTTGTAGAATTGTATGATATTGTTCCTAGCGGAACAAAAGTCGAGATAGTTGACGGTACGAAAGACGTGAAATCCGGATAAAAAAATCGATAATACTTTTCGTGAGTATGCGAAATAAATAAAATGGAGATGATCTTTTATGGCTATAATGCTTGATTTTGAAAAACCTATAATAGAGCTTGAAGAAAAAATAGCTGAACTTAAGAAGTTTACGGATAAAGAAGACATAGACCTTTCCGATGAGATAGAAAAGCTTACTAAGAGGCTTGAAAGTCTTAAAAAAGAAGTATTTGATAATCTTACGCCGTGGCAAAAAGTACAGCTTGCGCGTCATCCTGATCGTCCTTATTTGATGAATTATATTGATATTATTACCGAAGATTTTGTTGAAATTCACGGTGACCGTCATTTTGCCGATGACAAAGCTTTGATTACGGGATTGGCCCGCATCGGAGGATGTAAGGTAGTTATCCTTGGGCATCAAAAGGGACGGGGGATGAAAGAGAACCTGGAAAGAAATTTTGGATGCGCGCATCCTGAGGGATATAGAAAAGCCATGCGTGTTATGTTTCTGGCTGAAAAATATGGGTTACCGGTAATTAGTTTTATAGATACGCCTGGAGCTTATCCGGGTATCGGCGCGGAAGAACGGGGGCAGGCAGAGGCTATAGCTTATAATTTGCGTGAAATGGCAGGACTTAAAGTGCCTATTATAGCTTTTGTTATCGGAGAAGGAGGTTCAGGCGGAGCTCTGGGAATAGGAGTCGCTGATCGGATATTTGTTTTAAAGAACGCGTATTATTCCGTGATTTCGCCTGAAGGGTGCGCGGCGATTCTCTGGAGAGAAAGATCCAAAGCGCCCGATGCTGCTGAGTCATTAAAACTTACGGCTCTTGAACTTATAAAACTTGGAATTATTGACGGGATGATAGATGAACCTGACGGCGGTGCGCATAGAGATCCTGAAATGGTAGCGGAAGAGATCAAAAAAACTATTCTTGAAAATATCGAAGAATTATCTGAATTAAACATAAAGGAATTACTGGATATTCGATATAAAAGATATCGGAGTATAGGAGTTTATTCGGGAGGATGAGTTTATGTTGAATTTGAAGTTGAACAATGATAGTCATCTTTTAAAGGAATTAAGTAAAGACTTTATCGCGGGATTAAAGAAAAAAGGTATCGGAGAAGATGATATTTTTGATATACATGTAGGGTTGGAAGAAGCTCTTCGGAACGCTATGATACATGGGAATAAATCTAATCCGAATAAGAAGGTTTCTATCGCGACTGAAGTAACCGAGGATATGGTAACAATATGTGTCGAAGATGAGGGAGATGGTTTTAATCCCGAGAATCTTCCCGATCCGACACTTGATGAGAATCTTTTGAAAGAAAGCGGACGCGGGGTTTATTTAATGAAACATCTTATGGATGAAGTTGTATATGAAAAAGGCGGCCGGAAAGTTGTTATGATAAAACATTTAAACAGGCAGGATGTGTAAATCGGAGGGTTTTATGCAGATAGAGCAGGAAAAAAAAGAGAACCTTTTAATCTTAAGATTAAAAGGCGATATCGATATTAATACATCGCCTGATTTGAAAAGATCTCTAGATAAAATGATAGGGAGAAAAGAAAATAATGTTGTAATAAATTTACAAGAAGTAAATTATATCGATAGTTCCGGCCTTGCTACTATGGTTGAAATATTAAAAAATTTGCGTACACATGAAGGCCGGCTTAAATTGACAAATCTAACGGCTAAGGTCAAAGGTTTATTTGAGATAACAAAACTTGACGGGTTGTTCGATATTTTGACTGAAGAAGCAGCTGCTATGAGTTCATTTTAATAATATATGTGTAAAATGATGGGAGTTTGAAAACAAGATGAAAAATCCGATAAGTATGGTCGGAAAAAAATTTCTTCAGCTTGCAGAGAATATAACAGGCATTTTAAGTCTTTTTTTTGATACTATTCGTTTTATTGTTATCGGGATTTTTACGGGTAAGACTGTAAAACGGGCCAGTATTTTTCAGCAAATGGTCTTTAGCGGAACCCAGTCAGTAATCATAGTCTTTTTTGTTTCACTTTTTACAGGTATTGTTATTGCGATGCAAAGCGCTTATCAGCTCAAACAGGTAGGCGCTTTAATTTATGTCGCGCCTATGGTGAGTATTAGTATGGCGCGTGAACTTGGACCGGTTTTTACGGCTTTAGTTGTTGCCGGCAGGGTGGGGTCGGCAATAAGCGCGGAATTAGGTACAATGAAAGTTTCGGAGCAGATCGAGGCTTTGGAAACTATGGCTCTTAATCCTGTAAAATTTCTTGTTATTCCCCGTTTTTTAGCACTTGTTATAATGTTGCCGTGTTTGACTATAATCAGTGATATTGTAGCAATATCCGGGGGGCTTATTGTAGGCGTATTTAATCTGCACCTTAACGTGTATAGATATTTAGCGTTTTCTTTTGATTTTATGACATGGAAAGATATATGGACAGGCCTTGTTAAAAGCCTTTGTTTTGGAGTCATAATATCCATGGTTTCCTGTTATGTTGGGTTACGAACCTCAGGCGGGGCCGAAGGCGTTGGTATCTCTACGACCAGAAGTGTTGTAATAAGTTTTATTCTGGTTATTTTGTTTGATTGCATGCTTACAGGACTTTTTTATTTTTCGAATATGTAAATTTAGTGAACCGCGGGCTTTATAATTAGATGCACACGGATAAGATGAGATTCACACAGATGATAAATGATCGGAGATTGTTTTGGGAAAAGAAGTCATAATAGAAACAAAAGGGCTTGTTAAAAAATTTAACGACAGACTCGTATTAAACGGGGTCGATCTCGAAATATACAGAGGAGAGACTTTTGTTGTCATGGGTGGGTCCGGTTGCGGCAAGAGTACGCTTTTAAGACATTTGAGCGGAACATTAAAGCCTGATTCAGGCAGGATTTTTTTGTTAGGTAAAGATATAACCGAGTTATATGATTCGGAGCTTGATGATATACGTAAAAGGATAGGAATGTCTTTTCAGTCATCAGCGCTTTTTGATTCCATGACAGTAAAAGAAAATATCAGCCTTCCTTTAAAAGAGCATACAAAGCTGACAAAGAGTGTTATCGATATAATGGTAAAGATGAAACTGGAACTTGTCGGGTTAAGAGGATATGAAAATCTTATGCCCAGTGAACTTTCCGGCGGCATGAGAAAAAGAGTAGGGCTTGCGCGGGCTATAGCGATGGATCCGGATGTAGTTTTTTACGACGAGCCTACAGCGGGGCTGGATCCTATCGTCGCGGCTGTTATTGAAAGGCTTATTATGGATTTTTCCAAAAAGCTGTCTATTACCAGTGTTGTTGTTACGCATGACATAAAGAGTCTCATGACCATTGCGGATAGGATAGCTATGTTATATGACGGAAAAGTGCTGCAAATCGGAACGCCTGATGAGATAAAAAATTCCGAAGATGAAATTATACAACAATTTATTAGGGGAAGCCATGATGGGCCGATACAGTTTTTTCAGCAGAAAGGTGACTATTTGGAAGGGTTGACAGGATAGAGTTGATGAAAATTGCCTGTGTTTTTGCGTTTAACTTAAAATGATCCGGTTATAATAAAAAGGAGAAAAATATGAGGATCCCTAATGAAATAAAAGCGGGACTGGTAATTATTACAGCAATTGCCGTTGGCGTGTTTTTTTTCTATAAGACCGCGAAATTTAAGAGTTATACATATGAACTCAGGACTTCTTTTAGATATGCCGGTGACCTTAAACCGGACGCGCTTGTCAAACTTGCTGGTATAGAGGTAGGCAGAGTAAAAGACATAGTTTTTGTATACGGTTCGGATACAGTAGTAGAGTGTGTTCTTGAAATAGAAACAAGGGCTAAGATAAGAAAGGATTCGATCGCGTATATCGGAACCGTTGGTTTTATCGGGGACACTTATATCGGCATTACCGGCGGGGGCGCGGCTGAATTTATAAAGCCGGGCGGTACTGTTTCGAGTGAAGATCCTATTGAGATGCGTATATTTATGAAAAAAGCGGAAAGTATAGCGGACGGCCTTGATAATGCTCTTGAAGACATGAAACGGATATTTGGAAACAACAAGGAAAGTGTGGATAATATAATAGGAAATCTGGAAGTAACAACCGGAAATTTTAAAGAGTTTAGCGAAGATATAAAAAGGCATCCCTGGAAACTTATGTTTAAGGAAGAATAGGTAGTCTTTAGTTGGTGAATAGGGGAGATTGCTGCGGTTGCTCTTGCTCCCTCGCAAAGACGGAGAAAGATTGCCGCGGTCGCTAGCGCTCCCTCCATTAGACGTTATGACACAGTCTGAATGACAAAAATATAGTCATTGCCGGGGGAAAACCTGTCAGATGTGAATTTTTAATAATTTACAAGAGACCTGCAAAATGATGTTTCACCGTCATCCTGAGGAGCCGAAGGCGACGAAGGATCTCGGGGGAAAAGAGGAAAAGGTAAAGAAGAGCGAGGATGGCTGATAAAAGAGCAAAAATAGACACAGCTATCCCGTAAGAACAAACGATTGTTCTTTGAAAATAAAGTTCAACCCGTGTGGCAGGTAGCCGGTTCTCTGGAGAAGGTACGGTAACATCTGATTTTATCAGGTTGTTCCATGAGAATGGCCGCGGCGTGAGCGATAAGGCTTAGCGAAAGATGAGCGATAGTCATCTGGTTTTTTATGGCGCTCATTTTGTAGTGGGTAGTCTGTTCGAGTTCACGGTCGCCAAGACGAGCAAAATAACGCTCAACTTCAGTGCGAAGGTTAAAAGTTGATTTATAGGATGCGGAATCTCGAGGGACTTGCGACCGCGCGTCGTTGGTAATATCGATGTATTTGGTACAGCCGTAACCGACAAATCCCGGATGATTTATCGGACAGCCGAGAGGATAGTTTTTAGCGATTTTAACGCTGGACTTGATAGGGCATCGGAACTTTTTTCTGGTTCTGAGTTTTTCCCGTGTGATGCCACAGGATTTCATTTCGAGATTAGCTTCGCATAGAGGTAAACCGTTAGGACCGAAGGTTTTGTCTTGTTGTTTGTTGCGGGGGTTTATGGGGATAAACGCTTGCCACTTGAGTTCATTGACAATGAAGTTGTAGAATGCGCGTTCATCATAAGCGGCATCAGCAAGAAGTATAGTGCCTTTGCGGGAACCGTAGACGCGTTTGAGTTTTTTGATAAGCTTACGTGCGGCAGCGGCGTCTTTAACATTATTGGGTAAAGTAAGTTCAACGAGAGGTACGCCTTCTTTAGATACAATGACATGAGTGCGGTATCCCCAGAAAAAGATGAAGTTATCTTTTTTGCCGCTAATGGTCTGGTAAGAGTAATAACCGAGGGTAGCGTAAGGATTATGTTTAGCTTTACGATTTTTATTGCGGGAATTTCTTTTTGGATTTTTGAAGTTATTATCTCTGGTAGCGGCCATGACGGGTTTAGAGTCGACAATGAGGATGTCATCAGAGATGATATTTTTATTTAAAAGATTTTTGATGATCGAGTGATGCAGGTTTTGAAGAGAGGAATTTTTTGCAGAAGAGAGGAACCTGTAGAATTGCGTGGGATCCGGCAGAGTTCCCATGTTAAAGCCGCACATTTCGGTAAGAGCGGGATGTGAATCGAGGAAGTCGATAAGGGCAGGAACGGATTTGATCTGTTCAAGATGTTTAACGATGAAGGCCCTGATCATGGCACGGCGTGAATAACCGGTGCGGCCAATGGAATAATTTTTATCCTGGATAGCGGAAAGATCAAGAGATTTGAACAATAAATAATATTTTCGATAGAAATTCGAGTTTTGGATAAGAAATTGGAGATCGTAAAAAAGGGAGAGTTGAAAGTGAGACATAAATTTCCTCCAGATTTGCTGTAACTTGTTTTTCAAATGGCACTTATAGCATATCACTAATGGAGGAAATTGCAAGAAAACAATTTGTATAAATTGTTTAA
>JBDRBG010000051.1:0-36197 GCA_043823005.1 Candidatus Omnitrophota bacterium
TGTCCATGCGGATATTTCACAGATCCTCATAAAAACTGTCAATGCACGTCCCATCAGATTCAAAGATACCTTTCCAAAATATCAGGCCCGCTTCTTGACCGGATAGATATTCATATTGAAGTACCCCGGCTAAATTATGAAAAACTATCCCAGAAAAGAACAGGCGAAAGCTCCACCCCCATAAAAGAACGGGTAATTAAATCGAGGCTCATACAACAGCAAAGATTAAAACACGAATCCTTGACTCTCAGCTGTAATTCCCGCATGAACTCAAAAGAATTGGAAAACTTCTGTAATCTTACAAAAGAAAGTGAATCATTATTAAAAACAGCCATACTAGAACTTGGCATCAGCGCAAGAGCTTATGACAAAATCTTAAGAATATCGCGGACTATTGCTGATATGGACGGATCCGAGATAATACAAACTCACCATTTATCAGAAGCTATCGGTTATAGATGCTTAGATCGAAATTTATGGACGTAATAAAAATAGGGACGTCACCCATTTATAAACAAACAAAAAGGAGGTTCACTCTTATGCCTAGAACTGCTCGAATTGTTGCCATTGGTCTCCCCCATCACATAACGCACCGAGGCAACAACAAAAATATTACCTTTTTTGATAATGAAGATTATCAAAAATACCTGTTTTTCTTAGAAAACTATAAAAATAAATATGATCTTGAGATATTTACTTATTCTCTTATGCCAAATCATATCCATTTTAAAGTCATTCCCAATAAGGCTGACTCTCTTGCAAAAGTATTTAATTATACCCAGATGTGCTATGCCCAGCATTTTAACAAAAAATATAAAAAAATTGGTCATCTATGGCAAAGCCGTTTTTTCTCTTGTCCTCTTGACAAACAACATGCTTACGCCGTTACAAAATACATTGAGCTTAATCCTGTAACCGCAAGACTTGTTGAAAAACCCGAACAATGGAAATGGTCTAGCGCTACAGATCATCTTAACACAGGAAAAGGTTTAATCTCTTTGTCTCCAATGAAAAAGATCATGGAAATTCAAAACTGGCAGGAATACTTACAACAAGGCGTTTCTACAGAAATGATTGAACGTATTGATAGTCATTCTTTATCTGGAAAGCCGCTAGGCAACAAAAAGTTTATTAACTTCTTGGCAAAAAAATGTGGGATTTTTATAAACTCTCGCCCTAAAGGACGCCCATTAATCAAGTAATATTCTACCTTTTTTTGTATTAATAAATAGGAGACGTCCCTATTTATTAAATCAAACCAACACCATTCACTACTTAACCGTAATGTCTCCTGTTAAAACATTATTAGTTTCATCCGTGTCTATATCACCTTCAGAGTGCATAACTTCAGCTCGCAGGTTATATTTTCCGGCATTAAAATTTAACGTAATGTTATAATCGCCTATCCCGTCTTCGTTAAAATTAGTAACCGTAGAACTTATTTCCATACCTTCCTGATCTATCCTAATTGCGGCATAAGACACTTTTCCCGGACCTTTATTCTTTATTTTAACATTCAAAATATGTTCCCCAGCACTTAAAACAGGCTCAGTCTTTCCTCCTATAACTTTACCGTCTGCGGTAAACACGGTTATTTCCAAATCCGCTTTAACCGGCTCTTCTTTTTTTATCTCTTTTCTTTTCACACTTACCTTTCCGCTTACTTTATTGTTTTCCATTTTAGTGTCTTGTCCGTCTTCAGGAAGATAAACTGACACTTCAATATCTTTAATCCCTTCGCTTATATTTCCGGTAAAATAAAACTCGCCTATTGCGTCTTCATTAAAATTGATCGCAGCTGCCTCCATAATATTACCGTCCATTAATATTTTAAAATCAAAACGGTCCGTAGTTCCGGGACCATTATTTTTCACTTTTAGATGAAAACCATATTCATCTCCGATTAACTCTAAAGCTTTTTTTTCCTGCAAAGCCTTACCATCAATCGTAAATTCTGTTATTTCCAAATCGGCTTTTACTGGAACACCTTTTTTAGGCTTCTCCTTTACCTTAACATTAATCTTTCCGCTTACTTTATCATTTTCCGGTTTTGGATCTATTGCTTGTCCATACGGACTTACTTTTGCTTCCAAGTCGCGGGTTCCTTCGTAAAAATTCGTGGTAAAAGAAAAAAGTCCTTCATCTTCTTCGTTAAGATTTAAAATTCCACTACCGCTTGGATTTCCATCTATCGTAATCTCTACTTCGCACTGTCTTAACTTAAAAGGACCGTTATTCTTCACTTCTACCACAACGACATGTTCCCCTGCTATCAGATCTAAAACTGCTTTAGCATCAACCGGCTGGGCATCAATATTAAAAGCTGTTATTTCTAAATCGGCTTTTTCAGAAACTTTCGGCTTTGCTTCTTCCGCGGCAAAAGTATAACCCTGACTGCACAGAATTATCAGCACGGCAGTTATTCCGACACAACAAAAAGTCTTATTTTTTTTCATACATCCCCCCATTTTGCTTTAATCTCTATTAAATCTTTTTTACTACTTATCATTTTAAATTATAGTGCTAACTGCCGGATATTATCTTTCATTTTAAGGGCAAAGTAAAAACAAACGCAGAACCTTTTCCCGGCTCTGATTTTACAGAAATCTTCCCGCCGGACTGTTCGATTATTTGTTTACAAATAGCAAGCCCTAACCCTGTTCCGCGATTATGACTGTTCTGAATAGTAACAACCTGGCCAAATTTTTCAAAGATCTTTGTCTTATACTTTTCCGCTATACCGCAACCCGTATCTGTAACAGTTACAATAACATTCTTCGCCGTTTTTTCAGACTGTACGGTTATAGAGCCCTGTTCAGTAAATTTTATGGCATTATTCAAAAGATTATACAAAACCTGAATAATACGGTCCCTGTCAAATCGTAACAAAGGCACCCCTGGATCTAAATTTACTGCTAGTTTTAACCCTTTTTTCTGTACAGCAGGCCCGGCAGCTTCCAGAACGTCTTTAATCGTATCGTTCATATCCCCCGGTTCAGGGCTCAGTTTTATCGCGTCATTTTCTAATTCGGAAAGATCCAGAATATTATTTAAAAGTCTTATTAATCTATCGATATTAGCCAGAACTATACCGAGACTTTTTTTCTGTTTCACATTAAGTTCTCCCAGAGTTTCATCCCGCGTCTGAGCTACTCCTTCTTTTATCACGCTTAAAGGAGTCCTTAATTCATGCGATACCATTGACGTGAATCCGGACTGAAGTTCACACATTTTAATAAGTTTATTGTTGCTTTCTTTTAATTTCGTTGTCCTTTGTTTTACCATATCTTCCAAACGGTCCTTATATTCTCTAAGTTCGTCTTCTGCAATCATCCTCTTCGTTATATTCCTGGTAATACCGATAGTACCTACTATCCTGCCATTATCATCAAAATGAGGTATTTTCGTCGTGCTGACATAAGTGATCCCGCCATCGGAACGAAGCGCTTTTTCAATTTTTCCGACAACAGGTTTCCCTGTTTTTATTATACGGTTATCATCTTTGTAATATTGTTTTGCTATTTCAGGAGGGAAAAAATCGAGATCACTTTTACCTATGACCTCCCGCGGATGGCGATTTACAGCATCAGCATGCGCTTTATTGACAAGAATAAAACGATTCTGTAAATCTTTAAAATAGACCATATCCGGAATGTTATCCAAAAGAGACTGTAAGAATTTGCCTTCGTTTATAGTTATTCCAAGATTTTCATCGATCTTTTCGACAAAAATTATCGCGCCTTTATTCGGTTTTATAACAAAAGTCGAAAGTTTAAGCGGAATATTTGATCCATTCTTGGTCATTCCCTTAGCAGTCCCTCTATGCACACCGTCATCTTCAAGAACCTGATATATTTCACTTTTATTATTAGGATCACTGCGTCTGTCTCCGTATAAAACATCGGTTTTAATACCTATAACCTCATTTGGATTATAACCGAATATTTTTTCGACATTTCGGTTGCAATATTTTACTTCACGTTTCGGATCTACAAGCAATCCTCCTAAAGATATACTGTCAAGCATATCCTTGAAAAAACCTATATTATCTTCCAGCAAATATTCTTTTTTCTGAAATCCCATATTTTAACCTCTTACCCGGTAATATGTTAAGTTATTCCATGTATTATTATAACACTAAAATTCAGAAAATTCTAACTATTTAACAATAGAAAAATCAGGTTTATTTTTCTTTTTTCAGAATGAATTGTTCCATCAAAAATATCAAGAGAGCCATTACAAAACAGAATAGAACAAAAATATCACCATACAAAGTATAAAACGAACGGCCCCTGAAAAGTTGAAACTCCACAGTATCCGTACCCCGAACAAAAATATCATTCCCCTGCACATCAAGTTTAGAAATCACTTTTCCGGTAAAATCAATAAAACATGAAATGCCGGTGTTAGCGGCCCTTATAACCGGCACCCTGTTTTCGATTGCCCTGAAAACAGATGCCTGCAAATGCTGTTCAGCCGCGGCAGTTTTCCCGAACCAGGCATCATTTGTGATATTCACAAGAAATCCGGCACCTTGTTTTACGAATCTACGGGCAATATACGGAAAAATATCTTCAAAACATATAAGTACCCCGAACTTGTAAAAACTGGTCTTGCGCGTCCTTAACTCGCCCTTTGAAGCTGTCTTCAAAGAGCTAAGAGCAAAAAGAGTATACTCATTCCCTTTCTTTAAATTACCTATGGGTTTATCTATATAATTCCGAAGAAAAGACATAACCCATCCAAAAGGGATATACTCGCCAAACGGTACAAGATGATTCTTGTCATACGTTCCGGCTACATTACCTTGTTTATCAAACAGTATTGCGCTGTTATAGTAATCTTTATTCTGCCTGCGCACCACACCGGCCAATATAGGCACACCTGTTTCAGCAGAAAGAAGACTGATCTCTTGTGCCGGCTGATCCGTATTTTCAACAAGATAAGGATAAGAAGTTTCCGGCCATATTATCATGTCCGGCTCTTTATCAGCGGCTTCTCTCGTAAGAGAAGTATAAATATCCATTATGTCATCCGCTGAGCTTTGGTCCCATTTGTATTCCTGCGGAATATTGCCCTGAATAACACTTAACTTGGGATTACCCCATGCACAATAGTTATCCAGCCTATAGACTCCATAAACAGAAGTCATTATTAAAAAAAACAATGCTGTTATCATATAGGCTTTTTTTCTTTTTGAACGGGAAAGAAAAGCAAAAACCGCTGTATTGAAAACCATAAGCAAAAAAGAAACACCATAAGAACCGGTAAAATCAGCTATCTGTATAATATTTATATCTTTATACTGCGAATATCCGAGTCCCCCCCATGGAAATCCGGTAAAAATAATACCTCTTAAATATTCGAGAATTACCCAAACAAAAGGAAGAAGCAAAAGATCCATTGAACACTTTATTATATACCATCCCACTGCCCCAAAAAGGCCGTAAAAAAAAGAAAGCGCCAGTAAAAGTATTATCATACCGGGAACAGTAACATTAACCAGCCAGTATAAAAGGCCCGCAAAAAATACCAATCCCGCAAAATATGAATATCCAAATGCCTCTTTAATACTTCTTGATGAATGAATTACAAGCAGTAACGGCACAAAACCGATCCATCCAAGAAACGACCATCCAAAAGGAGGAAAAGCAAAAAAACATAAAATTCCTGAAAGCACTGAAAACGCTATTTTAACCCATACCTTCATCTGTTTATTTTTTTGATTCATATGTTATTTTCCGATCTTATCGAGATTGCCGCGGGCCTCGTTTGCCTCAGCCCTCGCAAAGACAAAAGAAATCATCCCCTGCTTACTGGACATAGTCATAGTATTTCATTAGACGAATTAAACTCCGTCTTTGCGCGGAAGCGAAGCGACCGCGGCAATCTCCTATAAAAATAAAATTATTTCTTTCATTTTCATTGAGATTGCTTCGACGCTCAGCTACTTCGCGTCTCGCAATGACGAATTAAAGGTTGCCGTTAATAGTTTGTAATTAGTTCCAGACTAAAGACGAACGACTAATTACTGTCCACAGCATTTTTTGTATTTTTTCCCACTGCCGCATGGACAAGGATCATTGCGGCCTACTTTAGGGTCTTCACGCCGAAAAGTAACATCTTTTTTCTCTCTTCCAGGCCCCCCTGTTACCATCCTGGATTTACCCTGCGGTACTTTATCATATACCCCGTCCTGTCCTGAAGAAGAAACACCTATAGCAGAATACCCTTTGTGCTCATAACTCTCCTCGCCGGGCCTGAAAACAGCTTTTTTATACTGCTCTTCCATAGCCGAGATCTTTATTATGCGCTCAGCTATTTGCTCATCAATCTTTACCAAAAGATCCGTAAACATCTTAAACGCTTCATGCTGAAACTCAACAAGCGGATCCCTCTGCGCATAAGCGCGCCATGTTATCCCTTCTCTTAAAGAATCTATCTCTTTAAGATATTCTTTCCAATTCATATCTATCGCCGTAAGCATCACCATCTTTTCAAGTTCCCTCATTCTGCCCTCTCCCAGAAACTTTTCTCTGGCAGAATATGCTTTTTCCGCTATTTCCATTATATCGGCAAACACTTCTTTTGCCTGTTTTCCGTGTAAAGTATCAGGCTTAATATTCATAACATATCGATACATCAAACTTTTTGATAATTGTTGAGGATCACCTTTTTCTTCCCAATCTTCCAAAAGACTTTCCAGCCCTACACCCAAACATTCAAGAAACTCTTTTTTAATATCCTTGCCTTCCAAAATATACCGTCTTCTGCCGTATATCACCTCTCTCTGCTGATTCATCACATTATCATACTTAAGAAGATGCTTTCTGATCTCAAAGTTCTGGGATTCAACCCTCTGCTGAGCGGTCCTTATCGCTCGAGACACAAGAGGATTTTCAATGACCTCGCCTTCTTCCATTCCCAAACGATCCATTACCGATTTTATCCGATCCGATCCAAAGATCCTCATAAGGTCATCCTCTAAAGAAAGATAAAACCTGCTGGACCCGGGGTCCCCCTGTCTTCCTGACCGGCCCCGCAGCTGATCATCAATTCTGCGAGCTTCATGCCTTTCAGTGCCAACTACATGAAGCCCGCCTTCTTGTAAAACCTTTTCTTTTTCTTTCTTAGTATCTTCTTTATACTGCGCTAAAAATTTTTCAAATGCTTTTTGTTTTTCATCCGGATCATTAAGATCCAAACGGCCTACGGCATCCTCGGCTAAAGATTCAGGGTTTCCTCCCAACAAAATGTCAGTACCCCGGCCTGCCATATTTGTCGCGATAGTAATAGCCCCATATCTGCCTGCTTGCGAAATAAAATGAGCTTCTTTTTCATGATATTTCGCGTTCAATACATTATGTCTTATCCCCCGTTCCGTTAATATACGGCTCAAATATTCTGATTTTTCTATAGATATAGTGCCTACCAATACAGGCCGTCCCTTTTTGTACCATTCCGCTGCTTCATCCGCGACAGCCTTGAACTTTTCTTTTTCTGTCTTATATATACGATCGGGCATACTCGCTCGTATCAGCTTCTGGTTAGTAGGTATTTGCACTACCGATAATGTATAAATATTAACAAACTCCATTTCTTCGGTTTTAGCCGTCCCGGTCATACCGGAAAGTTTATCATACATACGGAAATAATTTTGAAGTGTTATTGTCGCGAGCGTCTGACTTTCTCTCTGCACTTCAACCCGTTCCTTAGCCTCAATAGCTTCATGAATACCGTCTGAAAAACGCCGGCCCGGCATCATCCTTCCGGTAAAACCATCTACAATAACGATCTTATTTTCATTGATCACATAATCCACGTCTTTTTGAAACAATATATACGCTTTAAGCAGCTGCTTAATACTTTCTACTTTTCTCTGCTGTTCATCATAAGAAGAAATCAGTTCCGCTTCTTGCGCAGCTTTTTCGTCTTCAGGAATATCTTTATCAGCCAACTCCGCTAAACCGGCTTCTATATCATCCAGCATAAATTCAACACCGAATTTATCTTTCATTATGTTCTGCCCCTTAGCGCTGAACGTCGCTTCACGGCTTCTTTCATCAAAAACATAAAAAAGACCTTCCAGAATATCATTCTTCTCCTTTTCCATAACCTTACTGTCAAAAAGAGACTGCGCCTTATCCAATAAAGATTTAGACTTTTGGTCCTTAAGAACAATATCCAAAAATTCCCGGTTTTTAGGATCAGCTTTATGGACAAGATATAAAAGCTGTCCTGCCTCCTCGGGTTTATCCTCTTTAAGTTTTTGCCAGAACTCGCTAAGATAATCCCTTACAAGTCTTCTTTGAGCGCCTACTACATCCTGAACAAGAGGCCTCATTTGATTATATGCCTCATTAGTCTCGTCCACGGGCCCGGAAATAATAAGCGGCGTCCTTGCTTCGTCAATAAGGATACTATCAACCTCATCGACAACCGCAAAACCCAACCCCCCCTGAACAACTTCTTCTTTATCCACAACCATATTATCCCTGAGATAATCAAATCCAAATTCATTGTTAGTACCGTAAACTATATCCGATTGATATGCCTCTTTTTTTTGCCCGGGATCCATACTGTTCTGTATAACTCCGGTAGAAAGACCGAGAAAATGATAAACCGGGCCCATCCATTCATGATCCCTTTTAGCCAGATAATCATTAACCGTAACAATATGAACTTTATCGCCGCTAAACGCGTTAAGACATGCCGGCAAAGTCGCCACTAAAGTCTTTCCCTCACCCGTAGTCATCTCAGCGATCTTACCTTCATGAAGAACAATACCGCCTACCAGCTGTACATCAAAATGCCTGAGCCCTATTGTTCTTTTTGCCGCTTCCCGGCAAAGCGCGAAAACTTCAGGAAGATTATCTTTAATCGGTTCGTTCTTAAGATCTTTTAATCGTTTTTTATGTTTATTCTTTTCCTGATCCGAAGAAGAAGTTAATATAAGCTCCCTCACTTTATCCTCTTCGTCTTTTACCGCGGATCGGGCCCGCATCAGTTCTTCTTTAACACGCGCGGCTCTTTCTTTTATTTCATCATCTGAAAGAACCTTGATTTCAGGTTCCAGATCGTTTATTTTTCGGATAATAGGATCAAGCTTCTTAATCTCCCGCTCATTTTGGGTTCCGAAAATATTTCTTATTATCTTTATTAACGTTAAAAACATATCTTCTCCTGTTTAGAATTATAAAATTAGTCCTCTTGAAATAGTACTTATATTGTTCTCTATTAACCAAATAGATTGCCGCGGGTCTCGCAATCAGGCTGTGCCGCAATTTGAATTTTGTCTTTACGGGGGAGCAAGCGCGACCGCGGCAATCTCTCCCACGTCTTTGCGAGGGAGCAAGAGCGACCGCGGCAATCTCAATAATAATATGGGTATCCATAAAATTTATTTTTTTATTGCTATTCGAGATTGCCGCGTCACTCGCTTCGCTCGTTCCGCGCAAAGACAAAATAGGTTTGCCCTTCCAACCGGTTATTCCATCTCTTTCTTTCGAGCTGCTTCATAACAGACAACCGATTAACAAACATTGTTTACCGTTTACTTCTCTGCCGCCATTTTCTTCAAATACGCTTCGATAAACTTATCAAGCTCTCCGTCAAGCACTTTGTCCGAGTTTGATGTCTGTTCTCCTGTACGATGATCCTTTACCATTTTATAAGGATGCAGGACATAAGAACGTATCTGGCTTCCCCATTCTATTTTTTTCTTGTCGCCGTAAGCCCTGCTTACTTTTTCTTCCTGTTCGCGTCTTTTTTTCTCATATAACCTGGCCCGTAATATCTTCATAGCCGTAGCTTTATTCTTGTGCTGTGACCTTTCTTTCTGACACTGTACAACTATACCTGTCGGGATATGAGTTATCCTGACAGCTGAATCCGTAACATTTACATGTTGTCCTCCGGCACCGCTGGCACGATAAGTATCTATCTTTAAATCACCGTCATTAATGTCAACCTTAATATCTTCATCGATCTCCGCGATGATATCGACTGAAGCAAAAGAAGTATGCCGTCTCTTATTAGAATCAAAAGGCGATATTCTGACAAGCCGATGAACACCTGCTTCAGTTTTAAGATACCCATAAGCAAAATCTCCGCGAATAATAAAAGTAGCGCTTTTCACACCGGCTTCTTCTCCCGCAAGCTGATCGATCATTTCGATTGAACATCCATGCTCCTCGCCCCATCTCAAATACATCCGTAACAACATTGAAGTCCAATCACATGATTCCGTACCGCCGGCACCCGCGTTAATACTCATTATAGCGTTACAAGTATCGCTTTCACCTCCAAGCAGACATTTAAACTCCACCTTATTTATCTCTCTCTGCACACTCTTTATTTCTCCTAAAAGACTCTGTATAGACTCCTGATCGTCATCATCCACTATTTCTGATAACTCTTTTACTGAATCGTGTTTCTCCTTTATCTCGTTATAAGGCCCCACGATTGACCTGATCACACGCAGTTCACGTGAAAGAGCATCAGCTTTTTCCTGATTTTTCCATATATCAGGAGAATTCAGTTCCTGTTCCAATTCCCGCATCCTGTTCATTCGTCTAGCCAGGTCAAAGATACTCCTTAAGTTCTTCAAATTTAGAATCTAACATTTTAATTGATCCCAACAATTCTTCAAGCATATCTATTCCTTTCGTTTTATATAGAGATTGCCGAGTCAGCCTTTGGCTGACTCGCAATGACGAAATACACACAAATCCTAAACCCTAAATCCTAAACCCTAAATAAACTAAAAACTTAAAATCTCAAATCTAAACAACTCTTATTTCTACTGTTTTGTATTTTTAATTTTGGTCATTTTGATTTATTTAGGATTTAGTGTTTCGAGTTTAGTGTTTTTAGACTATCGTCTTTTTTCTGTTCGCCGTCATAAGACGGCCCCTACTAATCACCAACGACTAACGACTCTTATTAAAATACTCTACTATCGCCTTTGCTGTCCTTTTATCGATCCCGGCTTTTATAAGATCTTCTTGTAAAAGTCTGCTTATAGCCGAAACATTCCCAAAACTCTCGATAAGTTTTCTTTCTTTAACCGGACCGACACCGGATATTTTTTTTAATTCCGAGTCAAACTTATCTGACCGGCGCAAAACTCTGTGATATCTGACAGCAAACCGATGCGCCTCATCCCGTATCCTTTGTATAAGCAACAATACCCGAGACCCGGGAGAAAGCCGCACAGGATGAGACCTAAAAACCGTATAAAGATGATTATATTCTTTTGCGATACTGGCTACTGCCAGATACTTAAGCCCCAGCTTATCCAACTCCTGTTTAGCTACTGCCAGGTGTCCTTTTCCTCCGTCTATGAGAACCAGATCCGGTAGAGCCTTTTCCTCGGCAATAAGCCTTTTATATCTTCTTCTAACAACCTCACGTATCATCGAATAATCATCTATACACTTTACGGTTTTTATACGAAACTTTTTATATTCCGACTTTTGCCCTTCGCCTTTCAGAAACCGCACCATTGATCCAACAGCCTGTTTCCCGCTGATATTCGACACATCAAAACATTCTATTATAACCGGGTTTGCGGCAAGTCTCAGTACATTTTTCAGTTCATCCAGTTCCCCGAACATCGGATATTGTGCCCTGTCATACAGCTGACGTACGGCTGTCAAAGCTTGTATCCGCTCCTTAAGAGCCCTTGCTTTTTCATATTGCTGTTCACAAGAAAACTGTTTCATTTTTTCCGTAAGAGAAAAAAGAAGATCATCTTTCCTGCCTTCAAGAAATTGTTTCAGCTGTTCCACGATCTCTTTGTACGCTTCTTGAGACACCCTCGCCTCACAGGGGCCAAGACATTGATCAAGATGATACTCAAGACAAACCGTCTTATGAAAACACCTGCACGTCCTTAAAGGAAATACCTTTTTCATAAAAGAAACCGCTTCTTTTAAAAGCTTAACATTAACATACGGCCCGTAATATATCGCTCCATCTTTTATTTTCCTGCGCGTGATAAAGAGCCTCGAAAACGCTTCATTCACAGTAAGCTTAAGAAAAGGATAAGATTTATCATCCTTAAGCTCAATATTGAATTTTGGCCTATGGTCCTTTATAAGACCGGCTTCATAGATAAGCGCTTCTGCTTCAGAAGCAGTTTTTATTATTTCTATATTTTCAACCTTATTCACCAAAAGTTCAAGCCGATTATCCCTGACCCTGGATTTCTGAAAATACGAAGATACCCTTTTTTTTAAACTTCCGGCTTTGCCGACATAAATCAAACATCCGTTGAGATCAAAAAACTTATAAACACCCGGCGAATCAGGCAGTTTTTTTATCTTTGCTTTCAATTTTTCGGATAAATCTTTCATGTTTATATCTTCCACGCCCCTGGCAGACCCAATAGCTTGCTTCACCGGATTCGCCGTAATCAGCGAATCCGTCTCTGGAGGACATTTACCTCGCGATTCGCTGATTACGTATAGGTCTGTCATTGCGAGCTCCGAGCCATGCGTCCTCCCGAGGCGGATCCGCTTATTATCGCGGAAGGAGCGCGGCAATCTCTTATAAAAATAGAATTATTTCTTTTATTTTCATTGAAATTGCTTTTCCCCTGAGGCAGACCCAGTCAACCCGCCTCAGGCGTCTTACTAACGACTAACGACCAACGACTAACGACTATTAAAAACCATCCCCCACAACCGCCTAACACCCTCGACCTTTATTACATAACCGGCTGTAAGATACACTACACCGCTGGATAATATTACTATAAAGATTTTTACAAATCCGTTTAAACCCTCTAAACCGGCACAGCTTAAAAACATACGACTGCCCCAGTACGTAACCATTCCCATTATACATGTTGCCCCACATACACGCAAAAAAGAACCTATTATTCTGGCTGTGCCGATATCTCCGATACGGATTGCCAGTTGCCTGTATAGCAAAACAAAATTCGTACATGCCGCGATAGAAGTAGCCAAAGCAAGGCCTCCTATTTTCAGCGGTTTCATTAACAAAAGATTAAGAATTATATTTACCAACAAAGAAACAACCGCTGTTTTTACTGGAGTTCGGGTATCTCCCATAGAATAATAAGTACTTACAAGAATCTTAATGCCGGCATACGCGAAAAGTCCAATCGCGTAAAAAAACAAAGCGTTTACAGTAATCCCCGTAGAATATGAAGTAAACTCTCCTCTTTCAAATAATATCTTTACAATATACCGTCCCATGATCATAAGCCCCGCTGTCGCGGGTATCATTACCGTAAACACCGCTCTTAAAGAAAAAGAAATAGTATTTTTTAAGGATTCCATATCTTTACTAGCGGCTTCTTTTGTCATTTTAGGAAGCGCCGCTGTTGCAAGTGATATCCCAAACACAGCTAAAGGAAGATGTATCAATCTATTAGCGTAATATAATCCGGCTACACCTCCGGAACCGACTATCCATGCCAGAGAAGCAAGTACAGTATCAACCAGAACACTTAGCTGATACACAGCTGTTCCCAATGCCCTTGGCAAAAGAAGCTCTCCTATACGTTTTGCCACGGGATGTTTAAACTCGAATGTTTTTTTAAGTCTAAACCCTTTTTTCCTCAAAGGCCTTATTTGTATTAATATCTCAAATATCCCGCCGGCCAACACACCTAAAATCAGCCCCTTTATCCCAATAATCGGACAAAGCACTAAAAGCGCGAATATCATGGTTGCATTCAATACTACAGGCGCAAAAGCAGGTGTTGTAAAATAATCAAGTGAATTAAGTACCCCTTTAGAATAAGCTACCATTCCTAAAAGCAATATATAAGGAAACAGCATACGAGTCAAAAAAACTGTAATCTTAAATTTTTCAGGATCACCAATAAATCCCGGAGCAATTACCTTTACGAGCAACGGAGAAAAAACCACTCCTATAATCGACAATACTATAAGCACGGTTAAAAGCAGATTTAAAATAACCCTGCTAGCTTTCCAGTATTCTTCCTGCGTACGCAAATGACGGTATTCGGTCAATATCGGAACAATAGCCGCGTTTGTAGCGCCTTCACCCACCATATCCCGAAGCATATTAGGCAAACGAAACGCCACTACAAACGCCTGCGCATACATCCCGGTACCGAAAAACCGGGCAAAAAGTACATCCCGAATAAACCCCATCACACGGCTTGCTATAGTAGCAGAACCTATTATACCTGTTGATTTTATAAGTTTTCTATTAGTGCTCATATAGATAATTAATTTATATATTAAAGTAGCTATTATAATAACACAACTTTTTGCTTATGTTAAGTTTTTCTCTCAGAGTTTCTCTCAGAGCTGTAAAAAAGATATTGACAAAAACAACAGCTTTGTGATAAATTAAGTGCCTAAATTAAGTATTTGTAAGTGTTTAAATTAGCACACTAAACCAGATCTAACTTTTCAAAGTTAACACGACAGGAGTTGAATATGCCGAATATAAAATCTGCTATTAAAAGTTTAAGGCAGGACAAAAAAAAACATGAAAGAAATAAAACTGTGGCATCAGAATTACGCACAGCAACGAAAAAAACGTGTCTGTTAATCTCGGACAAAAAGAAACCCGAAGCAGAAATTGCTTTGAGAGCTCTGGAATCCAAATTAGATAAAGCCGCAAAACGCAACATCATCAAAAAAGGAAATGTATCGCGCCGCATTTCGAGATTAAGATCCCAATTAGCAAAGATCTAAATATTCTGATACGATCTACAAACAAAAAACGCATACTAAAATAGTATGCGTTTTTTATATCCCGAAATCCTAAAACAATTTTTTAATCTTAAATACTCCTGCTGTTTCGATAACCTTTAACTATCAAAAATACCAGCATTAAAGGAACAATTACAGGCAATGCCCATATAAATAAGGTTAAAGATAAGACAATAAGTCCCACTAATACTGCTCCGCCCATAATAAACGGCACAAGCGCCTGCTTATGAAAAAACGGCTTATATGTCTGGCTTTTATTTTCAGCCCTTTGATAACTTGATCCTTGAAATTTATCTTTATTATCTATAATCTCAACCGGGATCTCTTTTCCGTCGATCTCCGCTGTAACCCTTGTTTTATCCATATTAATCTAACTCCTACTTTGCCTTTTTAACTAATTTTCGTTTTAAAGCTTTTAACTTAGAAGAATAAGCCTCTTTTTTCTCTCTCATAAGTTTTGATATATCCTTCTGCCTTCTGGTAATCGTATGTTTGGTCATATAGATAGTATTATACTAAATCCCCCATGTAATAGCCAATAGATTTAGCATAGCCTAGATCTACCCGGATTAAAAAATACATTTGAGACAAACTTGAACGAAACAGATATAAGATTGATTCCGGGACAAACCCGGGTTCAATTTCAGAAGCGTTCTCGAACTTTCCACCCCAGCTTGAAGTCGCAAATTACGACTTCAAGATTTCAAATTCTCCTCTCACTATATAAGAGTAGTTTTTCAAACAACTTTCTTTTTCTTCCGCTGTCATTTCATTTGCGATTCCAATAAAAAGCGCTCCCGCCTCATCTCCCTAACTAACTCATCCTCAGTCGGCAAATATAGTTTGTATTTTGAAGCAAAAATTTGCTTATTATTTGGGGGTAGTGTATATCTCACAACCGCGTCTTTTTTATTTTCACACAGAATAAGACCAACTGTCGGATTATCATCTTCTTGTTTTACAACAAGATCATAATAGTTTACATACATTTGCATTTGTCCGATATCTTGATGTATAAGCTTACCGATTTTAAGATCAATAAGAACAAAACACTTTAAAATAGTATTGTAAAAAACCAGATCTATATAAAAATGGTCTCCGTCAAGAGAGATACGCTTTTGTCTGCCGACAAACCCGAATCCTTTACCTAGTTCAAGTAAAAATTTCGATAAATTATCTATAAGTGCTTGTTCTAAGTTACTCTCATAAAGTTTTGAATCTATCGATAATCCTGTAAACTCTAGGACATATGGATCCTTGATCATATCTTCATATTTTGTAATTTCCTGACCCTTGCGAGCTAATCTCATAACGCCTTTTTTGTCTTTGCTTAAAGCAAGCCTTTCATAAAGAAAAGATCCTTTCTGGCGTTCAAGCTCTCGCACAGACCAATTATTCGCCACACATTCCGCCTCGTAAAAAGACCTGGCTTCAGGTTTATCTATACGCATTAAAATCCGATACTGTGTCCAACTCAATTTGTGACGCAATGCGTCACGTTTTGGATATGTACGATAAAACATCCTAATATTGCGCAAGTTTGACTCATCAAACCCTTTACCGAATTCAGCCGTTAACTTTTCAGAAAGTTCTTTTAACACAAATCTTCCATATTCAGCCCGCTTTTTACCTCTTTGATCTTCTTCCACAATTTCCTTTCCCACATTCCAATACGCCATAACCATTTCTGTATTTATCACACGTTCGATGTTTCCCCTGGCTTTTTCAATAATTACACGTATACGATCATAAACTGTCTGTTTTTGACCTTTTGTAAAATCAGCACCTTTTCTTATTGATCTTTTTTTCTTCTTCACAAAACCCTCCTTTTGCTAAAAAATATATAATCACACAAAATCCCCTCTCACTATATAAGAGTAGTTTTTTACCAAATTTCTTTCAGTTTTTTTATAACTTTTTTGTTGCTAACAAAAGGATTGGTTGGCGATTGATGGTTTGTTTGTTGATAGTTGAAGTTTAAAGAGTGGCCCTATAGGTCCACTCTTTAAGCAAAGGGACAGGTGTGGGATTAATTTCTATCCGTAAAGTTCTTAGTTGAGACTTGACCCCTTTTCACAAAAAAGATATCTTTAACTTTTTCCCAAAAGCCTTTGCAATCTTCATAAGCGTACTAATATTGTAACGATCATATTTTCCGCTTTCATATCGCGCGATAGCAGTTCTGCTTGTATGAACTTGGTCTGCCAATTCCTGTTGAGTCATATTAGCTTTATGCCTTAACTCGGCTATTTTCTCGCCAATAGCTAATTGAACAGCTACTTCGTCATAAACTGCCTTAAATTTGGGATTTTTTATTTTCTTATTAAAAATAGATTTTTTCATAATATGCACCTTTGTGTTATAGATTCACTTCATATACTTTTTTCGAATTTTAATTGCCTTTTTCAATTCTTTTTTATCAAGTTTTTGTCTCCTCTTTCTATATGCCGATGTAATAACTATTTTCCTTCCAATAAAAAAGAAGCAAAAAAACCGTTCTTTTCTAGGTTTAAAAGCATATATTTTGTTTTCTTTATCCTCCAATCTAAACTTAGTTGTATCATAAATCTTTCCCGCATCCCCCATCCTTTTAGCTAAAAACAATAAACTGGCCTGCGTTTTGTAGGCACACTTTTCAAAATAATCATTTACTGCAGAAGAGGTAACACTTTCCGCATGAAAGTATATCAGATACTGCATCCCTTCATACAACAAAAACTTTTCATATAACTTGGCCATTCCTTCTCCTTTTTAGTGTATCATACTTGATACGTTAATGCAAAACTGAAACTCCCTATAAGTATCTTAACAGCACCTTGCCCAAGCAGTCATAAAATTGAAAGTAACAAATTGGCACATCCACTTGATGTCGCAAATTGCGACTTCAAATTTTTAAATTAACTACACAAAATCCCCCTCTCACTATATAAGAGTGGTTTTTCACCAAATTTCTTTCACTTTTTTTATAACTTTTGCGTTACTAACGAAGCCTCGATTAGTGGTTGATGGTTTGTTTGTTGATGGTTGAAGTTTGAAGAGTGGATCTATAGGTTTGCCCTTTAGGCAAAGAGCCAGGTGTGGGATTAATTTCTATCCGTAAAGTTCTTAGTTGAAACTTGACCCCTTTTCCCCTTGTTATAATGATCTCGCTGTTTCCTCTACGGCTAATAACTGTTGCTCCAGCTCTTCGGAGAAGGGTTTTATCTTTAATAAGAAGCTTCTTTCGAAAATGCTTTCCGGTTCGGCTTTAAACTTCCTGTAAACTTCCTCGTCACCACCGGTTAAATAAAACAGCAAGTTCGCTATGCTGTCGATCAGAATACGCCTATTTTCGTCATGCTCATAATCATTTCTCACAAGATCTATAAGCCCCTGCGCTAAAATGACATGCGTCCCGACCATTGTCAGGCTAAGTTCTCTATCATCGATTCTTTCTTTAACACAACGCATTCTCTGTCCCGTTCCCACTGAAAATTTCTCGATATCCTGTGTTATCTGATCATATATGTCTTCCCTTGCATACATCATCGCGAACGCATCCGCATCTTTTTCCAGATCTGCCTGGGTTTTGTGTAATACATTTTGCCTGTTCTTCTCATTGTAAAACCGCACCAGTATATTTCCCATGTCGTATTCATCCTTGGACCTGGCACGCACCCATTTCCAGGCCTTCATCACTTCACCGAAAAGCACCTCATCTTTTGGCCTTGGCATCAAGATAATAGTTTTCTTTTCCGGAAACCTCACAAGTCCGAAAACACCGGTTAACGCTTTACTTATCTCATCTACACGGTCTTCCTGCGTAAGCTGCTTATATCGCATTTTGATAGTTAATCTTTCATTTGCTTCCTCTCCAAATTCTATATCCTGGCGACCGTATAAACGCGCTTTGCCTTTTCTGTCCCGATCGATGTTATGTTGAATAAGCATAGCTTCTTCTTTTGTCACTTCTCGCCCTGTCATTTCTTTGTTTAAAAGAGCAATAAGCTTTTCTACCGGGACGTCGTCAGGGTTTTCCCCCCTGGCCGCAAGTATTTCATAGGCCTTTCGTACATCTTTCCCGCACCCACGCAAGAAAGTGTGGGCATTCAGTTTTATCTGTTCCCCATTTACTTTTACCGTGGGAAGTTTTTCAGGATCATCAGCATAATAGGATTCTTGTTTTTCATGATAGCGAGCAACTCTTTCGTCAAGGAGGGATCTTGTAAGATACTGTATGCCACCGGCACCACCAAAACCTCTTATGTTTTCGTTATCTTTGATTATCCTTATTGTCTGTCCATCTATTTCTTTGATGCCAGATGTTAATTTCACTCTGGCTTCTTTACCGTCTCTGGTATAGAGGATTTCTCTAGTAGCTACATTATAAAATACAAGTTTCTTATTGTCTCCTTCTCCTTCTCCTTCTTCGTTTGCAATAATGTTTTCTTTTATCTGCTTTTGACATTCACCGTCTATAAACAACTTTCCAATGAGACTGCTTCCAATTTGAGAAACTCCTATTTTAGAACTTATAATTTCATTACCTGTAGGAATAAAATTTCCCAAAAACTCATCATCAGGATCTATTCCTTTAGGTTTTTCTATTTTATTCAATAATTCCTTTATTCCATCTTCATCTGGCTCACCAAAATTCTCATCCTGAGATTCAGATCTCATTGCCTGTTCTTCTTTTACAATCGGTATTTCTTTTTCGCGAGTAAGAGCACCCAGAAAATCTCCACCACCTTGTGCCCGTAGGCTATTTATAACTTCTGAAATCATTTTTTTGCCAAACGTTTCTATCCAAACCAAACTAACATTAACAAAAAACTTAGTAATAGGCCGAACCATTTTCAAAAAGAGATAAGCTCCTATCTCAATAATTGGTTGCAATATTTTTTTCAAGAACATTTGATCTGTTTTTCTATTTATGGACTCCATAAACATGTATTCCAATTTTTCGTGATCGACATATTTCTTTATAAGGCTAATAACATCTTCTTCCTGATAGCCTTCTAATTCACTTAAAAGAAATCTTAATATTTTCTCAAAATTATTTTGCACATAAATTCTCGTTTTTTTAGCAATTGCACTACCAATAGGCTTGGAAATGATAAAAAAGAGAATTATAGATTTTATAAGCACGGGTTGCCACAGTTTGTACAAAAATTTATTATTTGTTTTTTTCTTTACAACCGATTTAATATCATCATCAATATTTTTGTTTCTAAAACTACTGCTACCTTCGGCTATCTTTTGCATCCTTTGTTGTTCTTCAGAAACTGCAAATTTTGCCTGGCTCTTAATAACTTCTTTCATTTCTTCATTAGTTAACACTATATATTCTGAGATATCACGCATCGTTGCAACACCCTGATCCATGTCACCTGAAAAAAGATACATTGCCTGAGTGAAAGCTTTCATGAATGTCGAAAAATCCTTTACTCCTTGTATATTTCGCCCTCCTTTAAGAGCTTTACACGCTATCATATGCATAGTAGTTTTTAGATTTAAATCTTTATTTAGAATTTCCTGTATATCTTTAGATGTAATCGTTGACATAGCCGATCCTTCACCTTTTTGATATCCGCCAGAACTGAAAACCCTGTCAATCCCTTGTTTAATTAACATTACATCACGCAACAATATTCCTTGTAAGACATCCTTAGCGCCTTGTCTTTGGCTTTCATTCAACTTCCCGACATTACCTCTGTCAATCATATAAAGGCCTCCATCAGGTGTAATCATAACGTTTCCTTGATGCAAGTCAGCATGAAAAATTCCATCACAGAATATTTGATGTAAAAGTACCTTGCGTAATAATTTAACAATAGATTGATAGTCGTATTGCAGCATTTTAGTTGTAGCTTGCACAAGTTCTTCCCCATGAAATCCTGCTTTTTTCAAACTAAGACATATCCGTGCCTGTCGGGGGTCTAAATACCTTAACCGTTTAAATTCTCTCTGCGCTTCCGGTTCAGAATATCCAGCATATATAACATCATCCATGCTTATTTTTTGTGCATGAGGAGCAAGATCCATAAGAGCAACTCCCCGAATTTCCTCTTCTACGATTAAAGATTTAGTGTGGTAAAATACATGGGGATGTTTGATTTGAAGACCTGCTTCTTCCATGCGATCTTGCGCATATCCATAATCAAGAGAACTAATCGCATGATGAAATTCCACCTCATAATTAAAGTTTCGTTCCATCTCAATCCAATCTTTAACTGTAACAACCAGATCGCTGATATTTATTTTATGGCCTTTATGCACAGTATCTTCGAGCTCATGCGCAACAGCATCAAGCGCTTTATAATCTGATTCTAATGAAACTTCAAGATTGGGACGTAAAATTTTATAAACAACATTTTGTATAGTCCCATCACCCTCAAGCCATTTCCCCCTATTTACCTGTTTCATAGACGCTATACCCAGCGGATCTCCCAATTCCATAACATGGGCGCCTTGTTCTGGTGTTTCAGTAAAAAGCACAGCAAATTCCGAAACCTTGCTAACCTCTGGAGCTTTATTCCGCAAAGCACCTAAACGAGACCGAAGTTCTGCATCAGCAACTATTGTTTCATTTTCTGAAAGATACTGAGCGACTTTAATACCAACAGGCCCTAAAGCACCTAAAAGAGCTGCTAATTTTTCACCGGTGGTAGTTTTTTCAAAATCTGAACGGGCCTGCAATTCAGCAAATGTCTTAATCACATGTACCCGTCTATAGGGATAATACGATTTCATGATTATTGAAAATATATTAGCGAGCAGATGCCGATCTTCTTCATCGAGTCCTACTGATCCTTCTGGAAACATGTGTAAAAATAGTTCCTGAAGATACTCTGCCATAACCTTTTCATCTTCTGTTTCTAAGTTACCCTCTGCACGCGTTGCTGGATCTAATAAACCATTATCTCCAAGCATAAAAGCTTCTATAAATTTGTTCCTGATTGATGGAGGTAACTGTAACATATCTTTGGGCAAAGTGTTAAATGATATGTTATAACGATATTCTACATTTCTAACAAATTGAGGTTTCTCACATGCCCCTTGCACCCACAAAAGGATCTGTTTCCGATCTCTTCGATCAGATGTACTAAAAAGAGATACAATCGTTTCTGATATAAAATCTTCACTTCGCAAATCCCGGTCAGGTGAAAGTATATTATTTGCATACAGCTTCGGCAGGATGATATTTATATCCTCAAAATTCCGTGAATGTTTATTTCCAATATTGGTCAATATTTCATCGCGCAAAATGTTCGGTTCCGGCATAAAATTCATTAACGCATTTACATGTTCTTCACAGGTCGCCTGCCGATTTCCTTCTAATCTCGACCATAATAAATATGCCGTTACACCATAGCGTCTTCGTCGTTGAGGAGAAAGAATTTCAGGAATAACAAGACAATAAAATTCTAACAACCTGTTAATCCGTCTTTTACTCAATCCCCTGATCCGGTATATTTTTTGAAGTTTTCCTACGTCATCATCGATATTTTGCAACGCCGACCACATTTCGTCACCAGCACATTCTTCTTTTTTAACTGCAGATAGCATTCTTAAAAGCCTCGGCATGTCTTCCATTAATTCAGGAAAAATCTTTGCTTCCCATAGATCAATAGCATTATCACGTAAAATCGACTTGTAAGGTAGTACTTCTTTAATACGCGGCATCCGTTTCCCGAGGGGGAAAAGTTTACCATAGAAAACACCCTCTCCTTTTTCATTATTGTATTCCCTGAACAATCGTGAATAAGGTGAATCAACATTCAATACCTGCGCCATTACTACACGGTAAGAAACCATATTTGCATAAGTCCTTTTCAAAAGAACCTTGATAGCATGATTCAAATAATGACTGCCATCATCTGGTTTTTGCAATAATTTTACAAAATCAGGGAACCTGTCATATAGACAATTTTGTTTCACATATTTTTCAATAATTTCATCTAAGAATGATGATGGAATTGCATACCCAACAAATGTTTTTATAATTTCCTCAACTGGGATCTGCTCAATGTCCCGATGTTCATGCTGCAAGTTAGAGTCTACGCGAACATCAATTTCATTTATTTTTTTATCTCCACGCAAAATATGCCTTCCCTCATATCGGACAGAAGTTTTTACGATCTTTCCCAATTCATTCAATTGATCTATTGGCTCTGATGCCGCTATGGCCTCGTCTTCTACTCGCAACTTGTTAAAAAGTATCAATTCAATAAAACGAGCGAAAAAGTCCTCAGATTTTATTCGCACAAAATCTTCACCAGCATATTCAAGCGCTCCTTGATCCTGGACATATCTCTGGCGTCTCAATAAAAGTTCCTGCAATTCTTTTATGGAAAAATCCACCATAAAACAAACAAATGGCGATTGTTCTTGCGACCCCTCATCATTCCAAGCAAAATTATGCTGTGATAGTTTTGTCTTCATCTCACATTCAGGATATCGATACCCCCAATCAAGTTTGGGCTTAATGGACGTATATTTTGTCCTATAATCATTGGTCCCTTCCGGCGAAACCCCCTGAGGCCTGTAGACCTCAAGCTTTAATCCTACTGCACCAGAAAGTAAGACTAGCGTACGAAATACTGTTTCTTTTACAACTCGTTTATCTTGGCGTTTATCATTAAGCGAATACTTTTTCGAAATAAGGGCAAGGTATTCTTTGACATTACTATCGTCAGGATGAAACTGACCAGATGCCTGCGTATAAATATATTCAAAAAGGTGTATAAGCATATCCGTTTGTCCTGATAGCTTTTTTTGATCTTTAAAATGATAATACATTTTTATGGTAAATTTTTCTAAAAATGTTAACGCATCGCCTTTTGAAAACATGCCAAGAAACCATAGAATGATTTCCTGATAATTTTCTTTAAATTTTACGTTAAAAAAACTAACAAGATATTCTGTTGCTGAATCAATAGAATAACCTCTTGAAAAAAAGTTCTCTCTGAAAAATGTTTTTCGATCGTCAAACGAAAGTTTTTTAGACATAAATTCAAATACACGTTCTATCTGTTCTGGGTTTTCTTTTAGAAAATTGTTAATGATCTTTTTGACCTTGTCTCCATCCTTATTAACAATATCCGAGATGCACCATGCTGGAAGAGCTTCTAATTCATCAAAACTGTTAGGCGAAACTGATTCTGAATCAAAATTTAGACCGGTTTCGCGATTAAAAACTTCAGATGTATGCGGATTACGTTTTGGTTCGGCGTCATATACAATAACAAAAAGTTCATGTAAAAGCTTTTCAAACAAAGAAACTTTAACATTAAGATCTAACAGTTTTTCTTTTTCTTCTTTAAACATATTTATTAACTTTTCGGAAAACCTTTTATTGTTTTCTGTAATATATTTGTCTAAAGCACAAAAAAATGGGTGTTGTTTCAAAAATTTGGTCATTTTAGTTCTCTTTTGGTCTTCTGGACTTATTTTCTCTTTTTGAATCAAAACATCTATCAGAAAACATTCACGTGTATTATTTAAATAAAAAGTTGTAAAAAGCTCTTTTGACGGGGGGATCAATATCCTAGTTATATTTTGCATAACAAGCGCTGATACTTCTCGGGATATTTCGTGTTTACACAATTCGTTCCAGCATTCATTCTCTCGTATAAATTGTGCTAATTGATCTGCAAATATTTGATAATCAACATGCGCCTTTAGAAGTTTTATTTTATGATCATTTATCGCATTACAAAATGATCGGATTATTTCATCTACCTCATATTTAAGATATTCCCCCCCATGTGTTGCAGGATGTTGTTTCGGCAGATAAGATAAAAGAATTTTTTCTACTACATCATTATCTAATTCTAAAGTATATAAGTCCATCTCGAGATGTCGTGAAATAAGTTTTTTTGCAATCACCGGTTTTAATATCTCAGGGGAGGCTTCATCAAGGTTTCGATATAAAGCCAAGAATATTTCATCAATGGTTTTATTTGGCATTACCCTACATTGCTTAATACCGAAATAATTATTTTCTATCCTAGAAAATCGTGAATTCAGCACATCTCCGCTATAAGGCATCTTATTAATGTAATGTGCGATTAAAATTTCCAATATCTTTTCCCGTTCGACTGATGATGAAATATCCATATATTTTGGATTTTTCAAATATAGCGCATCCTGGTTTTCTTCAACTTTAAAATGTAAATCAGTTAATGGATCTTTAATTAGACATGACGATGATTGTCCTAAATAATTACCATAAAGATACGCGGAAACTAACCGTTGCGGGTCACTGAGTACTAAGTTAAGATCAGGAATAACACTTGATTTTCTTCCAACAGTTGAAAGCTCACTAATAATATCCTTTTTGGGATCCCGAAAAAGGTCTATTATCTCTCTTACAGATTCAGGATCTTGTAATAGACCATTAAGAAACGAAACATCAATATTATCATATTGTTTTTTGATGAACTTTAAATGTCTCCAAACAAACCTAACCGCCTCGTCACTTAAATAACGCCTGCCGTTATAATCTTTATCTTTCAGATTTGCATGAATATCTTTAAAATATTGTTGCGTTTTTGGTGAAAATTTGCTTGGTAAATTTTTCGAACTATCATACGCATCAAGAACTGAACCAAATTCACATACAGTTGCAGCTTGCCGCAGATCACTATAATCAATTGATGGATTTGGCAATTTAGAAGGATAATCCGAGCTCTTTCTTCTTCCATAACTTACTAAAGCTGCCATAGCTGCATCCAGATAAATACTCTTCGCAAAAGCATGGCGTAATTTTATGTCATTTTTCAAAGTTTTTATTATTGCCATACGTTTTCTTGTTGAAAAACCCAACAAAAGACTTTTAGCTTGATCAAAATCTTTAATTCCTTGTGCCAATGTGACAATCTCTTCGTCACTGGAATTTAACAGATCTTTATAATCAATATCTTTGCTAGGTATTTCAGCTACTTCTATAACGAGCTTTTGTTCTTTTTTTGCATTAGGAAAAATGTCTGTACTTTGTTCAAAAATTATCTGCGTTAAACGGTGTTTGCGTAACGTACTATACGGGTGACTTGACAAAATCGTTTCAGCCTGACTACGCATCGTGATATATTCAAGATATGTTAAAGCATCAATAGCACCTGATACAGAATAACCCGCCTTGTCCATTAACTCTAAGGCTTTTCTATCAGCATCATACTCACCATTTTTCATCATTTGTATTATGTAATGTGGTAAATCTTTTTGAAAATCGCGAATATCGAGGCCTTGTAACGATGTATGTTGCATTGAGTGCGCAAGTTCATGCGCAATGATAAAGGCAAGCATGTCTTCGGTCAACGGCTTCTTCATTTCATGTGCTATATCGACAAATGTTTCATATAGTCCTTTAAAGAAATAAACATCAGTACGCTTGCGGAATACAAAGGCATTAACCGCGTTATCATCTGTGAAATAAAATTTACTTGTAAAATCCTTATCCTCCTTTCGCACTTGAGCAACAAGTTTATCGTATGTTGCTTGTAGCATCTGAGCTATTCTGTCTTTTGCAGGAATTATAAAACCTTTAAAACATAACCTTGCTTCTTCAATATTAAGAACCCTTTCAAAATCACTTTCAAGATCATCAATTGAAATTCCCCTTTTACGGGCAATTTCTTCGATAAGTATTTCATCATAACTTTTGTGTTTTACCGGTTCGTGCTTGATCTTAGTTTCCATTGTTTCATCATATGTATCCAGACCACCGTCTGTATCATCTTCTAATTCCCCCATACTTTCAGAGAACATTTCTTCAAAAAGGCTAGATTCGGCTCTTTTAGGTTTTCGTGTACTTTTTATTGTTTCTGTCATATATTTATCTTTTTTTTCAAATACCGTTCTCGCCAACGATCTTAAAAGATAATGATTTTTCTTTGCTTTATCTCTCATCCCCTTTGCCGCAATAGATAGAGCTTCCCCCTTGAGCACCACTCCTCCAATTTCTTTTCCATATACTTTGACAACAACCTCTCCCTTTAAAAACCATCGAAATAGCCTCATTTTTGTTATTTTTCCTAAGTATATTTTGTTTAAAAATTTTACTGTTCGACCTTCAAATTCCAAATCTAATGCTCCCGATTTCATCATATATTCAAAAAGCTCATGACATATGGCAAGAGGATCGACTACAAAATCTTCATGAACCGCAATAAGTTTTGGGATATTAGATTTTTTATCTGTAGGGTACGTGGCAAAACCAAAGAGATCTTCGATTGTCTTTGAAAAAACATAGAGCTGCGGTAATTCTACACGAGAAACCCCTTTAGGAGGTACCTTTTTAAAAAGATTTATAATATTCGACATTAACTCTTTATGGCTATCCGCTTCAATATACTCTAGTGCTTCCTTAGCTTTATTTACAGGATTAATGTTTTCTTCTTTTTCGAATATAAGTGTTTGTGAAAACTGCTTATCTTCAGGCCTACACACCTTTACACTTCCTTCTTTCCCATCATTCCACAACTGTATAGTAGTCTCATCTATCTCAACTTTTTTGCCCATTTGGGCGGATTCTTCTTTTTTGCCGCTTGTCTGCATCCTTTTCTTGGTTGATATTTTTGGTAAAGCTCTTTTTGTTCTTTCGTTACTTCGAAGTGATCCTGCTAATTCAGATAAAGAAACTTTTTTGAATTCTTTGGGGCTTTCGACCTTAGCCGGGTCTATTCTGTTCCAATCTAAATCGAAGTATTCTCCATCAACAATGATCCCCTGTTTTCCTTCTTCTCTAGCAATCCTCATAACAGTTATGACACGAAGAATGTCTATTTCCCCTGCCCGCACCTTCCTCCCCAAGATTGAATTACTGCCGGCTATAGCTATCATCGATATTCCAAGCTTTTGCGAAACATTCTTATATTCCTCAGACTGTTCTCCTCCCAGAAGTTGAAAATATGGACTCTCATATTCATCGGAATTTTTAAATTTCGGCATAATTGAGACATAAGGGATGTTTTTTTGTTTCATAAGCGCGCAAAGGTTTTCTGTATGAAAACCACCGGTGACCAGTACTGTTACCTGCTTGGCGGTGTTTAATCGTATATTTTTTAGAAAGGCTCTGTCGCGTTTGAAAGAATACTCGTAAAACTTCTCTATTTGGCGGATATAGCCGTCAAGGACAGCCACATTTTCATCCAGTTTTGTTGAAATCTTATAACGAAAACTATTTTTGTCGATAAAAGAACTGAAATTTTGCATATCAAAATCTGTTCTGTGTTGCAAATAATATTCATAATCCCTTTTGGTGAGCTGTATATTTAGCATTGCTTTTATAAGCGCAAAATTTTTGGACAAGTACAGAAGCTTTTTCTGCCGGGGATTTACGGCAAGTGCGTCTTTTAATTTCTCTTCCAAAGATCCCATTTCTTCGAAAAGTATCGTTTTATCGATCGTATCGTAAACTGAAACGTAGGACATATATCCCCTCAGGTTGGAAAACTTTTCGACATCAATTCCAATACACCTGGCTTTATGGACAAGGTAACGGTAGAAATCTTCCGATGAAAGTCTCTCAAATCTAAACTGAACTACTTTTTTGACCAGCTCTTCAAGTTCTGTCTTTGAAAGATTTCTCTGGAGTACATCTATTATCCTTTCGCGTTCCCTGTTTGCTTCTTTAAAATCGATCTTTTTCTCAATGTTTATCGTTTGGAATAAAAGACCAATATTTGGATATCCGGCAAGCTCTATACTTTGACAACGTGCCAATCCTGCGAGGATATAGCTATATTCTTTAAGATCAAGGTTATTGTTCTTAAAGGCTTCCCGGTGTGTATCAAACTCGATAAGTTCTTTGTTGAAAATGTGTATCTTTAAATTATTTAATAAATAAGAGAGGTTCTTCAAAAGGCTGTCTATTGTATCTTTCTTTTCGGATACATCGCGATATACATTCAGGTTTTTGATATAAAGTTCGGGGTCTTCTACCCCCCACAAATTGACTTTGTCGGGGTTCTGGATAGCGTAAAATTCCGCGCCGTTCAATTCACCGTCTTTTACAAAAGAATCTGCGACCTTCCCGCGAATATTTGCGTCTTCTACATCCGTAAATATGGAAAGGTCATATTCGCCTTCTCCCCCCTCCAGATTAACTTCGGTAATGCCATAGGTGTGATTAAGATATTCTACGATCCCGGCTATTTTGTGCTGGGCGCCGTAGTTGCAATGAGCATCCTGAATATGGATAATTGCCCGTTGTTCGTTTTTGTTTTCAGACTCCTGCTTCTGCGAAAATGGCAGATCAAACCGGTCTTTTACTTCCCCAAGATATTCCGGAAGCTGAAAGTCGCTGATCGAGAACAAACGCTGAACATTATTTGCTGTATCCAAAATTTCACTAAACTTGACAGTATCGATAGTCGGCCTGGCGGCATACGCGTAATCCCGGCATACTGTATTAACAGTGAATGCCACGAGCGTTACCAAAGCCGCAACTCTCAGACCTTGACTAAAACCAGTTTGTCTATGATATTTTTTGGGGCTACTGTTATGTATCATATTTAATCGTTTATTGTTAAGTCAATTACTAATGAAACCTGTCAAAAACATACTTTAGCTTTTTGTTGCGCTAACATATAATATATTGATTATACCCTCAAATGAAAGGGACGTCAAGAAAGCATATCTACCTTTTTGAAACATTAATGATGTAGTGAAAAACACACGTTTTGCTGGCAATTATCGTGGATTTGTGCTCCCAAAAAGGTAAAAAACCCAAAGATATACAAGGTTCGCAGCTTCGCCACCTTGCACAACTTTGGGTTTATAAGTATCTCCTGCGACAGGACTCCCTGCCTTGGACATTTCCCTGTCCCCTATTACTCTTTGTCTTTGATAAACTTAAAAGTGTTACCGAATTATTGAGATAATACAACCGTCCTTGATACCCCTACCCCAGTAAAGCATATCCGTAAAGTTCTTAGTTGTGACCCCTTTTTCTTTTTTCTTCAGATTCCTGATCCTGTCATAATACAGTTTCCTGGCCTTTTCTAAAGGCTCTTTCTTTCAAATAAGCATATAGAACCGGAATAAGTATCACACTAGACAATGTTGCTGTCATAAGTCCTCCTACTGTAGGAGCCGCCATGGGTTTCATTATTTCCGAACCTGTGCCTCGTGAAAACATTATAGCCATAAGAGCTAATATTGTAGTCATAGTTGCAATCATAACAGGCCTTATCCTTAAAAGTCCGCCTTTAACAATAAGCTCATGAATTCCTTGAATATTTTTGGGCGTATTCGCCTTAAACAACTCATCTAAAACAGACAATAGCACTACCGCATTATCCGTTGATATCCCAAACAAAGCAATAAAACCTACCCATACAGCCGTAGAAAATTTAAACCCAAAAACAAAAAGAAAAATAATACCACCTACAAGTGAAACCGGCATAGCCGTAAAAAGGAGCAGAAGTGAACTGCCTTTTTTAAAAGCCAGGTACAAAAGAAGCGCTATAATGCTTAATGCTATTATAAATGCCGGCACCAATCTTTCTCTCGACTCCATTTCCGACTTAAATTGTCCTGCCCACGTCATGAAATACCCCTGGGGAAAAACAATTTCACCTTTTCTGATTTTTTCTTTTATTTCTTGCTTCGCATCCTTAACAAAATCAATCAATCCTACTTTGTCCTGATCTACATTAACAAATATACGAACATACGTCTGCGTATCTTCTGAATTTATTATTGCAGGACCGGGTACTTTTTTTAACCGAGCTACCTGGGCAAGAGGAATATGTTCTCCACTAAGCGTACAAACAAAAATCCTATCAAGAGCTTCAGGCGAATCCCTGAGTTCTCTCAAATATCTTATCCTGACAGGATATCGCTCCCTGCCTTCAACCGTTGTAGTAATATTCATCCCGCCTATAGCAGTCATAACCACTTGCTGAACATCCGAAACCATCATCCCATACCTGGCAGCTTTTTGCCGATCTATTTCTATCTCAAAATAAGGCCTATTCGATACTCGTTCAGCATACGGACTAACCGCACCTTTCAAATTACTAAGCGCCCGCTCTATCTGTATAGCTATCTGAACAGCTTTATCAAGATCCGAACCAAACACTTTTATCCCAACCGGAGTCTGAATACCAGTAGCAAGCATATCTATCCTGTTCCTTATCGGCTGAGTCATTATAGGACTGACTCCCGGCATCCTGGTTTTTTCCCGTATCTGCTGAATAAGTTTTTCCTGTGTCATTCCTTTGCGCCAATACTTCTTGTCTTTCAGATGTACAATAGTCTCGATCATAGCCACTGGAGCCGGATCTGTAGCTGTTTCAGCTCGGCCAAGTTTGCCCACCACCCATTTGACTTCATCAGGAAAATTATTTTTTATTATAATATCCTGTTTTTTCATCACATCCATGACCTGGGTAAGCGAAGCGCCCGGAAGAAGCACGGGCATAAAAAGAAGATCCCCCTCATTCAACGGCGGCATAAACTCCTGTTTCATCAAAGTACCGCAAACAATCCCCGGTATTATCAGAAGAAGAAAAACAAACACAACAATACCTTTGTGTTTAAGACTCCACGATATTGCCGGTTTATACGTCCGCTTTAAAAAACTTGTGACCATATTCTGATCATCATGCTTCAGCGTACCTCTTAAAAAATAAAAACACAACGTTGGCAGTAATACCAGCGCAATAATAGCGGCTCCTGCCATAGTAAAGGTCTTGGTAAAAGCCAGAGGCCTGAACAATTTCCCGGCCTGACCGGTAAGCACAAAAATCGGCAAAAATCCGATTATAGTCGTAAGCAAGGCAAAAAATACAGGCCTTCCGACTTCTTTGGCGCCTTCACGACAAATCTCAAGTCTTTCCAAAGAACTTATATTGCCTCTGTCATCTCTCTGCCGCAAAGAAAGTTTCCTGTAAATATTTTCTACAACTATTGATCCGGAATCAACCATCACGCCTACTGCTATCGCGATACCTCCGAGTGACATAACGTTAGCATCTATCCCGAACATGTACATCAAAACAAAGGCTATTAAAATCCCCAGAGGAAGAACCATTGAGATCACAAAGCTTCCGAAAAAGTGAAGAAGAAATACTGATATTACTAAAACTGTAATAATAACTTCCTGAATAAGAGCTGTTTTCAAAGTATTGATCGTGCGTTTTATAAGATGTGTCCTGTCATAAAAAGGCACTATTTTCACTCCCGCAGGCAACCCGGCTGATAATTCTATGATCTTTTTTTTCACTCTTTTAATAACTTCTAACGGATTCTCGCCGTAACGCATAAGAATAACTCCGCCTGTCACCTCTTTTCCTTCTCGATCAAGCGCACCGCGCCGGAATTCAGGGCCGATAACAACAGTCGCTATGTTTTTTACAAATACCGGAACCCCGTCTTTCTCGGAAATTACTATATTCTCAATATCAGAAACATCTTCAATAAACCCCTTGCCCCTTACTATAAATTCTATTCCGCCTTCTTCAAATACTTTTGCGCCTACATCAATATTTGATTTCTCAACTGCTGTTATAATTTCATGCAGTAAAACATCATGCGCTAAGAGTTTATTCGGATCAATATCTATCTGATATTGTTTAACGTATCCGCCTACAGAAGCAACTTCCGCTACGCCTTCTACGGCATTCAGCTGATAACGTATATACCAATCCTGCAATGAACGAAGTTCCGAAAGATCCAGATTTTCCCCTTCAACTGTATACCAGAAAACCTGCCCCAACGCAGTAGCATCCGGACCCAGGGTGATCACAACATCGCGGGGAATATCTTTTTTCGCATAATCAAGCCTTTCAAGCACCCTGGTCCTGGCCCAATAAAAATCCGTCCCTTCCTTAAAAATCAGATTAACAAGTCCAAACCCAAAAGCCGAACTTGATCTGACTACTTTTACACCCGGCGTACCCATAAGTCCGGTTGTCAAAGGATATATAACCTGATCCTCAATATCTTTTGGACTTCGTCCGGGCCAATCAGCATAAACTATGACCTGCATTTCTCCGATATCAGGCATCGCATCTATAGGAACCTTGTTTAGCGAGAATATCCCCAAGAGAGAAATAAGCACAAAAATCCCTATTACAAAGATCCTGTTTTTTAAACATATTTCAATAATCTTATTGATCATAAAACAAATGAATATATTTTACTAATGTTGATGAACTACAGGCTTATTCTCTTTTTCTCTGCTCTCCGCACCTAAAGCACCTCCATACCCCGAAGCAGCTACTCCGGTAATCTGACTTTGCGAGTCAATCAAAAAGTTTCCCTTTGTCACTACCCTTTCCCCTTCATGTACTCCGCTAAAAACCGGATAAAAACTTCGGCCGTCTCCATCAATTAATGAAACTCCTTCCAGTCCGGCCTCTATTTCTCTTCCCTCAAAAATACTGTTCCCTATGTCAACCCATATTATTTTGCGTTCACCTGTATCGATAATCGCCTCTTTTGGCACAGCAGGAACTTTATCATCACCGTCTTCATTGACACATATACCTTGAATCTCTACATCTACATACATTTGAGGTTTTAACTTTAATCCCGGGTTATCTATCTCTGCCCTGAACTTTACAGATCGAGTTTTAGGGTTTACAACCCGATCAATAGCTGAAATTGTTCCATGAAAATTTTCCCCCGGAAAACTTTCAGATTTAACTGTTATCTTTCTTCCCGAAGCAACCCAACCTATCTCATATTCGTAAATATCTCCATAAACCCACATCTTATTTTCAGGCAGAATAAGTCCCTTCTGAACTTTTCGGGTTCTTACCAACTCTTCTATTTGATCGTCGCTCAACCCCAAAAGACGTAATTTATTTTTTGAAGATTCTACCAAGTTATCAGCTCGTTCGATTATCTCCGCACTTGCGCCTTCCTGCATGTACCCGGCAGATTCTAAAGCCGCTGTCAGCTCTTCTTGAGCTATTAACATATCCGGATCATACGCGATTTGCCCCACAGTACGTATAGTTTTACATAATGTACGCTTTTTGATGACTTCAGACTGTATGCCCGCGCGTTCTAACTGTTCAACAGGCACTGTTACTCGGCGTATATCCGTCCTTGATTGTTGTTGGCTCTTTTTGCTTTCTATGTAAGCAATACCCGCAAGTCCATTACCGGTTGTTTTTTCAACTAAGATAAGGTTCATATTGCATATAGGACACAATTTTTGCCCTTTCACATACTCTTGTACTGATACGTTTACATTTGGATGCATACCGCATGTATAATACTTAATGCTACTCATACCGTCTGAATTTTTTGACTCCTGAATACGACAAGATACAACTAACGCGCTAAAAGCAAAACAAACTATAATAAGCCGTTTATATTTACAAATTTTATTTTTTAGCAGTTTCATATTTACTCCTCTGGTAATTAAGTTCAGGATACAGATCAATTCCAACTATCCTTTCTAAAAAAGCAATGGATTTCATATAATCTACAACAGCCTTATAATATGCCAGCTGTGTCTGAAGCAGAACTCTTTCCGAATCAAGCCAGTCGATAAAATTCACATTGCCGGTTTCGTATCCTGCTTTTACCACTTTCAGTGCCTGTTTTGATTGCGGCAGAAGCGCTGTTTTATATAACGTGACAATATCCTGATAAGACAACACCTTATAGTAAAGATCCTGGACCTCATACAAAACTTTGTTTTTTATACTTTTGTGATCCTTTTGCCGGGCATCAAGCAACAAACTTTTTTCCTTTATACAAGCCCATTGTTTATCGATCCATAGCGGAACATTAATCGAAAATGTTGTCATCCATGCATCCTGTCCATCATTAGGACTATTGGTACGGCCTTCACCTACCTGAAGGTAATCAAACCCGACTGTCACGTCAGGGATAAAATCCTGCATCGCCAGTGATTTTTCATAGTCAGCTCTCTCAACATCAATTTCCGCTGCCGCAAGTTCCTGTTTTGTCTTAAGAGCTGTTTCCCTAAGATCATTTAACTTAAGATCAAATACCGGAAGAACAATACTATCCTGAATATCCAGATCTCTCCCCTGAGAACGGGAAAGAATATCATTAATTTTCGCTACAAGAGTTTTTCTGTGCTGTTTCAATCTTAATAATCTATCAACAAAATTGCTAAGTTCAATCTGCGTTTTTATAACATCCTGCTGTTTTGCCTGATTGGTTTCATATTTTCTTTGAGCGACTTTCTCGACTCCTTCAACTACGTCCTCTTCCTGTTCCGTAATCTCTATAGCTCTATCTATCCAGTAAATATCATAATACACAAATTTTATGTCTTTGATTAATTCCCTTTTTACGGCTTCATATTTTTCTCTAAGAATATCTGCCCGGCGTGCCTGTGCTTTTCCTTTTAAGATTAATTTTGACGGGAAAGGGATCTTAAGAGAACCCCCGTATTTATGTTCCTGCGGACCCACACGAGTTTCAATGTTTTCTCCAAAACAGGTATATTGTGCGATAGGATCAGGAAGAGCATATTCCTGAGAGATTTTATAACAGGCGGCTTCCCATTCACAACGCGCAGCCTGAACTTGCGGATTATTGCTTAATGCTTCTTCAATAAAAGCGTCTAAAGCATTAGCTTTTTTCTGTTCTATATTGGATTCTGAATAAACAGTTTGACTTAGAGATATAGCTATCCCTATAACAACTGTTACAGCTATTTTGATTTTCATGGCCCCCACCCTGATTATTTTAGTTATATTATATCTTAGATATATAACATGAACAAGTTTCCCCCACCTTTTTCATTCTTCGGGACCATACTTGAACGGAACGGGTGTGAAATTAATTTCATACCCGTTAGATTATCGCACATGAAATCCTATTTGTTTTTTAGGTTTTTGTTTAGGCTCTTCTAATAATTGTTCTAATGCTTGAAAAACTACCTGAAACTGCTTATCATACTTTTTTTCCATTTCTTTAAGCTTTTGTTTTAAATCTTTATGTGTTGCTATCATATCCCGTAATTTTGCAAATGTTCGCATAATTGCTATATTGACTTGAATTGCGCGTTTGCTATTTAAAACACTTGATAGCATAGCAACCCCATGTTCTGTAAAAACATATGGAGCATAGCGTAATCCCATTTTATCGCTAGAATTGGAGGTGACAAATTGACTCCTCCAATTATTTAATTCACTCTTTGATAACTGAAACATAAAGTCTTTCGGGAACCTGTCAATATTGCGCCTCACCTGTCGTTTCAGATATTTTGTTTCAACACCGTAAAGTTCCGCAAGATCTTTATCTATCATAACTTTTTGTCCACGAATCAGAAAAATCTTATTTTCTATCCTTTCGTTTGGAACTATTGTCTGTTTTTTTGTCATCATTTTAACTCCTTCGTTACATTCACGTATTGTCAAAAGTTAACCACAGAGAACACAGAGAAATCTTTTAGTATTAAGAAGTTAGAAACTTTCTTACTCCCTCCCCTCTGTGTTCTCATAAAATCAACCTCTTTATTGCTTGTTTAAGTCTCAGCACAGTAAAGTT
>JBDRBG010000052.1:0-6133 GCA_043823005.1 Candidatus Omnitrophota bacterium
GGTTGGCGCACAGCTTCGCCAGATAGAAGAGTATTTTGGCAGGATACAGCCAATGAAAGAAGGTCTGATAAAAACGGAAGACCGAACAAAACGTTTTGGGGAAGATGATGACGGCAGGATATTTATTGAAGATTTGAAACAGGAACCTGGTTTTTATATTGCCGAGTACACAGAGAACGAAGAAACCGGATTAAGACGCTTAGAACTCCGGCATAAATATCAAGGTGAGTTTAAAACAGATGAAAACGGTAAAGTGGTGAGCTACACTGGAGTGTGCATTTGCGATATCGGGCGTATTGGTGATTTGGTTTATATGTGTAACACAGATGAACACCCGGATGTTTCTTTACATGGGAAAACATTTGTCAATAAAGTTCTTGACCCCGAAACAGGAGAACTTGAACCTTCTTTTCTGAAAGTTGAGGGCGTGACAGTTGATCAAAATGGTAACGTTATTGGCGAGAAAGACAAGGTAATAGTAGAAAGCTATGAGCATAAGTACAACCCGAATACGCGCAAATATGAAATTCAAAGTCTTAAAAATGAAGATATGGGTTACTCGAAAACGTTTTCAGGGTGGGATAACGATGGGAATCCAGGCTATGAAGCGCAGTACGGCGATAGTGGGTTTGTTTCTGAATCTGATATATTAGGGTATCACACTTGTCCTTATACAGGCAAACCCACCAATGTTCCTGCGACAAAAAGAACACGTAAACCTGGCATGCATGAAACTAAAGATGTTTTTGAGAAGGATTCCAGGATTATAAAACAAGAGGATTTAGAAAACGGTAGTAAAAAATATTTTTCAAAACATGACGCTAATAAAAGGCCTTGGCATGAAAAGTTTTATGATGAAGATGATGAGTTTCTGGGTGACGCGGAAATAAAAGATTTCTGGAACCAAACGAATATGCCCCGAAAGAAAGAATGGCGTCCGGTAGGCGAACATCCCGAGCAAGAGATTCTTAATTCAAAAGGCGGTATTATTAAAAAAGTTGATCTGGTTACTGAATGCCGCACAGAATTTAGCGGTCATGATAAGTTAAACCGGCCGACTGTTGAAAAAGAGTACGATGATATAGGCAAAATCACAAAGCGGGAAGTTAAGTACATTGACCATGACGAGATATTGCCTATAAACGGTAAAGATGTTTCTGTGCCTGAAGGAGGCAAGGTAGTTGTATTTAATACTTATGATCTTGACGAAAAGTATATATTAAAGCAGGGGATATACGCGGAAGATAAGGACCAGAACACAATATGCGCGGATGAATGGGACGAATATGGACAGAGGCGGATACTTGTTTATGATGAAGAGGCTAAGGTGTTAGTGGAAACTTCCGGAAGAGGAGATGCATTTGTAATAAACCGTACTTATGTAGACAAACGAAAATATCCGTTTCTCAAAAGAAAAGTAAGGCTTCTTATTCATGAAGACCTGAGAGACGGTACGCGTAAAGATATTTCTTATACACTTCGCGCGGACGGTAAGACGTTTTCTGCTTTAGAAACCGGCGTTGACGCAAGGGGCCGTGCATATACAAGGCATTCGATTGTTGACGGGACAGGCAGGTATCTTGAAAGCGTGTGTACGATCAATCCAACCGGGAGATCTAGCGAGACGTTATATTCTTGGGAAATAGAAAAAGATAAAAACGAATATTCTTATAAAAACGCGGATGGAGAAATCGTTAATGTTGAAATCCCGAAAGATGTAACTATTCCTGAAGGGTGCAGATTGTACCATAAAGTAGGTTATCCTGAATATCTCGGCGCGCCGCTTTATGAAGAAACAGGTATTCTTAAAAACAATCCAATAAATCCGGACAAAGATGAATTCGTGTATAGTTATGTTTTTGATGATATCGAGAAAACAATTACAAAATCCTGGAACGAATACAAGGGTGATAAAAAATATATCAATATAACCGTAGGAAGAAATGGCGCGCTTGCTTTAAAAGAACAATACGAATATGTAGATGTTTATAAATGGGATCTCGTGTTTTCACAGAGATATGATGACGCGTTAAGGAACAGAGTAAAGGATAAACAAGGTAAACCCTTTATTTTAATGGATCATCGTGTGGCGAAATATGACGAATATCTTGTAACTTTTAGAGACGGAAGCAAAAGGACATATAAAGACGTTATCGTGAGTGTAGAAACAAGAACGAATCTTAATAATAACGGTCTTTATGACGCTAGCCTCAATCGCCAGACAATTACTACAAATGTTTTGAACGCGCGCACCAAGCTTCCGCTTTACAATGTAACCGTAGAAGTGCCTTTAACTGACGCGGCAAAACAATCTTTACAATTGGACGCTCCAAAAGAAAAAAAAGATAAACTTGCATCTACTTTCCTGTCAATTTTGACAAAAGAATTGGAAAAACAGGCAAGTATACAAGAGACTGCCAATAGCGTTATGGTTGCTTCGAACGGGGAACTCACCGGATTAATGAATTTATCGTCTGAAAACGCGGTTTCAACAGTTATGCCCACAGGCTTTCGCTGGGTAATGGCACAAGTTTTAAGGCTTTTCACCTGGTGTATAAATATCATCACGTTACCAAAGAAAGTCAGTGCCGCTGATTTTCCGGTATTTGTTCACAAGACCGATTCAACTGTCGCGTTTATGCCAGCGCCCGCTCCAGAGCCGGATGATACACAAACAGCTAGTCGGTTTGTGTCCAAAGAAGATGTAAGCGCAGATATTCAAGGCACGCATGGTGAAAGAAAAGGAACCATATTTGAATATGACGCTAAAGGTAATGTTGTCAGGAGGACAAAGTATCATTATGACGCGTATGGAAAAATCCTGTCAAAATACATAGAAGATTACAAACGCAACGAGACGGTAGACTTTAAATACGACCGCGTCAAAAAAGAAATGTACGAAGTGTTGCGCCGTGCGGACAAAAAAGTGAAAAGTAATGAACTTAAAGATAAAGCCCGGGTAGTATCTGAAAGAACATACTATGTATTTCGCCAGCCTTATCTTGACAGAAAAGATATATGGACCGTGTTGCGGGAAAAATCACAGCAGGGTGAAAACATCTATGGGTTTGGCAAACAACTTGTGATAGATCCCAGTTTTTACGGTGGCAGATTCTTGACTAAAACCATAAAGCCGCCCGTTAAAGGTGTGCCGGACACAATCATTAGTTATGAATATAAACGCATAAAAGGCGATACAATAACCCTTCTTGAAGATTTGAAAGACAAAAAAGATTTAGAAGGAAGAAAAGATGTAGCAATAAAGAATGTTCCTTCCGGCACTTGGAAAGCAGTCGCGACAGTTGGAGATTCAGCTGGGAATATTTTAAAAGACGAAGCATTTGAATTTTATCTTTTTGACACAGAAGTCCTAAAAGAGACCAAATGGATAGCCGCGAAAATTCTCGGTAAGGAAATAGATTTTGACGTGCCCGCGGAACGCTTTTTAGCTAACGCGTTATACATGTACAAATTTTTCGCGGGACTAAACGATAAACAATTTAATACATTTGTCAAACAGGTCTCAAGCATGGTCGGCAGAGCCGGTTTTGAAGAAGAAGATGGTGACCCTGATTTTCATAAAGAAGGAGATTCTTTAGGCTTTAAACTATCTCTTTTCATAGGTAACCTTTTTGACCAGAAGATTGAACACAATCTGAGTAATGAGAGTATGGAAGTTTTAATCAATAACCTTCTTGATTCTGAGAGTAGCGCGAACCTGCCTACATTAAATTATCGCAATGCCGAGGACATCGGTAACTGGTTTTGGGTATTTGCTTATGGAGAAGACGGTAAATCAGATGTCTCTGCGATAAAGAAAAGCCGTGAAAAAAAATTAGAACCCGCGAAAATTAAAAAATCTTACAAGGAGTATAAAAAACTTAGTTCCGATATAGCCGTTAAAGACTATTTTTCCGCGCTTTTTGATTCGTATGAAAAAGATATTATGTATCAGATGGGCTCAATCGAAAAAACGCTTGACGATAACTCGGCTTTAGGCGCGGGCGAAAAGAAACTGGAAGAAGATGAAGAGTTTCGCCTTAAAACGCAGAAACAAGGTTTGGAAAAAGCGCTTGAATATATTAGCGAAGTGCAACCTGGCGCGAATAAATTTTCGAAAGAACTTAATAGAATAACAGCGTTAATACAAAGTGAGAAAGATACAACCAAAAGAGAAGAATATGTTCAGCAAAAAGCCAAAAAGCTGGAAGAAATAAGTAATTTTCTTGTCGCCTACAGGTTTCAGTTTAAAGAATCTGAACGGAAGGTAGCTGACTTAAGAAAAAAACTGGAATCTTCGGCTTTGCCTTTGGAAGAAAGACAGCTTATCGAAAAACAAACTATTACGGAATATCTTACAGTCAATTATCCCCTTAAAATCGCTATCGCGTATATCGAAGACTCATTAAACGCTTTGAGTGGCGACGGTGTTTTTACTCGCGCTTCAATACTAATCCAAATGAGTAGACAAGTCGCTGACGGAAAACCAATTACGGAACTTACGGATGAACTTAAAAATCGCGAACAAGGGTGGAAGCAGAACAAAGAACGCAAAGAAGCGTTTGACGAATATGTGCTGGAACAACTTGATAAGGTCGAAGCTTTAGAAGCAATTGTTAAGGAACGGGAAATAAAAGCGGAACAAATAACTGCCGGCATAGAAGACCGCTTATATCAGAATTTATTGCCGATACTTTTTGCTAAATCTAAGGTGCCCCTTACAAATAAGCCTCTTACTCTTTGGCAGAAAATTTCCGATTGGCAGAGACGGCATTTTAAGGCAATTAACGCCAGTTTAAACAAGGGTTTTACCTGTGACGGTAGCGGTAGTGGAGAACTTGAAAAAGCGTTAAAAGATAATACTGAGTTTTTGCCTAAAGAAGAAGTATCTGCCGCGCTTAAGGGCCGTGAGATAAATGCTGTTAGGCAATTAGTAGAGCTCAAACAATTACGTGATGAAAGAGCTCGATATATGGCTGAACTTCTTTATCGTTCAAAAGTTGAGGATGTTAAGGTTATTGATGACATAGAATCAATAAATATTACCGGCGGTAGGTTGGAAACATTTCTTAAAAAGTTAGACGCTAAAACTGTCGGGCTGTCTGATTTTAAAGATGTGTACAAATATCTGGGTGATAATGCTCGGGAAAATGGTTTTACCATAGAAGATATTAACAAGGCCGCTGACCAGTTTAGTAAAAGAGGATATACCGATGATAATGTACAAAATGTTATAAAAAAAATGGTCGAGTGTTCCAAAGATAAGCCAACAGTCGCATTGCTTCTAGAAGCTTTGAAAGATAAAGACGCGATAACTTTTTGGATTGAGCTTAAAAACGCGTTTTTACAGCGCAATGAAATAATAACCCAAAAATATTTGAGTTACAAACCCGTAACTAATTCTTTTGAAGATGTTATAGAAATGCTTGATGAAGTGATTGAATTAACGCCAGAACGCAGGCTTGCTATGGGAAGCGATCCTTTAACGCGTGGCCGTGAAGATTTACTTGGAAATGAAATTACGGAGGATATTCACGCTTTAATGATCTCCAAAGATGTGAAACCCAATGATATTGTAAAGATGACAGCTCGCATAAAGAAAAAGATATTGGTCAGGATGAAAAAGACCTATTTGCGCTTTGAGCAGGAGCTTTCGAAAATTGTAAAAAATGAAGACGAAAACATAGATGAGAAAGTTGAAACTTTGTTGACGCATCTTAGTAAATACGCGAAAGATCCCGCAAAAACCGGTGAAATTATTATTAAAGGTTTGCAAGAAGAATATGATAAACGCGTGAAGAAGCCCGGTAATGAAGACTACGCGATGACTCCTGGAATAAGAGCTTTTCTTGAAGAGAGGGTTCCTGATGAATCCATGTCAGAACTGGAAAAAACGGTAAAGTTTAAAGAAATGGGAGAATTCTTTGTTGATTATATCCTGAACCAGGAAGAATCGAATATAGACAATAACGCTTTTATTCAATACCTAGAGCGTAGACGTGAAGCGTCGGACAATGGCATTGAGTATAACCGTTCTGAAATTACTTATAACTTCGCGATGAGTGATTATCTGAACGAACTAATTCCATTTCGCGCGCGGCTTATGATCATAAAAGCCAATGCTATGATGTAT
>JBDRBG010000053.1:0-3699 GCA_043823005.1 Candidatus Omnitrophota bacterium
GGTTGGCGCACAGCTTCGCCAGATAGAAGAGTATTTTGGCAGGATACAGCCAATGAAAGAAGGTCTGATAAAAACGGAAGACCGAACAAAACGTTTTGGGGAAGATGATGACGGCAGGATATTTATTGAAGATTTGAAACAAGAACCGGGTTTTTATATCGCGCAGTATGCGGCGGATGAAGAAACCGGATTAAGGCGTTTGGAACTTCGGCATAAATATCAAGGCGCTTTTGAAACAGACGAAAAAGGTAAAGTGACAAAGTATAAAGGGACTCGTATTTGTGATATTGGGCGCATAGGTGACTTGGTTTATATGTGTAACACAGATTCACATTCGGACGTTTCTTTACATGGGAAAACATTTGTCAACAGAGTCCTTGATGCTGAAACTGGCGAGCTTGAACCTTCTTACCTTAAAGTTAAAGGCGTTATCATTGATAAGAGTGGTAACATTGATAACAGAAATCAGAGAGTAATAGAAAGATATGAACATAAGTATAACCCGGCTACGCGCAAATATGAGATTCAACGTCTTGTTAATGAAGAGATGGGTTATTCCAAAACCTTTTCGAATCATGACGAATATGGTAATCCCGGATATGAAGCTGAATATGATAGAGACAATGCGTTTCTTTCTGAGGCGGAGATACTCAAATATCACATTTGTCCTTATACCGGCAAACCTACCAATGTGCCCAGCATAAAGCGAACACGAAAACCAGGAATGCCCGAGACAGAGGACAGTTTTACAGTAGATTCAAGGATTGTAGACCAGAAAGATTTAGTTTTTGGCACTCGAAAACGTTTTTCTCAGCATGATGCCCAAAAAAGACCTGGGCATGAAAAGTTTTATGATTCCGATGATGTGTTTTTGGGAGACGCGGAAATAAAAGAGTTTCATGGAACTGCGAACATGCCAAAAGAGAAACTGTCGCTTATGGTAGGAGAACACCCTCAAAGAGAGATGCTTAACTCAAAAGGCGGTATTGTTGAAAAAGTAGATTTGGTTACTGAATACCGAACAGAATTTAGTCGCCATGATGAGTTAAACCGACCTACTCTTGAAAAAGAGCATGACAATGTAGGTAAAATCACAAGGCGCGAAGTTAGATATATTGACCAGGACGAAGTTCTTTCCATAAACGGTAAAGATATTTTTGTTCCTGAAAGAGGAAAGGTAGTTATTTTTAATACTTACGGTATGGATGAAACGTATATGTTAAAACAGGGAGTATATGCGGAAGACCGGGATTTGAACACAATATATGCGGATGAATGGGACGAATACGGACAGAGGCGGATACTTGTTTATGATAAAGAGGCTAATCTGTTAAAAGAAACCTCCGGTAGAGGTGACGAATTTGTAACAAACCGCACTTATGTAGATAGCCGAAAATATTCATTTTTGAAAAAAAGAGTAAAACTTCTTACACATGAAGATTTGAGAGACGGAACGCGTAAAGATATTTCTTATACACTTCGCGCCGATGGTAAAACGCTTAACGCTTTTGAAACCGGGCTTGACGCAAGAGGCCGCGAATATATAAGAATCTCAGTTGTCGACGGAACAGGCAGGTGTCTTGAAAGCGTGTGTACAATTAGTCAAACTGGGAGGGCAAGCGAAACGTTATACTCATGGGAAATAGAAAAAGATAAAAACGAATATTCTTATAAAAACGCGTATGGAGAAATAATTAACGTTGAAATCCCAAAAGATGTCGCTATCCCTGAAGGGTGCAGATTGTACCATAAAGTAGGTTATTCTGAATATCTCGGCGCACCGCTCTATGAAGAAATAGGTATTCTTAAAAACAATCCTGTTCATGAGGACAAAGATGAATTTGTATACGCTTATGCTCTCGATAATATCGAGAAAACAATTACAAAATCTTGGAACGAATATAGAGGTGACAAAAAATATATCAACGTAACTGTCGAAAGAAATCATACGTTTATTCTAAGGGAACAATACGAATACATAGACGCGTATAGATGGGATCTTGTGTTTTCACAGAGATACGATGACGCGTTAAGGAATACAGTAAAGGATAAGCAGGGCAACCCTTTTATATTGACGGATCATCGTGTGTCCAAGTATGACCAGTATGCCGTAACTTTAAGAGACGGGAGTGAAAGGCGATACAAAGACGTTATTGTAAGCGTGGAAATAAAAACAAATCTCAACAATAACGGCCTGTATGACGCGTCTTTAGGTCGCCAGACAATTACTACAAACATTATGAACGCGCGTACCAAACTTCCACTTTACAATGTAACTATAGAAGTACCTTTAACTGACGCGGCAAAACAATCTTTACAATTGGACGCTCCAAAAGAAAAAAAAGATAAACTTGCATCTACTTTCCTGTCAATTTTGACAAAAGAATTGGAAAAACAGGCAAGTATACAAGAGCCTAGCGGTATTTCGGTCGCGTCTAACGGCTCTCTCTCTGGGCTAATGAATGCTTCTTCTAAAAACACGGTTTCAACAGCTATGCCAACAGGTTTTCGCTGGGTAATTTCACAAGTTTTAAGGTTTTTTACCTGGGGGTTAAGTATTATCACTCTTCAAGGTAAAGTCAGCGCCGCTGATCTTCCGGTATTCGTACCCGCGCAGGTTAACCCAAGTGGCGTGTTTCAGCCCGCTCCCGCTCTAAAACCGGATGATAAACAAACAGCTAGTCGGTTTGTGTGCAAGGAGGAGGTAAGTGATGACATTCAAGGCACGCATGGTGAAAGAAAAGGAACTACATTTGAATATGATGCTAAGGGCAATGTTGTTAGGATGACAAAGTATCGTTATGACGCGTATGGAAAAATCCTATCAAAATACATAGAAGATTACAAGCGAAACGAGACGGTAGACTTCAAATACGATCGCGGTAAAAAAGAAATGTACGAAGTATTGCGCCGCGCGGACAAAAAAATAAAAAGTAGTGAACTTAAAGATAAAGCCCAAGTAGTATCCGAAAGAACATATTACGTATTTAGGAAACCCTATCTTGATAGGAAAGATATTTGGACCGTATTGAGGGAAAAATCTCAGCAGGGGGAAAACATCTATGGATTTGGCAAAGAACTTGTAATGGGTCCTAGCTTTTACAGCGGCAGGTTTTTGACGAAAACCATAAAGCCGCCCGTTAAAGGTGTGCCGGATACAATTATTAGTTACGATTACAAACGCGTGAAAGGCGATACAATAACCCTTCTTGAAGATTTGGAAGACAAAAAAGATTTAGAAGGAAGAAAAGATTTGATAATAAAGAATGTTCCTTCCGGCACTTGGAAAGCAGTCGCGACAGTTGAAGATTCAGCTGGGAATATTTTAAAAGACGAAGCATTTGAATTTTATCTTTTTGACACAGAAGTCCTAAAAGAGACCAAATGGATAGCCGCGAAAATTCTCGGTAAAGAAATAGATTTTGACGTGCCCGCGGAACGCTTTTTAGCTAACGCGTTATACATGTACAAATTTTTCGCGGGACTAAACGATAAACAATTTAATACATTTGTCAAACAGGTCTCAAGCATGGTCGGAAGAGCCGGTTTTGAAAAAGAAGACGGCGACCCGGATTTTCATAAAGAAGGAGATTCTTTAGGCTTTAAACTATCTCTTTTCATAGGTAACCTTTTTGACCAGAAGATTGAACACAATCTGAGTAATGAGAGTATGGAAGTTTTAATCAATAACCTTCTTGA